>NZ_JAFMPZ010000063.1 GCF_017353455.1 Streptomyces laculatispora
TGGTTATGGTTTCTCTCGTAGCCGAGATCAAGGAAGGCCCGGCAGAGATGAACTGCCAGGCAGCGGCACCCGCAACTGCAGTTCGCAGGACGGTGCGGTGGTGGAGTTTCGAAGCCAGAGCGATTGCAGGACGGCGACGGGACTGACGACCGGACCGGGTGGCCCGCAGTGATCAGGGGCCGCCAAGAGCAGTACCGCAGTTCGCAGTACCAGCAGTGCGCTTCTCAGCAGCACCTCGGTAAAGGCGTCGGCTGCGGGCGCGCGTACCGGGAAGTCCGGCAGTGGGGTTCCAAGCCAGAGCAGACGCAGGACGGGCGACGGGGCTGGCTGCCGAAGAGTGGCGCTGTTCGAGGCCACCAGCAGTACGCAAGTGATCGGGCCCAGAGGGACGAACGGAGGAGCCAGGCGCCATCAGGATCGCCCGGGCGGAGTGTTGAGCCCGGGTACCGCAGGACATCGATAGTGAGGTGGTCTCCGGTCAAGCAACCGCGATCCCCGCACCCCCGACGCCGCTCAGGTCGGGTCTGCGGAAACAGAAGGCCGACGCAGGATCAGGGTCGGCAGATGGTGTAGCAGTTCCTTCGGGGCCCGGGTGCCACATAGCACCCGGGCCCCTCCAGCGTGTTCCACAGAGAGGTGCGATGACAGCAGACGCTTCCTACGGCCGTCTCGATGACGACGACTACCCCGCCTACACCATGGGCCGGGCCGCCGAGATGCTCAACACCACCCAGGGCTTCCTCCGCGCCATCGGCGAAGCCCGCCTGATCACACCGCTGCGCTCCGAGGGCGGCCACCGCCGCTACTCCCGGTACCAGCTGCGCATCGCCGCCCGCGCCCGGGAACTCGTCGACCAGGGCACCCCCATTGAGGCTGCCTGCCGCATTGTCATCCTCGAAGACCAGCTCGAAGAAGCCCAGCGCATCAACGCCGAACACCACCGCGCCGCCGAATCGGGGAACCCATAGGCCGCCCCAGGCGTATGCGTATCCGGAAGCGGTCGAGCAGCCACACCGATTCCCCCACCAGGCTGAAACGGGACCTCGTCAAATGCTGAATTCACCGCGTGCGGCGGGGATACGGATCGCGGGTCCGGACTTGAGCGCGGGGATCTTGCTGTAGCGGGCGGTGTGATACCAGCTGTTGGCCGACGTGGAAGTGTCAGTGCTTCCGACACCAGGAGTGTCAGTGGGAACGGAGTCGCTGAGCGCGACTGTGGTCGCGCTCAGCTGACGATCGGGCTGCGGCGTTCGACGAGGACGACGTCGCGCCATCGCCCGCGGTGGAGGCCGATGCGCTCGCGGGTGCCGATGACGCGGAACCCGGCCTTCTGGTGCACGGCGAGGCTGGCGGTGTTCTCTGGGAAGATCCCGGACTGGACCGTCCAGATCCCGGCGGCATCGGTAGAGGCCAGCAGGGCAGTCAGCAGGCTGAGCCCCACGCCACGGCCGCGGGTTTCGGGGGCGACGTAGACGGAGTGTTCGACTGTGATTCCGGGGTTCATAGTCGGTGTGGCATTGCGGTTTGAGCTGGGGTGTTGGGGGTTTTCTGAGAAATGACAGGGCGCGTTCTGGTACGAAGTGGGGTGATGGCGGGGCTTCTGGCCTGGGGTTATTCGTGGTTGGTTGATAACGGTGGCGTGGTGTTGGTGGTGGTTTCTGGCATCTAAAGATCTGGTGCGTGTTTGCGCTGGTCAGGGGCTTGGTGCGGGGTCGGGTCTGCCGGTCCAGTACAGGGCGGTGTCGATGTCGCGGGCCGTCCAGCCGTCGGCGCGTGCCGCGTCGTGCTCGAGGAGGTTGTCGAGGAGTTGCATGTAGCGGCCGTAGCGTCCCGGTGTGAGGGTGAGGCCGAGGGTGTCGAGGGCGTGTTGGACGCGGCGGTCGTAGACGGCCATCCGGTGCGGTGCTGCTGCGGTCAGGACGGCTGAGGCGAGGGCGTCGCCGGTGCGGAAGCCGGGCAGTTCCCAGATGATGCCGCGCCCGGTGCGGGCGGCCTCACTGCGCGGGACTGTGGTGTCGCGGACGGCGGTGACGGCCCGTTCGGTGACGGCTCGCACGTGGGTGTCGGGCAGGGACAGGAGTGCTGTCACCCAGCGGGTTTGTGCGGAGAGCCGTTTCCAGACGACGAGGGCTGCGATGTCTGTCTTGCCGAGGCTGCCTGCGTGCTGGGTTCGCTGCGCGACCTCATGGAAGACCTCGTCGTAGTGGGGTGAGACGCCGGCCAGGTAGCTGGCGCGGGCGGGGACCAGGATGTCCCACACCCGGCCGCAGAGGGCGGTGACGTCCTCGTCAGTGGGCGTATCAGCACTCTTCTTCACGTCCGCATCATGCCGTTCTGGCCGGTCGGTGGGTTCGGGGGCGTCTGTGTTCTTCGGCGAGGTGGTCGAGCTGGATGGCTTCCGCAGCGTCGGCGGGGCCCAGCGGTTCCTGTCCGCGTCAGCGGCATCTCACCCCACTTCCGACCCCGCCGCCACCTGACGACCGCACCCGACTACCGCACCGAAATGCGCCACCGCTTCACCATCTGGAACGAGATCACTGGGGCCGCCAGCCTGCCTGCTACGCCCTGAGTACGGAGCCGGAGTCCGGCCCCACCACGCCCTCGCCCGACAAGTTGACAACGCCCGCTCTCGCCCTGCCGGGCCGCCGCCTCGGTCGTGCCCCGCAGGTGGTCGAAGAACACCGCCCTGTCCGCGGCCGCCAGCTGCGGCGCGGCGGCGACCGGGCCGCGCCTCGGCCGGTGTAAGCGTCCGGCGAGCGCTGGCGGGACGGTGCCGTTCAGCGCCCAGGCCAGCATGTGCGCGGTGTCCCGGGTGTGGACCCACCCGGCCAGCGGGTGCGGCCCGCCGGCCTCGCCGTCCAGTCCGGCCGCGATGATCCGGTCGGCGTCCATCGCCGCGTCCAGCCACGGCACCCAAAACGGCCCCGCCGTCAGGCGGGGCCGATTCGGTGTGGTGATCGACAGCGGCATCGACTTCGACGCGACCCTCACCGGTGACCGGCTCACCCCTGCGCCTGCGAGCGGCCTGGTGACACCCACACCACCCGGCAGGCGCGCTTCTTCGCGCATCCGGCCGTGCTGGGCGGTAAAGCGCTCACTGGCGCTGCCGGAGCTGCTCGCGCGACGTCTTGTCTACGCGTTTGTCGGCGCCGCTTGCTGCACGACCTCGAAGGACCACAGTGTGGACCCGCTCGCCGCCGGCTTGGGACGTTCGCCGCTCTCCGCGTCACTGCCCTGGTGGGCGGCCTTCATGGGACCTTCCATCCAGGCTTGGAAGGACTCTTCGTCACGCCACCGCGTGTAGACGAGGTACTTGTCGGTGCCTTCGACGGGGCGGAGGAGTTCGAACCACTCGAACCCATCGGAGCTCTCCACAGCATGGGCACGGGAGGCGAAGCGCTTCTCCAGCGTCTCCCGCTGCTCGGCGGGGACGGTCAGTACGTTGATCTTGACTACGCTCATGGCCTCATCCTGCCGCACGGCGGTGGGCAGACGAGGAGCGGCTCGTGCATGACGCGGTTCCGCGGGGCGCCGCCCGGACCGGACCGGCACCGGGCACGTGGCGGCGCCCGCTGCTACGCCGAAAGCTCATGGCCGCAGCGTACGAAGTACGTGATCGCGCGTGTAGCCCCTGCCGGTCAGCCGGCGTCGGTGTCTGGCCGCAAGGCCGTGAATCAGCCCGCCCACCCGATATCACGGACCTCGATCGCTCCGGCGTGCGGCGTGTACTGGATCCAGCAAGACCGTCGCCCAGGCGCGCCGCGAGGGCCGCACGGGGTCCGTCAAGAGTGTCGTCAACCTATGAGCACCGGGGCGGTCGAAGATCATCCGTTCAGGGCGTGCGTCGTGGTGCCTGCCGCAAGCTGCGCTGACTGGGCTTCATGGTAAGGGCGTTGACCTGGGCCGGGATCCCGGGCGGCTGCTGTCCGGCGGCCTCCCCTCCGGCCGTTTTCCCGGGAGTTCTCGTGTATCAGAAGCTAGGCCGTGCTCTCGCGCTCGCCGCTGTGGTCTGTGCACCGCTCTCGCTTGCCCCCGCAGCAGGCGCGGTCCCGCTGCAGCACGCCGCCGTGGCCAAGAAGGACTACGTCTCCCTCGGGGACTCCTACAGCGTCGGTCAGTTCCTGCCGGACCTGGTGACCACGGACGACTACTGCGGACAGTCGACCTCCAGCTACCCGCGCCAGCTCGCCCGCGACCCGCAGTTCTCCGCCGTCTACGACCACGTACGGGACGTCACCTGCGGCGGAGCGACCATCGACAACAATTTCGGAGGCGTCCTGCGCCCGCAGACCGGGTTCGGCGGCCCGCCCGTCCCGGTCCCGGACGACGCCCCGGAGAAGCCGGCCCAGATCGAGGCCCTGAACACGGACACCGATCTTGTGACCGTCGGGATCGGCGCCAACACCTACCTGATCAGCGAGGTCGGACTCGACTGCGCCCGGCGTGGCGCGCTCGCATGGGGTCAGGGAACGCCGTGCACCGACCATTACAGGACCGACGGACTGTCGGACCTGCGCCAGCGCACCGAACGTCTGCAGCAGCAGTTCGACGAGATGATGCCGCGGCTGCACGAGCGGGCCCCGCACGCGACGTTCGTGTTCGTCGGCTACCCCACCATCTTCCCGGCCGACGGCAGTCACTGCCAGTTCGGCAACCCGTTCCAGGGAGCCACGCTCGCTCCCGGTGACATGGCGTTCCTGGCCCGTCAGATGGACCACATCAACCACATCATGAAGACCACCGTCGAGAAGTACGGCGACACCTACGTCGACACCGCGACCCCCAGCCGCGGCCACGACTTCTGCCGGAGCGGCTCCGACAAGTGGATGTTCGGCGCCTTCGGTAACGGCGTCGGCGAGAACGACCGCCCGGTCCCCACCACCCTCTTCCACCCAAACGCCGCCGGAGCGGCCAACCAGACCGCCCAGGTCACCCAGGCCGTCAAGAACCTCGGCCTGCTCGACTGAACCAAACCTCGTGCCAGCCCGGTCACGGTCCGCGATCCAGGCAGCGCCCGCGCAGACGAAGGTGATCGCGGCGCCCGTTACTCGCCACACGAAGCAGGCCCGGCTCCCCGGCCCGAAGGAGAGCCGGGCCGAGCGTGACCGGCCTGGCGCGAGTTTCTCGGTGGTGAGCTTGGCCGCCTGCTCTTGCTGTTCGACAGGAACACCCCCAACTTCACCTCGCTCCCCGCCGCCACGTAGCCCAGAGGGGGAGCAGCCCTGGGGTGCGATGCCGCTGGCCAGGGTCAGCGCATCCCGGGCCGCACAGAGTGCCCGGGGTGCGCTCAGGAGGAAGGCGGTGTACCCCAGCGTCCGACCCAGACCCCGAACACGCTCGACTTTCCGCTGACGGACCGGCAGGCCGCGGAGGCCGTGCGCGGGCGTGTGGATTGGAAGTTCCTCCTGGGAGGCACCGGGATCGCTGCAAGCTCCGCCGCCAGGGGCGTGCGGGCGGCCATCAACCGCTCAGCCCACGCTGCGCGCCGGCCGTTGTCGCTGTGTCCGTGAATGGTCACAGCAACGTCGTGGATCAAGGACATCCCGTTCTCTGGAGTACGACGTGATGCATGGTGAGTGAACAAGCAGTTCACAGACGTCAGCTGCTCCGACTCTTGGACGGACCCTTCCTCATGGCCTCCCTGCGTACCCGTTCCGTTCTGCTCGCCGCCGCTTTCGTCGCCGGGACCGCGCTGCTGACGGCCTGCCAGAGCGACACCGCCGGCACAGCCTCGTCGGCCGCCACGGCCACCGCCTCTTCGACGAAGGTGGCTGCCGAAGGTAAGGGCTCATCGGGTTCGGACAGCAACGCCGAGGTGCCGGCCTCCTCCGGCAGCAACTCCGGCAACTCCGACGCCAAGGCGCCGGCCGCAAAGAGCGGCTCCAGCGGTACCGGTAGGAGCGGCTCGGGTTCCGCCCCCGAGAGCGCCGGCGACGGGGACAGCCAGGGCAAGGTGGGCAAGGGCGTGAGCGGTACGTGGTTCGGGAATGTGTCGTACCTGGCGCCCGGCAAGTACACGGTGTCCGGCCCGAAGGGCGAGGAGCAGGCATTCTTCACGGCCGATGACACGGAGATCTGGGGCGCGGGTGACATCTGCGGCGACGAGAACGACCAGTCCGCCACCAAGTGCACCGAGCAGGAGCTGCAGGCTGCTGCGCAGAAGGGCGTCTCCGCCGAGGTGAAGATCAGCAACGGCATCGCCACCCGCATCACCGACGACCACTGACCCTTCAGCTACAGCCGGGACCCGGACCTGCGGGACTTCTGCCACCGTCAGCACCTGCCCCACGTGCTCGGCGTCGCGGTGGGCCTGCCCCTGGACGGACCGCCCGGAAAGCCCGAACGCGACCAGGCCCGCATGTGGTGGCCTGGATGAACGCAACCCGGAGATGCCCGCGCTGTCGCGCCGGAGGGTCAAGGGCCGGCGGGCCTTGACCCCGAATCCTGAACACGGGTTATGCGGCTGGTGCCAGCGTAGTTGGTGTGAGGTGGAGGGCGTTCTCGAAGGCGATCGGTGATCGTTGTCCAAGGTGGGAGTGTCGGCGCCGGGTGTTGTAGCGGTGGAGCCATCGGAAGGCGTCGAGCCGGGCCCGGCGTTCGTCGGGCCAGCTCTTTCGTCCCTGCAGGGTCTCGCGTTTGAAGGTTGCGTTGAAGGACTCGGCGAGTGCGTTGTCCGCGCTGGACCCGACTGCGCTCATGCTTCGCCGCACCCCTGCTGACCTGCATGCTTCGGCGAATGCCCTGCTCGTGTACTGGGCTCCGTGGTCGGTGTGCATGATCGATCCGGCGAGGCTGCCGCGGGCGCGGATCGCCGCGGCCAGGGCGTCGGTGACGAGGTCCGCGCGCATGTGGTCGGCGATCGCCCAGCCGGCCAGACGGCATGAGGCGAGGTCGATGACGGTCGCCAGGTAGCAGAACTTCCCGCCGTCGATGGGCAGGTAGGTGATGTCGCCGACGTACTTCGTGTTGGGCTTCTCGGCGCTGAAGTCGCGGCCGATCAGGTCCGGTGCTTTGGCCGCGGCCGGGTCGGGGACGGTGGTGCGGTGCCGGCGGCGCAACCGGACCCCTTCGATCCCGGACGCCCGCATAATCCTGGCGACCCTCTTGTGGTTGACCGCTTCACCGCTCGTCTCGCGGAGCTCGGCGGTGATCCTCGGAACTCCGTAGGTGCCGTCCGATTCCTGGTGAACAGCCCTTATCCGGGCGGCCAGCTGTGCGTCGGCCGCCTGCCGGGCAGCTCGGTCCGCAGCGGTCCGGCGCCAGTAGTAGAAGCTCGAGCGGCTGACGCCGAGGATGCTGCAGAGCCGCTTCACGCCGTATCGGCGGTGGAGGTCGGCGACGCACTGGAAGCGGTTCAGGAGCCGTAAATTAACTACTGCCAGTTTCGATCATGTTGTCGTGCCGCTCGATCACGCTCTTCAAGGCTTCGAGGGTGCGCGGTGGGTGGGTCTGGCGGGTGAGGATCGCGGCGAGGCCGGTCCCGCCGAACGCCAGTAGCGGCCTGGTCCTGTGGGCGTGATAGCTCAGCACGTTGCGGTCCCTGCCGATCAGTTGGCCTGCCAGCGTCAGGGTGACGGTGTTGCGGCAGTTGAGGATTGCGGCGAGGACCCGATGGCGGTGATCGAGGATCCCGAAGCCAGGGTTGCGTCCGCGTCCGTCACTGCCATCGTCCCGGCGCTCGGCATCTGTCAGGATCTGGCGGCAGGGTTCGAGCTGGTCCACGAGCTGGTCGAACTGGTCGCGGGACATGCCGGTCAATGCGGGGTGAGTGAGCAGGAAGGTGGCCTCGGGTGGGATGGGGGCTGCCAGCTTCTGTTCTGGTGAGGTCGGCGGGTCCTGGACAGCGTCGTGCGGGGCGATGGTGTAGTTCCACTCGCCGTGGAACTCGTCGCGCTCCACGCGCTGTTCGACTGCCTTGCGCTCGGCCCGGGTGAGCTTACGACCGGTGGGGTAGTTGTTCTCGTCCAGGACGGCACTGACGCTCAGCCCCGTGCTGGTGCGAGTGGCCGAGATCGTCTGGAGTAGGACTTCGTAGCTGGTCAGCGGCTGTCCGCGCAGGCTATGGGTGATCCGGGAGAACAAGCGGTGTTCGACCTTGTTCCATTTCGAAGTTCCAGGCGGAAAGTGCATGACGGTGATGTCCAGCCCGGAGTCGTCGGCCAGGACGGCCAAGTCCATCTTGAACAGGGTGGAGTCCGCCGAGTTCGCTCCGCCCGCATCGGCGGTGATCAGCAGCCGGGTGGCTCCGGGATAGTCGAGGCGGCCTCGACCGTTCCACCAGCGCCGGATGGACTCCGCCGCAAACGCGGCGGTGTTGCGGTCGGTGCCCACGTTCACCCAGCCGGTGTCCCTCCCCAGGTCATAGACGCCGTACGGAATGGCCAGCGGGGTGTCGGGGCGGGTGAAGTCATGGTCCGGGGCGGTGATCGGCTCACCTTTGGGCCGATAGGTGCGCCCGGGGCGGGCGAAGTCACCGATCGGCTCCTTGTTCTTCGCGTCCACACTCACCACTGGCAGGCCCTCGGCCAGGAACCGTTCGGCAGCGGCGTTGATGTGCCGGAACTGGGCATCACGGTCGTGAACCTGACGGCCGGCCCGGGTCTTGGCCATGCCCTGCAGGCTGAAGCCCATCTCATGCAGTAGGCCGCCCACCACCGGGGCGCTGACCGGGTGTCCGGCTTCGGTCAGTTCTCGGGCCAGGTCCCGCAGCGAGGCGGTGGTCCAGCGCAGCGGAGAGACCGGATCTCCCAGCTCGTGCGGCTCGATCAACGACTCGAGCGCCGCGGCCAGGCCCGGATCCCGCTCGGCGGCACTCTTGCGTCCACCGCCAGGTCGTCGCACTCGCCCCAGAACCTCCGCCTCACCCGCGAGCTCCTCCTGCCCTCGAGCGATGGTCGACTCCGACACCTCGGCCAGCCTGGCCACGGCCGTCACCCCGCCGTGCCCCAACGCCCCGGCCTCGGAAGCCAGATACAAACGCCGCTGCCGCTCGTCCAAGTGCGGCAGCACCGCGGCGAACTTCACATCCAGGACCGCCAGGACCTGATCCGATATCCCCATGCCAGCCCGTATACCACCGCACGCACCCGATCCGCATGGAAACTGGCAGTAGTTAATTTACGGCTCCTCACCAGCGCGTCTCCCCGGCGAAATACTTCGCCGCTTTGCGGAGGATCTCGCGTTCTTCCTCCAGCTCGCGGATCTTCTTCCGCAGAGCTGCGTTCTCCGCTTCCAGCGGGGCCGCGGCTGGGCCGGTTCTTGCGTCCGGCGTCCCCGTGGACGGCTTGCTCCGGCAGCCCTCACCCAGTTCCGCAGGGTCTCTGGGTTGATTCCCAGATCGGCGGCGACCGACCTGATCGTCGCGTCGGGCCGTGACTCGTACAGCGCGACCGCGTCCGCCTTGAACTCCGGCGGGTAGTTCTTCATGACCACGAGATGTCCGTTCTCAGATCCGCAGGATCCAGTGTCTCGTGTGTCCAAGATCCGGGGTCAAGGCCCCCCGGACACCCGCCCGCTGGGCGCTACTACCGGGCGGGTCGTTCCTGACCAGGATCAACGGGACCCGACTGAGGGTCATCGACGCGCACGTCGCGGTGACGACCGCCAAAGGACTGCGGCTGGAAGGCCACTACCGGCTGGCCACCACGCTGACCGATCACCGCCGCTACCCCGCCGCCGAACTGGTGGAGCTCTACCACGAGCGATGGGAGATCGAATCGGCGTTCTACTCGCTCCGCCACACCTTGCAGTGCGGTCTGGTATTGCGCTCCCAGGACGCGGCCGGGATCCAACAGGAGCTATGGGCTCATCTGACCGTCTACCAGGCACTGCGCCGGGCGATGGTCGAGGCCGTCGAGACCCTTCCCGGCACAGATCCGGACCGGGCTTCCTTCACCGTCGCCCTGGAGACTGAGGTTCCCCGTTGCTCGGGAGGTGCTGATCAGCTGGTCAGCTGGTCAGAGTGGGTTGACGGGTTTTCAGGTTGGCTCTTTTGGCCGCTGCCTGATCGGAGTAGTGCTTCTCCTCGAACTCGATCGGGCTGAGGTAGCCGAGCCGCTTCTGGATGCGCCGGCTGTTATGGAAACCGTCGAAGTACTCGAAGAGCGCGAGGTTCGCCTCGGCCCTGGTGGCGAAGACGCGGCCGCGGACGCATTCGGTCTTCGTCAGCATCCACAGATTCTCCGCCAGGGCATTATCGTAACTGTCGCCGACCGAGCCCATCGACGCCTCAATTCCAGTCCTCACAAGGCGAGTTGTGAGCTTGATGGACGTGTACTGGCAGCCGTGGTCGGCGTGGTGGATGAGCTTTCCGGGCTCGATCTCGCGGGAGGCGAGCGCGTACTCCAGGCTGGACAGAACCAGGTCGGCGTCCGCGCGGGCGGAGGTTTCCCAGGCCACGACCCGGCGGGAGAACGCGTCGCGGATCGCGGACAGCCACAGCGGTCCCTCGGCGGTCGGGATCATCGTCAGGTCGGTGACCCACAGCCGGTTCGGCCCCTGGGCGGTGAAGTCCCGGTTAACGAGGTCCGGGGCGAGCGCGGCCTTGGGATCTCGGCGCGTGAAACCGCTCCGGCGCGGGCTGAGACCCGCCAGATCGGCCTCGCGCATCAACCGCTCGACGCGCTTGCGGCCCACGTGGACGCCGTCGCGTTTCAGCATGGCGTGCACGCGCGGTGACCCGTAGACGCCCACCGGACTGGGTGTGGATCTCCTTGATCTGCTCGGTGAGCTCGACGTCGCGGCGCCGCCGCTCGCAGGGTTCCTTCTCGGTGCGGCGCCACTGTGGGTCCGTCAGGCCGAGGCCGATGGCGGCAGCCGGCCCGACCTGCTCGCCACGGCCGAGCGAGCCGAGCTCGTACAACTCCGCAAGGAAGCGGCTGAGTTACGGAGGGCAAACGAGATCCTGAAGGCCACCAGCGTGCTTTTCGCAAAGGAGCTCGACCAGCCCCGCACGAGGCCGACGCGGTGATCAACCACCTCCGCGATGACTTCGGGGTCGAGCCCGTCTGCCGGGAACTGGACCTGTCGATCTCCGCCTGCAACGCCCGCCGTAGATGGAGTCAGAACAGACCTACGACTGGAGTCGGCTGTCACACACGAAGCCACGAAACCACCGGATTTCTCCATCACTTTGGGGTCGACTGATCGGTGCTGTGCAGTTCAAGGCCCATGCACTCGGCGAGGCCTGCGGCGAGTGCCGATAGCGTCGGATGCTGCCAGACAAAGTTACTGGCGAGCTTGACCCCGAGGTCGGATTCCAGACGGACGCGCAATTCCATGGACAGCAGTGAATCGAATCCCAGCGCCTTGAGGGGGGTCTGCGGGTCAAGGGTGGTGCCGCCCAGCCGGAGAACTGCGCGAATGTGATCGGCCAAGTAGGTCTCAAGGGCGGTGCGCCGGGCGATGCCTGGCGCGAGGCCCGTGAGACGGGTCTGGATGTCGCGGGAGCCCTCCGGCACGTCCGCCGTGTGTTCGTTACCCGGGGTGAGGAGGCTGAAGAAGGAGGACTGCCGTCCGGCAAGGGGGATCCAGCTGCTCGGCTCCCCGGGAATCACCCCGGTCTGGACGCGTCCGTGCGCCAGGAGCGAGTGGAGCGCCAGTAGCCCCTTCTCGGTCGGGATCGTCTCGTAGCCCCGGCTGCTGAAGTCGGTTGCGACACCGGTCTCGCCCCACGGTCCCCAGTTGACGGCGAGCGTGGGCATGCCCTCGCTGGTCCGCCAGGCGGCGAAGGCATCGAGCCAGGAGTTGGCGGCGGCATACACGCCCTGCCCGGGGTTGCCTAGCAAGGAGGCCATGGAGGAGAAGACTACGAACCAGTCCAACGTGTGCGTTGCTGCGGCGTTGTGCAGATTCCATGCGCCGGTGACCTTAGGACTCCATACGCGCTTCAGCTGGGCGTCGTTGATGTTGGTGATCGCGGCGTCCTCAAGGACCATGGCGCAGTGCATGACACCGCGCAGGGGCGTCCGGTCATCAGTGGCGGTGGCCACAAGGCGTTCGGCGGTTCCCGGTTCGGCGATGTCGCTCAGTACGACGGTGATCCGGGTACCGCCGGCGGACAGCTCCCTGATTGCGCGCGCGGCGGCGAGGGTGGGAGGTGTGCGACCGTTGAGGACGATGTGATTCGCACCCTTCTCGGCCAGCCAGTGCGCGGTCGCCAGGCCGAGGCCGCGCAGGCCGCCCGTGACGATGTAGGCGCCGTCGGTGTGAACGACAGGCGGCCCTTCGGGAAGGACCGCAGTGGTCTCCCCTCGGCTCGGGACGGTGAGGACCAGCTTGCCGATGTGGCCGGCGCCGGCCATCAGACGGAAGGCGTCGGTGGCCTCGGAGAGCGGATATGTGGTGCAGAGCAGTGGCTTCAGGCGGCCTTCGGTGAACTCGGTGAGAACCTCACGCAGCACGGTCGCGAACATATCGGGCCGGGTCCGCTGGAGTTCGATGAGATCAATGGTGCTCATGGTGATGTTGTGTCGGAAGGGGGCCAGCCCGACAGGGGCGTCGGACAGGATGTCCCGTACTCCCAGTTCGATGAAGCGGCCGAAGGGCCGAAGCGTCTCCAATCCTGCGCGGATTGCCGCACCGGAGAGCGAGTTGAGGACGACATCGACGCCTTGGCCATGGGTGGCGTTGCGGGTCTGCTCGGCGAAGTCCAGGGACCGGGAGTCCATCACCCGGCTGATCCCGCTGCCCCGTAGGTATCGCCGCTTCTCTTCGTTGCCGGCTGTTGCCAGCACCTCGGCGCCGAGCAGCCGGGCGACGGCGACCGCCGCCATGCCGGTTCCCCCGCTGGCCGAATGGATCAGGACGCGTTCCCCCGCGCGTAGCCGGCCGACGTGGTGCAAGGCGTACCAGGCGGTGAGGAAGGCCGTGGGCAGTCCTGCCGCGGCGACAGGATCGAGCCCGGCAGGAATCGGGGCGACCGCGGTCGCGGGCACAGTGGCGAACGAGGCGAAGGCGCCGCCTTCGAGGTGAACGGCGAGCACTGGGTCGCCGACGCGCAGGTGCTCGACGCCGGGACCGACTTCGGTCACCAGACCCGCGCACTCGAAGCCCATCCGGTACCGGATGTCCTGTTCGCCGGGCAGGAGGCCCATGGCGGTGAGCACGTCGCGGAAGTTGAGGCCCGCTGCCTGGACGCGTAGCTCCACCTCGCCCGGTCCTGGAGTACGCCGCCCGGTCGCGGCGAGTTCCAGACTGCCGAGGTCCCCGAGCCGTCCCGCACGGAGGCGGAATCCGTCCGCCTCGTAGCGAACAGTGCGGGTGGCGGCCGTGACCTGTTCGGAGGCGGCAAGCGGGGCGTGATCGAGCCGGGCGATGTAACGGGTGGCACCTCGTAGGGCGATCTCGTCCTCGTGGCCATCGGCGAGCAGTTCGTCAGCCAGGCTCCGCAGGCCCGGGTCGCCGTGATCCGCGTCCACCAGCGTGGCACGCATATGCGGGTGTTCGAACGCCAGGACGCGGATCACGCCGCGCAGGGCACTTTGCTCAAGATCCACGGTCTCGCCGGTCTCTACCGCACGGGCGCCCCGGGTAACCGCGTACATGCGAGGGGGGTTGGAACTGCGAGCAACCGCCTGGGCTGTCCCAAGGATTCGTCGGGCACGCCGCTGGGCGCCCACGGTGGGATCGTCCGCGAGGGTGGGCGATGTACCGCACAGCATCACCACGGCGCGCGAGGGGGACGAACTGGCCTCCAGGTGGGTGCTGACGGATTCACCGAACGGTCCGAGCCGCTCATCTCCCAGCGGGGTGTCCCACGCATCGGCCCGAGCCCCGGCCTCACGCAGGATGCCGGCCAGCGCCTCGGCATCTCCCTGGCCCTCCCCGATGACGAGCCAGTTTCCGGGCGGGATCTGCGGGGTGGCCTGCGGACGTGGGACCGAATGCCAGCCGACCTCAAGGAACCACTTGTCGGCCTTATCGGCCCTGTTGGCCTCGTGCGGGCTTCGGCGTGCAAACTTCACTCCGTCGAGGGCCATCACTAGTTTACCCGCTTCGTCCAGCAGACGGACCTGCCCTGCGGCGCTGTCGGCCGTGGTCTCAACGATCCGCGCGTGGCAGTACACGGCCGTCGTGGGATCGCCCAGAATCCGTGCCGCCTGCACCTGGACGGGAAGAATCAGCCCCTGGCCGGCGTCCTCGACGGGCCCTGCGATCAGAAGTTGCAGGCAGAGGTCAACGAGGACCGGGTGAACCCGCAAGGAGTGCTCTCCGGCCCGTGCGGACTGCGGAACCTCCACGCGGGCCCAGAAGCTCCCACGGTTGCGGGAGGCGCGCAGATCCGTGATGCCGGCGAAAGCCGGACCGTGTTCCAGCCCCCGGGAATGAAGTCGCGCGTAGAGGGTTGCAGGGTCGACGGTGACCGGGTGCCTCCGGACCAGGGTGGCGACGGACACGGTGCGGGTGCGCGAAGGCAAGGAGAGGCGGCGCAGCACGGCGGAGGCGTACGTTACCCACTGGCCGTCATCACCGCGTCCGGAGATCTCGCATGTGGCGTGATCTGGGGCGATCATGGTGACGGTCGTACTGAGCTCGGTGTGTGCGGTCAGGCGCAGCATCTCCCGGAATGAGAGGTCCGTGACCTCTACGTCGGCGGGGGCGGCGTCGAACACCTCGCAGGCAGCGGTCAGTGCGACGGCGTAGTGAGCGGCGCCGGGCAGTACCGGGGTGCCGTGCACTCGATGGTCGGTCAGCCAGGGCAGCCCCGTGGTTCCGGCGTCCCCCTGCCAGCAGTGACGCAGTTGTTCGCCGGGTACCTCGGTGTGGCTGCCTGGCAGGGCGATGGCCGAGCGTGCAGCGCTCTGCTGCCCGGGGGCGGCCGGCTGGGCCGCATCCACCCAGTGGCGCTTGCGGTCGAAGGCGATGGTGGGGACATCCGCGAGGCCGGCCTGCGTGTACAGCGGCGACCAGTCGACATTCACACCCGCGCAGTGCAGGGCCGCGAGCTGGGTGCGGAACGTGGTGGACTCGCACTCCCCGCGGCGTAGCGTGGGCAGCACGACCGGTTCGCCGACCAGGTCGCCCAGGCTCTCGGCGACGGCGTGTGTGACCACTGGGTGTGGGGAGACCTCGACGTACACCAGGTTCCGGTCCGCGGCGGCCGCGGCGACCGCGGAGGAGAAGCGCACCGGGTTGCGCAGGTTGGCGCACCAGTAGGCGGCGTCGAAGGCCGGCACCTCGTGCGGGTCCTCCAGCACGGTGGAGTAGAAGGGGATGCTGGGGCGCCGGGGCGTCAAGCCGGACAGGGCGGTGAGGAGTTCGGGCAGCAGCGGGTCCACTTGCGGGCTGTGGGAGGCGACGTCCACCGCGATGGGCAGTGCCGGGATACCGCGGGCCTGCCAGGCGGTGACGAGCCGTTCCACCTGAGCGGTGTCGCCGGCCACGACGGTGGAGTCCGGCGCGGACAGGACCGCAACGGAGACGGACTCGGCATCGTTGGCGGCGAGTTCGGCCGTCACCGCGGCCTGGTCCAGCCCTACGGTTGCCATGGCGCCGGCTCCCGCGATCCGGGTGAGCAGCGCGGAGCGTCGGCAGATCACCCTGGCGCCGTCCTTCACTGACAGCGCCCCGGCTACGACGGCGGCCGAGACTTCTCCCATGGAGTGGCCGATGACGCCGGCCGGCTCGACTCCATGGGCGCGCCAGGTAGCGGCCAGCGCGATCTGCATGGCGAACAGGACCGGCTGCACCTTGGAGCACTCCGTCACCGGTTCACCGGCGCTCACCACGTCCAGTACGGAGAACCCGGCCTCGGTGAAGACATAGAAATCGACTTCGGCCAGGGCTGCCGCGAAGGCCGGTTCCTGCTGGAGCAGCTCGCGTCCCATGCCTGGCCACTGCGAGCCCTGCCCGGAGAATACCCATACCGGCTGCCGGGTGACGGTGACACTGGTCGGCCCTGACACCACGGCCGGGTGCGCCTGGCCCGCTGCGAACGACCTCAGTGCGTCGACCGCGTCGCGCTTTGAACCGGCGACGACTCCGAGACGTCCCCGCCCCGCGCTGCGTCGCAGGGCCAAGGTATACGCGACGTCGCGCAGCGGTACCTTGGCGCCGTCGCCCTCCAGCCAGTCGGCCAGACGCAGCGCGGCGGTTGGCAGTGCGGCCGGGGATCCGGCAGGGACCAGGACCACCTCGGGTGCGGCGGCAGGGATCGGTCGCTGACGTGGGAGGGGCGTTCGGTTGTCCAGTGGCGGTTGTTCCAGGATTACATGGGCGTTGGTACCGGAGAATCCGAAGGACGAGACCGCGGCCAGCCTCTTCGGCGCCTGTACGGGCCACTGAGTCAACCGGGTGGGTACGAAGAAGCGGGTCTTCTCTGCGGCGATGGCAGGGTTCCAGCGGGTGAAGTTCACGTTGGGGGGGATGAGCCCGTGCTGGAGGCACAGGACGGTCTTGATCAGTCCGGTGATCCCGGCGGCGGGCTCCAGGTGTCCGAGGTTGGTCTTGACCGATCCCAGAGCACACTGACCGTGGCCGGTGCCGTATACCTGTGCCAGGCTGGCGAACTCGATCGGGTCGCCGACTGGGGTTCCCGTTCCGTGAGCCTCGATCATCCCCATGTCCTGCGGGTCGACCCCGGCGTTTGTGAGTGCTTTTTGGAACAGGGCCCGCTGGGCGGTGGGAGAGGGTGCTGCCAGGCCGTCGGACCGGCCGTCCTGATTCACGGCGGAACCGCGGACGACGGCGAGGATGCGATCGCCGTCCCGTACGGCGTCGGCCAGGCGTTTGAGTACGACAGCGCCGCAGCCTTCACCGCGGACGAAGCCGTCGGCGGCGGCATCGAAGGTGTGGCAGCGGCCCGTTGGCGACAGCATTCCCATCCTGGCGAAGGAGAGGGTTGTTCCGGATCGGAGCATGAGCGTGACGCCGGCGGCGAGCGCGAGATCGCATTCGTCCTGGAGCAGTGCCTGGCAGGCCAGGTGGAACGCGACGAGCGAGGACGAGCAGGCCGTGTCGAGTGCCACACTGGGGCCGTGCAGGCCCAGGAGGTAGGAGATACGGCCCGCGGCGACGCAGTGCCCGTTCGTCAGAATGGAGCCCTCGAGTTCTTGGGGCTGCCCGGCGAGCTGATCCATGTAGTCGTTGTAACTGAGACCGGCGAAGACCCCCGTCGGTGAGCCCGCCAATTGATCCGGTGGCAGCCCGGCATGTTCTAACGCCTCCCAGGCCACCTCCAGCAGCAGCCGGTGCTGGGGGTCGAGTACGTCCGCCTCGCGGCCGGAGACACCGAAGAAGTCCGCGTCGAAACCTGACACGTCGCTCAGGTATCCGCCCTGCTGAGAAGGTGTGGGCACGCCTGGGGTCCGTTCAGCGCCGGTTTGTGTCCAGAGTGCCTCGCGTCCCGGCGGCGGATTCCCGACCGCCTCCCGCCCCTCCGCCAGCAGCCGCCACAGGGCCGCGGGAGAGTCGATGTCGCCAGGAAGCCTGCAGCCCATGCCAATCACAGCGATGGAGTCCGTTGCTTTGTCGGAGGGATGCCTGTGTCGACCCACGAGGGTTCTCCTTGTCGATTGGCTGCGCAGGGCAGAGGGAAGTCCCCGCCTCTGTTTGACGGTTCACCCGGGCTTGTGGCGCGCGTGTGCCCACCGGGGTCGGACAGGCGTCGGGGAAGGACGAGGGTTACCCGGGGCGGGCCTCAGACGTCGGGGCTTCCCAGGAGAATCGCGCTCTTCACTCCGCCGAGCTGGTAGTTGAAACTCAGCGCGTAGTCGAAGTCGAGAGGCCGGGTGAGTACGCCGGGAACGGGGTCGAAGGTGAGGTTGTCCGCGGGCTGCTCGCAGTTCGCGGTGGGGCACACCTCGCCGCGCTCCATCATGAGCAGCGTCAGAGCCACACCCAGGCATCCCGCAGGCGCACCGTTGTGTCCGAAGCAGCCTTCCTGAGACGTCATCAGCAGGTCTTGTGCGGCGGATCCGTACAGTTCCTTGATCGCGTTCGCTTCGAAGGTCGTGACCACCACGTTGCCGTCGCTGCCGCCATGGACGTAGGGCACCTGGCCGATATCCCAGCGGTCCCCGAGGCACCGGCGGACAGCGGTCACCAGCTCTCTGCCCGTCTCGTCGGACGCCAGGGGGTTGGCCAGCCCGTCCCGAGTCGTGGCCTGGGCGAGCACCTGACCGTACAGATGAGCGCCGCGCCGGGACGCGTGCTCCCGGCTCTCCATGATGACGGTCACTGATCCCTCGCCGTGGTTGATGCAGTCGGCACGCCGGTCGTACGGGCGCATGAGGGAGTCGAAGGACGGCAGGAGCGCGGGCATGTCGTCCAACCGGATGGTGTCGTACGTCTTCTGCGCGCCCCGCAGCAGGCGCTGAATGTTACTGATCAGTTTGACGCTGAAGATGTCGACGCCGGTCACGACGGCGACATCGACCTCGCCGTCGGCGATCATCCGCCGGGCGTTGCCGATCTGCACCGCGGATGAGGCGCAGCCGCACGACACCGTGAAGTTGGGGCCTTTCGAGCGGGCCAGCGCCCCCTGAACCAGGGCGACGTCGGAGGGAGTGACGGACTGTTCCGCCGCGACGAAGAGTTCCATCGCCTCTGTCATGCGAGTGGTCTCGGGGTCGGCTCGCAGCACTGCGAGGTAGCTGTCGATGTTCGCGTCCACGCCGCCGCGCCCGGCCAGGATCGCCGCGTCGGCCAAGTCGCCCGAGTGAAGATCCAGCTCGGCGTCCGAACAGGCCTCCGCCATGGACACCAGGCCGAACTTGTGCGCCGCGGTGTAGTGGCGTGAGAAGAACGGGGCGACGTCGGGGAGGCGTTCGTCGAACATCGCGTCCGAGAGGCCTACGGAGCCGTAGTAGGTGTTGCTCTGCAAGAGGCAGGAGGCCCCTTGGGAGGCGATGTTCCACAGGTCGTCTGCGGTGAAGACGGGTCGCCCGTCACCGGGAAGGCAGAACCCGATACCGGTGACCATGGCATCCCGCGCCTGCCGGCCGCTGTCCGAGAGGGGGGTCTCGCTCACGACACACCTACGTGTAACAGAGAAGTCGTCATTTTGATCCCCTCCGGATCAGTTGGTAGCACCCACGCGTAAGCGGTGTGTGCTGTCGGGAAAGAGGTTCCATATCGCAGTCAACAGATTCGAACAGGTCCCTATTCGGCAATGTATGTGCGGTAGATCCAGCGATAGACCGGCAGCAGTTCGCCACCAAATTCGGCATAGTGATCCGCGAACTCGAAATGTTCATAACCATTCCCGCGGGGGACCGTCACTCTCGTTTCACCTTTCAGTGATGTCACTTCCCAGGTCGAAGGAGATTCCTCCGGTCCTCCGCTGAGCATTACGCGAATCGATTGAGGCATATCACTCTCCAGTTGGGAGAATTAGCGCTGCGTGTTCAGCGGAGGCGTCTGTTCGATTGCTTTCCGCCGTGCCGCCTCAAGCGCAGCCGGAAATGCTTCCACCACAGAACGGTGAGTGTCACGAAGCCGCGCAGCTGGTCCAGGAATCCCATGCGCGGCGCGTCACTCTTCAGGACGCGGGGGCTGGCTCGGAGGGGGCGCGGACGATATCGGCGGCCGACCTCGAAGCGGGGTGAACGTCCCGGCGCCACAGCCGGCGGCGTGTGCCGTAGCGACCGCATTGACCAGCGTGACCACACGGCGCAGCGCGAGGGTCCGGGCATGGGCAGCCGTCGGGGTCATGGCCCGCCCCGATGGCGGGAGACGTATGCCGATGAGGGATGGAACGGTACAGAGAGCTCGCATGGCGTCCCTTGACGAGGTGATGCGAGCTGCCTCTTCCTTGCCGAGGGGCGCTCAGTGCGACAAACGATCTCAATGCCGCTCACCACTGGCTGGCCAGTTTTGCGGCGGATCGTCGGTTGCCACGCTCCCCGGAGAGGAGGGCAGCCCACCGGTTGGATTCAAAACGGTTATCCCACGGAGTCAGATTGCCTCGCAATGAGACCGACGACAGTTCACCCGTGTGGCGTAATTTGCAAAATGGACGAACACTCACTTCCCGGCGAGCTCTCCAAATCTCGCCTCACCGGGCCCTGATGTCGGGTTCGTGGCGATTTGCCATCGAAATGCCGCGACTGAAGCGAAATGGCACGCACCGAAAAATTGCCCCAAAATATCGACTGGTTCGGTGAAAATGACCTTCTCGTGGCTGGCGCGATCACGGCGGCACCCGCCAGCCCGGCCCTCTCCCGGATCAAATTGTTGACTGGGCTAATCGGGTGACTAATTGTCGCAGGGGTTGATGTCGGTTCATTCATTGGGGTTACTGAGAGTTGTTAACCGGTGGGCCGTCCATCCTTCTCCGGGGAGCTCGGCAGTCGGCCCGCCCGTTACGGCCCTCTTTCCTGGGTCTCGGCGAGTGGTGCCGCCGTCCGTGTGGTTGTTCCGGAGAGCGGTCGATGGGTGTTCCCGGTCATCGGCTGGTCAGGCGGCCCGTCCTGTTTGAAGCCGGGCGGTCGTGCTCGTGTCGTGGCTGATGCCCGTCGGCTCCCGGTTGCTGTCGAGTCCGTTCCGTCCCAGGCGGATTCATTGCCGGTGAGCCGTTGCCCGGTCGGCTTTCCCGGAACCGAGGGCGGTTCTTCTTCCCGCTCCTGACCCCGCGGCGGGCATCAGGGAGGTCTGGGGTCGGTCTCGGTCAATCCACGTGCGGATCGCAATGGTTCGTCGTACGCAGCTACTCTCGCAGGAGGACCCGTCATGTCCACATCCGTCATCTCGTCCGACCAGTCCCGGTCGGCTGCCCAACTGCCCTTCCCCCTCGGTCCGCTGCTCCTCGCAGTCCTGCCCGGCTCCGGGCCGGCCGCGGGCGGCAATACGGTTCAGCTTCTTGGGCTGGGCCTCAGTGGAGCCACCGGCGTTCTGTTCGGTACCACGCCGGCCACCGTCGTTTCCCAGGACGTTCTGGGGCTGACTGTCACGGTGGTGGTCCCGGCGCACGCCGCGGGCGTAGTTCCGGTCACTGTGACCAACAGCAGTGGTACGAGCAATTCTGTGTCCTACACCTACCTGGGCACGTCCACTCCTGTGCCTCCCACGGCCGTCAGCATCAACCCGGCTTCGGGCCCGGTCGTCGGTGCCACCCCGTTCGTGATCACGGGTGCCAACCTGACTGGTGGCACCGTCACCGTCAACGGAGTTGCGGCCACTGTGCTGGGTGCCGACCCGACCGGGACCCTGCTGATCGGGATCGTCCCGGCCGGCGCCGCCGCGGGCAACGTCCCGGTCGTGGTCACGACCGCGTACGGCTCCGCCACTGTCCCGGGCGGTTACACCTACGTCTGACCCCGTCACCTTTCCTCCGCCGCCATGTCGCACGCTGACTGGCCATGGCGGAACAGCGCCGGTCCGCGGGTTCCTTCCGCGGACCGGCGCCTGCTGGAAACAAGGGGCGACTCAGGGCGATCGGCCCGCTCGGCGGCAGTGGCGCCGAGGACGTGACGGCGGACTGTCCGTTGCGGAGCGTGCGTGGACAGCATCCGGCCGCTTCAGATCGGTCGGCCCCCGTTATCTTTTTCGCGGTCCTGCAACGGGACCGCTGGCCTCCGGGCCCGGCATGGCTTCCCCCCTTGTTGCGGTTGATGATCCGGGGGGTGGTGTCACCGGGCCCGGAGGCATCGACGGACCGCTGATGAAGGGCTTGAGCACCGGCTTCACCCGAACCGGAAGAGCTCTCCGTAACGTGGGTGTGGCAGCTCGGTGCCGAGGCAAGGCCGGACGAAAGCGTGATGGAGGGGCCTGCACGTGATCGACACCGGCGACATCGACATCTTCCTCGGCCTGGATGTCGGCAAGGGCGAACACCACGGCGCTGTCACGTTGTTGGGTGTGTGAGTGCCTGATGGTGTGTCGGGTGTGGTGGGGTCGGGTTCCGGCTCCGTGCTCAGGCCGCGGCGGGCAGGTCGGCGACGCCGGTGACCTGGTCCCAGATGGCGAAGCGGGTGGTCATCTCGGTGCGGTATTCGGGGGCGGTCATCAGGTGGCGGCGTGGTCGGAAGTGGGGTGAGATGCCGCTGAACGCGGACAGGAACTGCTGGGCTCCGCCGACGCTACGGAAGCCTTTCATGGCGCGTTCGCGCTGCCGGGTGGGCTGGTGGCTGTTCTCGGCCCGGTTGTTGAGGCCCTTGTGGGCGCGGTGCTCGACGGAGGGCATGACCTCTCGGTGGGCCGTGCCGTAGGAGCGGAGCTTGTCGGTGACGATCACCCTCGGCGCCGAGCAGGTTCTCTTGAGCAGTTTGCGGAAGAAGCGCCGGGCCGCGGCCTTGTCCCGGCGGGACTGGACCAGGATGTCGAGCACGTTGCCGTCGGTGTCAACGGCCCGCCACAGGTACTTCTGCTCTCCGTTGATCTTCACGAAGACCTCGTCCAGGTGCCCCTTGTCCCCGGGCCGGGGCCGGCGGCGGAGCAGGCCGTTGGCGTAGGCCTGCCCGAACTTCGCACACCAGCGGCGGACCGTCTCGTGGGAGACGACCACGCCGCGCTCGAGCATCAGCTCCTCGACCTCGCGGAACGACAGCGGGAAGCGGTGGTACAGCCACACACAGTGGCAATGACCTCGACCGGGTACCGGTGCCCGTTGTACGACGGCGATGCGCTGTCCACGGACGCCCCCTCCCAGCATGACCAACCAGAAGATCATCCCACCCGGTCAGTCAACGTGACAGTGCCCCTCGCCGCAGTCACTGTGCTGCCGCACTGTGAAGAGGGTCTTCTACGTTCGGACGTTCTACGATCGGCCCCTCAAGATCAACCCGTCCAGCCCAAGCCGCTCGCCGGCCCGGTGAAGGACTGGGATCTGCACCGGCACCCTCCCCGGGGCAAAGGGAGTGTGCGGATCGGTGAGGTCCAGGTCCTCAACTAGGCGGCCCGTACGTCGGGCCCGCCCCGACCACGGGCCCGACCACGGGCCCGGCGTAGGCCGACCACAGACCCGACCATTGCAGGCCAGGGTCAACACGCTGCTCATGGACCACGATCCCGGCCGCCGCTCCGGCACCCCGTTGCACGGGAGCCCGGCGGCCGGCGGGGTCGGTGCTGCGTTGCCCGTACGATGGCCGGCGTGACCGTCCGCCGTGCCCTTGGCGCAGGCCCCCAGGCTCCCGCGCCGCCCAGGCCGACCTGCTCGACGCTCTCCCCGGAGAGCGCCTGTCCGACCTCGACGAACTGCGAGCCCGAGGCGTGCTCGGCACGCGCCCGGCGGCGCCCCCGTCCCCGCGGCGGACCCTCAAAACCGGTGGCCGGACCGACGAGGAACTGCCCCACCATCCCGCCTGACACTTCCTCAGCGCCGCGATCAGCAGCGGCCAGTACGGACACCCTGCGCCCCCGGTTCACCTGAGGCCCCTTTGCCGTCGGGGGAGGGCCACCGGCTCGGTGCGGGCCGGAGCGTCATGCCGGTGGTGCGGGGTGTGTCGCGGCGGTCGGCGCGGCGCAGGAGTCGGTGCTCGCGGTGGTTGGTCCACCAGGTGAGGCGGTCGGGGGAGTCCTGGGGGAACAGGGTCTGGATGGAGGTTGCCGCCAGGACGAGGACCAGGCAGATCACGACGCCCCACCAGGGGGCGCCGGCCATTGCTGTGGCCAGACCGCTGACAGCGGTGACCGAAGCGGGTACCAGGTTCGGGGAGACAGCCATCGTTGGACCTCACTCACTCCTGTACGCGTTCGCCCCGTGCGTTCGCTGATAGCAGCCTCGGGCGGGGGTGTGCGTTGCGGGAGTGGGAACAGCCTGTTCCCGGCAATCGTCAACGCCCGTGATTTCGGGGCGTTTTCGTGTGAGGGTTTCCCTGCTGGCGATGGGGAACAATCACTCAGCCGTACTGTGCGGTGGGGCGCTGGGGGACGGGGAACCGGATGGACGATTCCAGAACCGAGGACGAGCCCGCGCCCTCGGTCGTCTACGCGGCGGCGTTGCGGGAGGTGGTGTCCGGCTTCACTGCCCGGGGCGGCACCCAGAAGGCGATCGCCCTGGCCGTGCACATCTCCCCGGCCGCGCTCTCCCGCTACCTCAACGGGGAGCGCGTCGCTCCGCCCGAGTTCCTGGATGGCCTGTGGTCCTTCCTCGCCGGACAGGACCACCCCTGGAAACAGAGACATACGCACGGCTGGAGGACCTGTGCGGCAGGGCGCATTCCGCCAGTGGCTCCCCGGCCGTCCGGCTCACGCAGGTCAGAAGAGAACTCGGACGCCTCCGGGAAGAGCAGGGCCGGGCGCAGCAGGTCGCCGAGACGAGACTGGCCGGCCTCGAAGAACAGATCAGCCGTCTCGCCCGCGAACTGGAAAAGGCACTCGACCGGGTCGAAACGCAGAACAACAGCCTGCGTCACGCCCAGGACTACAGCTACCAGATCGAAGCGGAACTCGCCGAGCAGCAGGAGCAGACCCGCCTGCTGCAGCGGGAAGTCGGCGTCCTGCGCGAGCAGAACCTGCGGCTCGTCGAGGAGCAGACACAGGCGGTTCCCGGGGTGTCAACGCAGGACACCAGCGTGCTGGCCGTCCCCGCCCGACAACCCGAGCAGACGACTCGCGCGGTTACATATAAAGGGAAAGTCCATTTGATACGGGGCGCCCAGGACCCGTTCGCCGCTCTCCCGGGCACCCGCAGGGCCGACCCTCCGGGCGCTCAGAATCCGTTCGCCTGCAGTGCCGGCCCTCCGCACCAGGACCCAATCTGTCAGGCCCCGAGCCCCACCCCCGAACCACCGCGACCCTTCGAACCACCCGCGAACGACGAGAAGCCCACGGGCGGGCGCAGCTTCTTCTGCGTTGCCCTGATGACGTACGTCAGCCTGGTGCTGTGGCTGACGTTCCTCGTTGCGCTGGCGGCCGACCCTGGCCCCAGCATCTTCATGATGTTCATCGCCGCCGCGGTCACCCTGCTGGGACCGTACTTCGGCCTGGGGGTGTTGATGGGGCTGTTGAAGCTGGACGAGTCGCGTCTGGGCAGGCTCAGCCAGGTGCTCTTCGCGGCACAGATCGTCACGTTCATCGCGTGGTGGACCATGCCCATGGGCCCTGTCTTTGGAGCCGTGGGCGTGGACACGGTCGCAGATTGGCTCGTCACCACGACGCTGCTGTAGCGGCCAGGGACATCCGGTGAATACCCGCCCACCACCCCGGCCGCGGTGGCCACGCACGTCTCCGGACGCCGCTGTACGCCACCGGGACGACGTACAGCGACGAGGACCAGGAGGACGACGCCGGCCGGGCGCACCCGTGTGCTGCAACGCTGCAACACCCGGAGCGGGCGTGGGGGATCGGCGCCATCCGCGCAGGTCCAGGCTGTTGCAGCCGCCCGCTGCAACACGGCCTGTTGCA
>NZ_JAFMPZ010000472.1 GCF_017353455.1 Streptomyces laculatispora
GCCCTCCCCGACGGCCTCTGCCAACCCTGCCGCCAGCCCGAAACCGCCACCGCCAACACCCAGGCGGGCCCGCCGGTCGAACGCGATGTCACCCAACTCGTCGCCGGACTCCGCGACCTCCTCAAAGCCCCCTGAGCCGAACCCTCTCGCTCGGCCTCGCCTCCACCGCCGTGACCCGCAGACTGAGCCTGTAGGGCTAAAGGGCCGCGAAATCCCTTGCTAAAGGTTGCCAGACCCCATATTGCGCGTTTCACTTGCGCACATAGGCGGAAAATCACAGAGGGGAGGGCCCACATGCTGCTGAACTTCAGGATGTCGAACCATCGCTCGATCCGCGAGGAACAAGAACTCCAACTTCATCCCGCCTACGACGCGGACCGTCCTACGGGTACGGACTGGGCCGCAGTCCCCGTGGCGGGCCTCTTCGGTGCCAACGCCGCAGGGAAATCGAACCTCGTGGGCGCACTGGAGTACATGGCCGGGATGGTCCTGAACTCGCATCGCGATGCGGAGCCCGGTGGGGGCATCGCCCGCAGCGCGTTCCGCCTGGATGACTCGGCTGCCGACGAGCCGTCCTGGTACGTGGTGGATCTCTCGCTGGACGGGGTGCGCTACACCTACGGCTTCAGCATCGACGACGAGCGAGTCCTCGACGAATGGCTCTACAGCTACCCGCTCGGAAAGAAGCGCAAGATCTTCGAGCGCTACGAGGGCGAAGTGAATCCGGGTGACACACAGGCCAGACGTGAACTGGAACTGGTCGAGAACATCACCGAATCGAATGTGCTGTTCCTGACCATGGCCGCACGCTCCAAGCAGAAGGACTTCCGCCCCGTCTACGACTGGTTCGCGACAGGCCTGAAGTTCAGCGAGGGCCGCCTTCGCTCGCCGCTGGGAATCGCTCCGGGGACGCCGGCACCGGCCTGGGACACTCCCGGCCTCTTGGCTCTCCTGCGCTCGGCCGACCTGGGTATCGAGGCGTACGGCACCGAGCGTCAGGTCATGGACGAGGACGCCCTGCGTCGACTGTACGGCGGACGGGTACCCCAGCGTGAGCTCGCCAGGCTGGCGGAAAGAGGGCCGCGGGAGACCGTGCGACCGTGGATCGGCCACCGCGGGCGCACCGGCGTAGTCCGCATGGAACTCCACGAGGAGTCCGCGGGCACCAAGGCGCTGCTGGAGCAGGCTCCGCGATTTCTGTCCGTACTGCGCCGAGGCGGCACGCTCATCGTCGACGAGATCGACTCCAGCCTTCACCCACTGCTCACCACCCAGCTCATCAAGCTCTTCCAGGAGCCGGAGACCAACCCGCGCGGCGCACAACTCGTCTTCACCTCCCACGACGCCAGCCTGCTCGGTCGTGTCGACGGCGAGGACATCCTCAAGCGGGATCAGGTGTGGTTCGTGGAAAAGGACCAGTACGGGGAGACGAGACTGTTCGCCCTGTCCGAGTTCAAACCACGCGTCGGCGAGAACCACGAGCGCCGCTACCTGGGGGGCAGCTACGGCGGAGTGCCGTTCATCGACGAGAGCCTTGCCAAGGCACTGGCCACACGGGGGGAACAGAATGGCGCGGCAACCTAAGCCGGACGGGCGCAAGCGTCCCTCACGGGATTCCCAGCTCGGCAGGAGAACCGAGCTTCGCACCCCGCGCCTGCGATTACTGGTCGTCTGCGGCGCCGAGGTGACAGAACACGCCTACGTCCAGGGCCTCAAGCATGCCGCCCGGAATCCAGCCGTATCGATCAAGATCGTCAAGCATCCCAAGGCTCCCTCCCAAGTCGTCGCGCACACGGTGAAGCTGCTGGAGACGGCAGACGATGCCTACGACGAGGCGTGGTGCG
Organism: Streptomyces laculatispora; assembly: GCF_017353455.1. Lineage (GTDB taxonomy): Bacteria > Actinomycetota > Actinomycetes > Streptomycetales > Streptomycetaceae > Streptomyces > Streptomyces laculatispora. Next base: position 1,845 of record NZ_JAFMPZ010000472.1, read on the forward strand.
TCCTGGATGTCGACGAGTTCACCGATATCGATCAGGCCCTACGTGAAGCCGACCGCAACCGCATCGGGATCGCGCTGTCGAACCCGTGCTTCGAAGTGTGGCTGCTGCTGCACTTCACCGATCACCGCAAGCACGCACCCTCCTACGACCGGCTTGTTCCGATTCTGAACAAGCACACGCCGGGCGGTACTCCAAGACGGGCCTTGACTTCCGTCACTACGAGGACGGCTGGCGCGAGGCGGTCCGCCGGGCGAGGCAGCTGGCTCCGGACGGCAAGGAGCTGGAAGTGAACCCCTCGACCGGCATGTGGAAGCTCGCGCTCGCCATCGGCGGGCCTCAGTAAGGCAGCGCCCCGCACCGTCAGGGACGGTCCAGGCCCCACGTCTGCAGGATGTAGGGCCGTCCCTTCTCCTCGCCCTCGATCAGCGGTACGTCGAGCAGGCTGAAGCCCGCCCTCGTGGCCGCCCCGACGCTGGCGGCGTTGTCGGCCTCAAGCTCCAGGATCACCTGTTCCGCCCCCAGCTCCTCGAAGGCGTAAGCGGCCATCACCCGTACCGCCCGTGCGGCCAGACCGTGGCCCCGGTGGGCCGGGCCGACCGCGTAACCGATCTCCGTGCCCTCGGGGGCGCGCCGCAGCATTACCTCGCCCAGCGGTGCGCTGCCGTCAACGGTGATGGTGAGCAGGATGGTCGAGCCCTCCTTCCTCAGGCGCCGGGCCTTGTCCAGGCGGGTCCGGGCGGCCTCCTCGTCGAAGGGCGAGACGATCGGGGTCCAGTGCGCGATGTCGGCGTGGTCGAACAGATCCGGCATCGAGGCCAGGTCGGCCTCCGTCCAGTCGCGCAGGACGAGTCCCTCCCCCGTGAGCTCGATCCGGTCGGGAAAGGGTGACGTGGTGCTGCTCATGATGCGGGGCCTCCCTGGCCTGTTCAGGACGGAGCAGGATATCCGTGCCGTGGCTACCAGGCGCCGTGGTCGAGCAGGCCCAGCACCAGGACGGCCGCCGCCGTGGCGAGGAACACGATGCCGCCGACGATGTCGCGGGAGCCCACCCGGAGGTGGGCGGTGATCGCGCCGATGAAGTAGAGGATGAGGCCGACGGCGGCGAGGGTGCCCAGGAGCGGCACGGCGAGTCCCGCCAGCAGCCCCACGGTGCCCGCCGCGAGCAGCGAGCCCAGCACCGGCACCCATCTGCGGTGGATGCCCTTCATGTCCGCCTGGGTCTTGGGGTATTCGTGGCCGATCAGGTAGGTGACGGCGGCGGCCCCGTTGAAGACCACGCCGAGGACGGTGACCGTGACATAGGCGGCGAACACGATATCTCCGGTTCTGTGGGGAACGGTGATGCCCGGCACCCCGTTGCGGGATGCCGTTCCCCTGAACGACGAACCGGCGACGCGGAGTTGTGACATCGCCCCTCGGCGGGGCGGCCGCGCGTCGCCGCTCAGCCCAGCGCGTCCTCGATCAACGCCGCCCACTGCAAGACCACTCGTCGGCAGGAGGCCGACGGCGATGCGGTGGGGTGGGGTGGGCGTCATGGCGACCGTCACCGGGCAGGCCGAGGCCTCCCGCTTCAGGAGGGTGGGCAGGTCAAGAAGCGGCCCGCTCGTCCGTCGGGCGGCGGCGGAGGCCGGTGTCCGTCAGGGAGGGGGACTGCCATGCGCCGTCCGGGTGGTACAGGTTCGTGCCGGGCGGGACGATCTCGTCGATGCGGTCGAGGGCCGAGTCGTCCAGGACCACCGATGCCCCCTTCAGCAGGGCCTCCCACTGTTCCGCGGTGCGGGGGCCGATGATGACCGAGGTGACGGCCGGATGGGCGAGCGGGAAGGCGACGGCCAGCTCCGGGAGGGTGCAGCCGATGTCCGCGGCCAGTTCGGCGAGCCTGTCGGCGGCCTCCAGCTTGGTGATGTTCTCCGGGATGGACGGGTCGAAGCGTGCGGGGTTCAACTGCGCCCGTCCGGACGTGAGATCGACGCTGCGTCCCGACCGGTAGCGGCCGCTCAGGAAGCCGGAGGCGAGCGGGCTCCAGGTCAGGACCCCCATGCCGTACCGCCGGGCCGTCGGCAGCACTGACGTTTCCACGCCGCGCGCGAGGACCGAGTACGGGGGCTGCTCGGTCCGGAAGCGCTGGAGGCCCCGCCGCTCCGCCACGTGCTGCGCCTCCGCGATCTCCTCGGCGGGGAACGTCGACGATCCGAACGCCCTGATCTTGCCGGCTTGTACGAGGTCGCCGAGGACCCCGAGCGTCTCCTCGATGTCCGTGGTGTGATCCGGGCGGTGCACCTGGTAGAGGTCGATCCAGTCGGTGCCGAGCCGCCGCAGGCTCGCTTCCACGGCCTGGGTGATCCAGCGGCGGGAGTTGCCGCTCCGGTTCCTCCCCTCGCCCATCTGGAAGTGGACCTTCGTCGCGAGGACGACCTCGTCCCGCCGGCCGGACGCCCGCAGCGCCTTTCCGACAATCACCTCGGACTCACCGGCCGAGTACATGTCCGCCGTGTCGACGAAGTTGACGCCCGCGTCCATCGCGGCGTGGATGATCCGGGCGCTGTCCTCGTGGTCGGGGTTGCCGACCGCGCCGAACATCATCGTGCCCAGGCAGTAGGTGCTCACCTCGATGCCGGTGCGGCCGAGTGTGCGGTAACGCATGGTTGTGCTCCCTCGCTGTCGGGCTGTGCACGGCACGCCGGGGGAAGACCGTGGTGCGGCGCATCGTAGGAGCTGGAGTGCACTCGATGGCAAGCGAGTTGGGCGCGTCATGCCTCCGCGACGCGTGGTGGCCGCGTCGCATCCCGCCCTCGCGTGGTCATCGGTCGCCGAGCGAGGCTGAAATGCGGTCTAGCGCGGGGACAGGACGAAGTCAGATGCTGTGGCGCGCTGCGGAGATGCGCCGGCTGGCATCGAAGCGGTTCCGACAGGAAAGCTGGCAACCTCTGGAATACGAGGATTCATGGCTGTTTCTCACCAGCACCTCAAGACCGGCACGTCCCGCGCGGATGATCTGCCGGGTGACTGTCCGGAGAACAGACACTCCACGGCGCCGGACCGTGCCGGGCGGCCCGAGCCGTGCGGACATCAGCGCGCCCACATCACCGACTCCCTTTTCCACGGCGGGGGTTACGCGACCCCGGCCAGCCGGCGGATCTTCTGCGACCAGTGCCGGCTGCAGCGCTGGCTGCGGGTGGAAGCGGCACTGACGTCGTGCCAGGAGCGGCTGGGGATGGTCGCCCCGGACACCGCGGCACAGGTGGCCCGTGCGTGCGAGCCGGGCCGCATCGACCTCGCTGCCCTGGCGCCCGAGTTCCGCCGTACGGGCCACTCGCTGGTGCCGCTGCTGCGGGGACTGGAGGAGGCGTGCGAGGGCACGTCGGGGGAGATGGTGCATCTCGGGGCGACCACCCAGGACATTCAGGACACCGCGCAGTCCCTGGAGATGCGCGAGGTGCTCACGGAGGTGGACGCCGGGGTGCGGACCATGGCGGCGGTCCTGGCCGACCTCGCGGTGGAGCACCGGGAGAGCCTGATGCCGGGGCGCACGCACGGGCAGCCGGCGCTGCCGATCACGTTCGGGCTCAAGGTGGCCGGCTGGCTGGACGAGCTGCTGCGGCACGCGGAGCGGCTGGGGCAGTTACGGCCACGGGTCCTGACGGCGCAGCTGTCCGGAGGCGTCGGCACCATGGCGGGGTTCGGCGGACGGGGGCGCGAGCTGCTGGAGATGTTCGCCACGGATCTGGAGCTGAGTGTGCCCGTGGTCGGCTGGCATGCCGCCCGGGACCGGGTGGCCGAGTTCGGGACCGCGCTGGCCATGCTCACGGGGACGCTGGCACGTATCGCAGATGAGATACGGGTGCTGTCGCGGCCGGAGGTCGGCGAGGTGTCCGAAGGGTGGCAGTACGGCCGGGTGGGCAGCAGCACCATGCCGCACAAGCGCAATCCGGAGCGCTCTGCCCAGGTGGTGCTGCTGGCCCGGCTCGCCCGCTCCCATGCCGCTCTCGGGATCGAGAGCATGGTGCAGGAACACGAGCGGGACTCGCGTGGCCTGCGGATGGAGTGGGTCGCGGTCGCCGACGTCTCGCTTTACACACTGGCCGCGCTGGGCACGCTGAACGAAGTGCTCTGCGGCCTGCAGGTCGACAGCGGGCGGATGGCCGCGAACGCGCGGGACGCTGCCGAGTCCCTGTGTACGGAGGCGGTGATGCTGGCCCTGACTCCGTCGATCGGCCGCCAGAGCGCGCATACGCTCGTGTACGAGCTGAGCCAGCGGGCCCAGAGCGAGTGCACCCGGCTGCGGGACTGCCTGCTGGCGGACGCCACCGTCACCGCCCTGCTCCGCGCCACCGACGTGGACGCCCTGCTGGAGCCCTCCCGTTATCTCGGTGAAGCACGGGAGCTGACCGATCTCTCCGTGGACCGGGCGCGGGAATGGCTGGCCGCCACCCGGCCCGCGGAGCCCTCCCCTCCCGGCGCCGCCCTGGCGGAAGGCCCGCTCTCATGACGGGGCTGCTGCGTTTCGACGGGGACCGGGCGACCGAGGCCGACACGGAGGCGCACACCGCCGACATGGTCGCCCAGCGCCACCACCTGCGCCGCCAGCTCGCTGTCCGGGCCGGGGACCGGGTGCTGGACGTCGGGTGCGGGCCCGGCTATCTGCTCTCCGAACTCCGCGGGGACGTCGGCCCCACGGGGCGGGTGTGCGGCATCGACATCAGCGACTCCATGCTGCGCCTGGCCCGGGCGCGCTGTGCGGGCACCGGCACCGGCACCAGTGCCACCGCCGCCGCCACCGCCACGGCCGCTCAGGGGGCCGTCGACCTGCGGACCGGGCGCGCGGAGAGCATCCCTTTCTCGGACGCGACGTTCGACGTGGCCGTGGCGGTGCAGGTGTACGAGTACGTGGAGGACATCGGGCGGGCGCTGGACGAGCTGTTCCGGGTCCTGCGGCCGGGTGGCCGCGCGGTGATCCTGGACACCGACTGGGACTCGCTGGTGTGGCGCTCGGCCGACCGTGAGCGGATGCGGGACATCCTGGAACTCTGGGAGGACCACGTCGCCCATCCGCGCCTTCCCCAGGAGCTGGGCCCGCTGCTGCGGAAGGCCGGCTTCGAGGAGGAGCCGCTGACCACGCTGACCTTCGTGGACCGGGCGCTGGACCCGGGCAGATACAGCTACTGGCAGGTCGGTTTCATCGAGGCGTTCCTCGCCGGCCACCCGGGCGCCCGTGCCGAGCGGACCCGGGCCTGGAGCGGTGAACTGCGCGAACTGGCCACTTCGGGCCAGTACTTCTTCAGTCTGGGCCGGTACGCCTTCACCCTGCGCAAGCCGCCCGGCGGCTGACAGAGGCGGTGACCGGACGGGCACCGCTGCCGGTCACCGCTGCCGCGGCCGGCCCCGGCCTCTCCGGCGCACGCCGGGCGGTCAGCCGCGCAGGCGCTCGAATTCGCGCAGGAAGCCGGCCAGCGCCCGGACTCCGTCCTCCGGCATCCCGTTGTAGACGGAGGCGCGTACGCCGCCGACCGTGCGGTGACCGGCCAGGCCGAGCAGTCCCTCGGATTCGGCCAGGGCCAGGAACTCGCCCGTCAGCGACTCGTCGGCGAGGCGGAAGACGATATTGGTGACGGAGCGGTACTCCGGCCGGGCCGTGGGGCGGTAGAAGGACGATCGGTCGAGTTCCCCGTAGAGGAGCGCGGCCTTTACCTCGTTGTTCCGCTCGACTGCTGCCAGACCGCCCTGGTCCCGGACCCACTCCAGGATCAGGGACAGGACGAACAGGGCGAACGTATTGGGTGTGTTGTCGAGTGAGCGCGTCTCGGCCTGGACCGCGTAGTCGAGCAGTCTCGGTGTGCCGGCCAGGGCGTGCCCGACCAGATCGTCCCGGACGGTGACCAGGGCCATGCCGGAGGGCCCCAGGTTCTTCTGGAATCCGGCGTACACCACACCGAACCGGGTGTGGTCGATCCTGCGGGACAGGATGTCGCTGGTGGCGTCGGCCACCAGCGGTGCGGGCAGGTCCTGCGGGAAGTCGCTCCACCGGGTGCCGTACACCGTGTTGTTGCTGGTGAGGTGGATGAACGCGGCGTCCTCGGGACAGTCCCGCGCCCGTACGGGCGGTATGCGGTCGAATGCGGTGGCCGCGCTGCCGGCGACGGTGCTCACCGTGCCGTAGCGCGCTCCCTCACGACACGCCTGCTGGGCGAACAGCCCCGTCTCGACGTAGCCGGCGGTGCGGGCGGCGGACCGGCCGATCAGGTTGAGGGGGACGGCGGAGCACTGCATCCGCGCACCGCCGTGCATGAAGAACAGATGGTGGTTGCGGGGAAGCGCACACAGCCGGCGGAAGAGCGTCTCCACGGTGTCCAGGATGCCGGAGAACCGCGGTCCCTTGTGGCTGATCTCGATGACCGAGGCCCCGTCCGCCGCATGGGCCAGGAACTCCTCGCGGATCCGCTCCGCCACCGGTCGGGGCAGTGTCGCGGGCCCGGCACAGAAGTTGTACGCGTACCGGGGCGGCGCGGCGGGTATCGGGGACGGCTCGGTCACGTCGTCACATCCTCAGCTTCTCGACCAGCGCCTCGATTCCCTCGGCGCGCAGACAGGCGGTGGCATCCGCCGCGGGGTTCGTGCGGTCCCGCAGCCGCCGGGCCAGCGGCTCCAGCTCCTCGGCCGGCGCGGCCTTCCCCGCCCTGAGCCCCTCGTCCGCGACGGCGAACGCCTGCTGCGCCCAGTGCGCCAACGGGGCACCGGCCACCTCCGCGTCCCAGCCGTGTGCCTGGACCCGGGGCATGGCCGCACGCGCCCCGGCGAGGGTCCAGGGGCTGAAGAGCTTCGCGCACTGCTCGATGTTCTCCAGCCAGCCCAGGATCATGGCAAGCCAGGAGAAGGTTTCCTGGCGGCTCATGGTCGGCAGGTGCCGGACCTCGACGAAGGTGTCGCGGCCACCGTTGCGCAGGACCGACTCCGGGCGCCCGGCCGCCACCGCGGCGAGGACCTCCGCCACGCTGCACGTCTCGTCCAGCTGCGTCCTGACGCGGACCGCGGGCCAGTAGAAGACGAGGCCGGAGGCCAGGTCGTCGACCGTGCACGACAGGGTGCGCTTCGCGCCGTGGAAGTCGACGAACTCCGCCTCGCCCGCGGCGGCGAACTGCTCCGTGGTCAGTGCCGGGACCACCGGCCGGTAGATCATGCCCGCCCTGGTCACCTCGAAGACGGGCGTGGCCCAGGCGTCCCGCATGTACTGCGCCAGGCCGCTGTAGGTCCGGCGCGGGAAGAGGAGCCGGTCGGCGAAGAACGGGTTCGACTCGGCCAGCTCCATGTAGCCACGCAGCCGCAACGACTGCCAGGGCTGGACGCGTTCGCCGAACACCGCGGAGTTCGCACCCCACGCGCACAGCAGCGGCGTCATGTTGATCAGCGTGTTGCAGACCGTCATCACCTCGGGCAGCGGCACATCGATGTTGAACTGGACGGCCGCGAAGCCCGGCCACGCGTCGGAGGCGTAGTGCCCGGGGAACCGCTCCGCCTGCGCCAGCCAGAACTGGTAGTGCCCCTTGTCCGCCAGGTACTCCCGCCCCAGCGTCTCCGTACGGGGCTGGCAGCCGTGCGCCAGTACGGACAGCCCTTCCGCTCCCATGGCGGGGAGCAGCAGGGAGTCGAGGGTGTCGTGCCAGGCCGCCCGGGCGGCGGCGAACCCCTCCTCCGGCGGGAGGGCCATCTCCACCGTGCAGAATCCGTAGTCGTTGCCCACGTCCAGCGTGCCGTTGCCGCGACGGGACCTGACGCCCACCACGGTCCCGCTGATGGCGTCGGAGTAGGTGGAGAAGCCCTCCTGCCGGGCGAGCCGCCCGAACAAGGCCTGCACGGAACGCTCGTCGGCCGCCATGCCCCGGGCGTCGACGGTGGGCAGTTCTGACTCGATGCCAATCTTCACGTACAAGCCTTTGCCTCAGTACCAACGCTGTCGGAGGAGAGGTTAGAGTCCGGGGCGGTAATTCGCTCAGTCCATACGAACGTTTTCACGCTTTGTAGTGACTTCGAGTCCGTCGCCCAATGCGAGCATTTGGCTCTGCGCGTCGGGAATCCCACTGAGGTGATGGCGATATCGCGCGATCACTTCCGCGTTCTTCCGCGGCATCAGGACGTTGTCGGCCACGATCACGCCTCCTGGGCGCAGGGCCGGCCAGCATGCGTCGAAATCCCGGACGTACAGCTCCTTCCAGTGGTCGAGCAGGACGAGATCCACCGGGGCGGAAAGGGACGGCACCAGTTCCGGGGCCTCGCGGCTGGTCAGTTCCACGTACGCGTCCAGTCCCGCCGCGGTCAGGTAGGCGCGCTGCTCCTCCTGCTTCTGCCGGTCGACTTCGATCGAGTGGAGGCGCCCGCCCGTGGCGCGCACCGCTTCCGCCAGCCACACCGTGGAGTAGCCCACCGAGCCGCCGATCTCCACGACCGTCCGGGCCCCGGCCACCCGGACCAGCGTGTTCAGGAACAGGCCGACCTCGGGGCCCACGTCCAGCATGAAGGACCCGGCGCGCTCGCGCAGCGCCGTGCCGCCGGCCGCGCGCAGCACTTCGAGCTCCTGCTGCTCCTTGCGGGAGCGCGCTTCCAGCTCGGCCAGCACCGATTCGATCCGCGGGTCGAGAGAGGGGACCGAAGGCGGCATCAGGCGGTCCCGAAGAAGCGCCGGGCGTTGTCGGAAAGGATCTTCCGTTTCACCGCGTCGCCGAGGTCGCCCCGGTCGGCCAGAGACGTCACCGCCCCGGGGAACTTGGCGTCGAAGTGCGGGAAGTCGCTGGCGAACAGCAGGTTCTCCTCCAGGCCCTGCTCCACCAGCATCGGGAGCAGCGGGTCCTCCGGTTCGACGCCCAGATAACACTGGCGCTTGAAATAGGTGCTGGGCTTCTCCGGGAGCGGTTCGCGGTCCTTGGCGAACTGCTCGACGTGGTCGTCCATACGGTTCAGCCAGAACGGGGCCCAGCCCGCACCTGTTTCCATGAAGGCGAAATTGAGAGCGGGATACCGCTCCATCACCCCACCCGTGATCAGCAGCATGACGGCCGTCATGTGCTCGAAGGTGTGGCTGACCAGATGGCCCTGCATGGTGTCGTGCGTACGTTCCGTCCCGATCCGCGGAATGCGGGCGACGCCGAATCCCTCGTGGAAGCAGACCGCCATCGCGTGGCTCTCGCAGAATGCCCAGAGAGCTTCGTACACCGGGTCGTCGACATTCGTCCCGGCCACGGTGTTGGGCCGGAGGATGACCGTACGGATCCCGCGGTCGAAGGCCCTGCGCGCCTCGTCGAGGGCGAGCACGATGTCGTGCTGGGGCAGCGCGGCGACGGCCATCAGCCGGCTCGTCTCCGCCGAGCAGTACTCGACCGCCCAGTCGTTGTACGCCTTGGTCACCTCGTGGGCGAAGGCGGAGCTGCGCAGGGCCGGCAGGAGCCCCAGGACCTTGGAGGGAAAGATGTAGGCCTGCGATATCCCTTCACGGTCCATCGCGGTGAGGCGGTCCTGCGGGTCCAGACCGCCGCGCCGCAGTGCGCCGAGCACTTCCACGGTCGCCGGGTCGTCGAACAGCCAGCTGCCCGGTGTGTACGTGGCCCCCTGCGTGCTGCCGAACCAGGCGGCCTGGGTGGGCTTGCCGTGGAAGGTCGCCGACGGCCCTTCGATGACGCGGCCCTCCGCGAACAGTACGTCGTCCTGGTACTGGGGCATCCACGCGGCGTACTTCTCCGGAATCCTGCCGCGCCACCACTGATCGGAGTCGGGAAGGACGATATGGCTGTCGGCGTCGATCACCGGGTAGTCATGACGGGCGACCATGGACCACTCCTCAGAGTCATCGTGCGCTGCGCATGGCATGCCTGGCGGCGCACGCGCACAGACCACTTCCCTTGAGTGTTCGTCCGCACACGCTGCGTTCCGGGCCTGGCAGTTCAGGATTGTTGCCTTCCCCGACCGGGCGGGGAAAGGGGGCCTGCGACCAATGGCGTGTTTGCGCCCATGCCCCATGACGTGTCCGGCGCCACCCTCCTCACCGGGCGCCGTGGTCGAGCAGGCCCAGCACCAGGACGGCCGCCGCCGTGGCGAGGAACACGATCCCGCCCACGATGTCGCGGGAGCCCACCCGCAGGTGGGCGATGATCGCGCCGATGAAGTAGAGGATGAGGCCGGCGGCTGCGAGGGTGCCCAGGAGCGGGACGGCGAGTCCCGCCAGCAGCCCCACGGTGCCCGCCGCGAGCAGCGAGCCCAGCACCGGCACCCATCTGCGGTGGATGCCCTTCATGTCCGCCTGGGTCTTGGGGTATTCGTGGCCGATCAGGTAGGTGACGGCGGCGGCGCCGTTGAAGACCGCGCCGAGGACGGTGACCGTGAGGTAGGCGGCGAACACGATTCTCTCCGGTTCTGTGGGGAACGGTGATGCCCGGCACCCCGTTGCGGGATGCCGTTCCCCTGAACGACGAACCGGCGACGCGGCGTGTGACATCGCCCCCTCGCCGGGGCGGCCGCGCGTCGCCGCTCAGCCCAGCGCGTCGTCGATCATCGCCGCCCACTGCGCCACCACGCGGCGCCGGCGGGCCGTGTCGTCGGTGAGGACGTTGGCCAGGCCCAGGCCGCGGGCCATGTCCAGGAGGCCCTGGACCGTTTCGCGTACGCCGGGGCGGTACTCGTCGGCGTGCAGGAGGCCGACGGCGATGCGGTGGGTCTCGCGGCCGACGCGGGCTTCGAGTTCGGTGACGCGGGGGCGCAGCTGTTCCTCGTTGGAGGCGGCGACCCAGAGCTGGAGGGCCGCGCGGAAGAGCGGGCCGGTGTAGAGGTCGACGAGGGCGGCGACGACCGCGGCGCGGTCCTGGTCGGGGAGGGCGCGCAGGGCGGCGGAGCGTTCCTCGGCGACGTACTCGACGGCCGCGGTGAACAGGTCCTCGCGGGTGGGGAAGTGGTGCTGGGCGGCGCCGCGCGAGACTCCGGCGCGTTCGGCGACGACGGAGACGGTGGAGCCGGCCCAGCCGTGGTCGGCCAGGCAGGAGACCGCGGCCTCCAGGAGCCTTTTGCGGGTGGCCCGGCTGCGGTCCTGCTTGGGGCCGGGGCTGCTGCCCTGTGTCACCACACCCATGCGGGGTCCCGTCGTTCGAGGAAGGCCGTCATCCCCTCGCGGGCCTCCGCGGAGGCGAAGAGTGCCGCGGAGCGGGCGATGAGGTCTTCTGCGTGCTGGTCGAAACTCTCCAGCACAGTAGCCGTGACCAGCTCCTTCGATGCCCTCAGCCCCTGTGGGGAGGCCCGGCGCAGTCCGTCGAGTACCGGGGCGAGTGCCTCGTCCACGTCGTCGCCGGCGGCCAGCGTGACGAGGGAGATCCGGGCGGCTTCGGCCGCGTCGAAGCGTTCGCCGGTGAGGTAGTAGCGGGCGGCGGCGCGCGGGTCGGTGCGGGGCAGCAGCGGCAGGGAGATGACGGCGGGGGCGAGGCCGAGGCGGGACTCGGTGAGGGCGAAGGTGGCGCCCGGCCCGGCCGCCGAGATGTCGCAGGCGCCGAGCAGCCCGAGTCCGCCCGCCCGGACGTGGCCGGTGACCCGGGCCACCACCGGTTTGGGCAGCGCGACGATCTGCCGCATCAGCGCGACGAAGGCCGCCGGGTCGGGGGGTGCGGTCAGGTCGGCGCCCGCGCAGAAGGTGTTGCCGGTGTGGGTGAGGACGACGGCTCGTACGGTGTCGTCGGCCGCGCAGGCGGCGAGCGCGGCCGAGAGCTCGCCGACCAGCCGCGCGGAGAGTGCGTTGCGGTTGGCCGGCGAGTCCAGGGTGAGGGTGGTGATCCCGCGCTCGTGCGTGGGGGCGGCGAGCGTCATGGGGTCTTCTCCGGGGTGTCGGGGGCGGTGCGGGCCTTCTCGCGGGCGCGCAGTTCGCGGCGCAGGATCTTGCCGGACGTGGCGCGCGGTACGGCGTCGATGAACTCGACCTGCCGGATCTTCTTGTACGGGGCGACGCGTTCGGCGACGTACGCCATGACGTCGTCCGCCGTGAGGTCCACGGGTGCGACGGACGGCCGGCGGACCAGGCAGGCCTTGGGGACCTCGTTGCCGTCGGCGTCGTACACGCCGATGACGGCGGCGTCGGCTATGGACGCGTGGCCGAGCAGCAGCGCCTCGAGTTCGGCGGGGGCGACCTGGTAGCCCTTGTACTTGATGAGTTCCTTGACCCGGTCGACGACGAACAGCCAGCCGTCCTCGTCCACGCGGCCGATGTCGCCGGTGTGCACCCAGCCGTCGGCGTCGATCATCGCGGCGGTGGCCTCGGGGCGGCCGAGGTAGCCCTTCATCACCTGCGGGCCGCGGATCAGGATCTCGCCGTCGGTGTGGGTTCCGGCGTCCTCGCCGGGGGTGTCGAGGGAGACGATGCGCATCTCGGTGTTGGGCAGCAGGGTGCCGACGGCCCCGGGCGGCGGGTTCTCGGCGGCCAGCGGGACGACGTGGGTGCCGGGCGAGAGCTCCGTCATCCCGTAGGCCTGGCGCACGGGCGGCAGTCCGAGCCGGCGCGAGCAGGCGGCGGCGAGTTCGGCGTCGAGCGGGGCGGCGGAGCTGACGACGTACTCCAGCGAGGACAGGTCGTACCGGTCGACGACCGGGTGCTTCGCGAGGGCCAGCACGATCGGCGGGGCCACGTAGAGGCCGGTGATGCGGTGCTTCTCGATCGCGGCCAGGAACTGGGCGAGGTCGAAGCGCGGCAGGACGACGACGGTGGCGCCGGTCCGCAGCGGTGCGTTCATCAGGGCGGTGAGCCCGTAGATGTGAAAGAAGGGGAGCACGGCCAGGATGCGGGCGCCGGTGCCCATGGGGACGAAGGGGCGCAGCTGTTCCAGGTTGGTGGCCATGGAGCGGTGGGTGAGCATGACGCCCTTGGGGATGCCCGTGGTGCCGGAGGAGTAGGGCAGCGCGGCGATGTCCTCCACCGGGTCGATGGTGATCATCGGTTCGGGGGCGGTGGTGGTGAGCATGTCGAGGATCGAGGTGTGCCCGTCCGCCTGGTCGCAGACGAAGATCTCCTCGATGCCGCCGACGAGTTCGGCCGCGCGGCGGGCCGTCTCCAGGAGTGGGGAGACGGTGACGATCCAGCGCGCGGAGGAGTCGCGGAGCTGCTTGGCGAACTCGTCGGACGTGGCGAGCGGGTGGACGGTGGTGACGGTGGCCCCGGCCCGGGTGGCGCCGAAGAAGACGGCCGGGTAGGCGATGGTGTTCGGGCTGTGCAGGGCGAGTACGTCGCCCTTGACGAGTCCGGCGCCGGCCAGCCCCGCGGCGATCTTCCGGTGGAAGACGTCGAGCTGCCGGTAGGTGAGGCGGCTGCTGTCGTCCGTCCCGTCGATCAGGGCGACCGTGTCGCCGAACTCCGCGGCGGCCTGGCCCAGCACCGCGTCGTGGATGGCCGTGTCGAGTGGCTGGACGTCGGGGTAGTCGCTCCGGAACACGTGCACCATGGCGGGAGTCCCTTCGATGCGGAATGGCGGGGCGGCGGCGGGAACGGGCCGCTCCGTACGACGCGTGGAGAGGTGGCGTGCGGCGCCGGGCCGGGACCCGCGGCCCGGAGGGTGCGGGTCCCGTACGGCGTGGAGGGACAGGATGGCGGCTGTCAGTACGACTTGGGGAGACCCAGGGACTGATGGGACACGTAGTTCAGGATCATTTCCCGGCTGACCGGCGCGATCCGGGCGACCCGGGACGCGGTGATCAGGGACCCGAGGCCGTACTCGCGGGTGAGGCCGTTGCCGCCGAGGGTGTGCACCGCCTGGTCGACCGCCTTCACGCACGCCTCGCCGGCCGCGTACTTCGCCATGTTCGCGGCCTCGCCCGCGCCGACGTCGTCGCCGTCGTCGTAGAGCCGGGCGGCCTTCTGCATCATCAGCCGGGCCAGTTCGAGTTCGATGTGCGCCTGGGCCAGGGGGTGCGCGATGGCCTGGTGGGCACCGATGGGCTCCTTCCACACCTGGCGGGTCTTCGCGTACTCGACGGCGCGGGCGAGGGCGTAGCGGCCCATCCCGATACCGAAGGCCGCCGTCATGATGCGTTCCGGGTTGAGCCCGGCGAAGAGCTGGAGGAGGCCCGCGTCCTCGTCGCCCACGAGCGCGTCGGCGGGCAGCCGCACCTCGTCGAGGACCAGCTCGAACTGCTTCTCCGGCGCCTGGAGTTCCATGTCGATCTGCGACCGCTGGAAGCCGGGGGCCTCGCGCGGGACGATGAAGAGGCAGGGCTTCAGCTTGCCCGACCTGGCGTCCTCGGTGCGGCCGACGATGAGGGTGGCGTCGGCGATGTCGACGCCGGAGACGAAGACCTTGCGGCCGGTGAGCACCCACTCCTGGCCGTCGCGGCGGGCGGTGGTGGTGATCCGGTGCGAGTTGGAACCGGCGTCCGGCTCGGTGATGCCGAAGGCCATGGTGAGGCTGCCGTCGGCGAGGCCCGGCAGCCACTGCCGCTTCTGGGCGCCGGTGCCGAAGCGGGCTATGACGGTGCCGCAGATGGCGGGCGAGACGACCATCATCAGCAGCGGGGAACCTGCCGCACCCAACTCCTCCAGCACGATGGATAGTTCGGCCATGCCGCTACCTCCGCCGCCGTACTCCTCGGGGAGGTTCACGCCGAGATAGCCGAGCTTGGCGGCCTCCGCCCACAGCTCACGGGGGTGGGCGCCGTCCCGGATGACGGAGGTCATGTAGTCGCGCCCGTACCGCGTGCCGAGGGCGGTGACGGCTGCGCGCAGGGCCTGGTGCTCTTCGGTTTCCAGGACGGTGCTCATGCGGTCTCCTCTGAGGCTTCGGGGTCGTGGTCTGCGTGCTCGGTGACGACTGCGAGCAGTGCGCCGACCTCCACCTGGAGGCCGGGGGCGGCGTGGAGCGCGGTGAGGGTGCCGGTGGCGGGGGCGAGGATGCGGTGCTCCATCTTCATCGCCTCCAGCCAGATCAGCGGCTGCCCGGCCTCGACGGCGGACCCGGCCGCCAGGCCCTCGGCCAGGCGGACCACCGTGCCGGGCATCGGGGCGAGCAGGGAGCCGGGTTCGGTGCGTTCGGCGGGGTCGGTGAAGCGGGGCAGGGCGGTGAACGCGTACGAGCCGGTGGCGGTGTCCACGTACCGCCGGTCGTCGCGGCCGAGGACGTCGAAGTGCCGGGTGACGCCTGCGGATTCGAGGGTGACGCGGCCGGGGCCGGCGCAGACGACGCGGAAGCCCTCCGTGCCGACGGCCAGGCCGTCGCGGGTGGTGCGGTAGGTGATCTCGTGCTCGCGGCCGTCGGGTTCGCTGCGGTAGCGCCTGAGCTGGGGCTGCGAGGGGAGGTTGCGCCAGGCGCCGAAGCGGGCGGATCCCGGGGTGGTGGCGGTGGCGTTACGGGCCGCCTCGGCGACGGCGGCGGCGGTGGCGGCCAGCCGTACGGCCGACTCGTCGGGCGCGGGGGTCAGTGCCGCCAGGTGGCGTTCGTAGAAGCCGGTGTCCAGGCGGGCCGCCACGAAGTCCGGGTGGCGCAGGGAGCGTACGAGCAGATCGCGGTTGGTGACCGGGCCGTGGACGCGGGCGCGTTCCAGGGTGCGGGCGAGCAGGCGTACGGCTTCGGTGCGGGTGGGGGCGTGGGCGATGACCTTGGCGAGCATCGGGTCGTAGTGCGCGCCGATGGTGTCGCCGCCGGTGTATCCGGTGTCCAGCCGCACACCGGGCTCCTGCGGCACGTCCAGCGAGAGCAGTGCTCCGGTCTGCGGCTGCCAGTCGCGGGCCGGGTCCTCGGCGTAGAGCCGGGCCTCGACGGCGTGCCCCGCGGGGTGCGGCGGCGCGGCGGCGGGCAGCGGTTCGCCCTCGGCGGTGCGCAGCTGGAGCGCGACGAGGTCGAGGCCGAACACGGCTTCGGTGACGGGGTGTTCGACCTGGAGGCGGGTGTTCATCTCCAGGAAGTACGGCCGCCCGTCGTCGGCGACCAGGAATTCGACGGTGCCCGCACCCCGGTACCCGACGGCCCGTGCGGCGGCCACGGCGGCGGTGTGCAGCCGGTCGCGCAGCCCGTCGTCGAGACCGGGTGCGGGGGCCTCCTCGATGACCTTCTGGTGGCGGCGCTGGAGTGAGCAGTCGCGGGTGCCGAGCGCCCAGACGCCGTCGTGCTCGTCGGCCATGATCTGGACCTCGACGTGCCGGCCGCGTTCCACGTACGGCTCGGCGAAGACCTCCCCGTCCCCGAAGGCGGACAGCGCCTCGGCCGCGGCGGCGGTCAGCTCGCCTTCCAGATGGTTGAGTTCGCGGACGATCCGCATCCCCCGCCCGCCGCCGCCCCACGCCGCCTTGAGCAGCAGCGGCAGATCCTCGGCGCGGGCCGCGGCCGGGTCGACGGGGGCGAGGAGCGGCACCCCGGCGGCGGCCATCAGCTCCTTGGCGCGGGTCTTGGACGCCATCAGCTCGATGGCCTTGACCGGCGGCCCGACCCAGACCAGCCCGGCGTCCTGCACGGCGGCGGCGAACCCGGCGTTCTCGGAGAGGAAGCCGTACCCGGGATGGACGGCGTCCGCGCCTGCCGCGAGGGCGGCGGCCACGACGAGATCGCCGCGCAGGTAGGTGTCGCGGGGCGCGGACCCCGGCAGCCGTACGGCGGTGTCGGCCTCCCGTACGTGCAGCGCGCCGGCGTCCGCGTCGGAGTACACGGCGACGGTGGCGATGCCGAGCGCGCGGCAGGTGCGGAAGATCCGGCAGGCGATCTCGCCCCGGTTGGCGACGAGCAGGCTGGTGATCATGTGGGTTCTCACATCCGGAAGATGCCGAAGCCGCCGCGGGCGCCCTCGACCGGTGCGGTGTGGATGGCGGACAGGCACATCCCGAGGACGGTCCTGGTGTCGCGCGGGTCGATGACCCCGTCGTCGTACAGCCGGCCGGACAGGAACATCGGCAGGGACTCGGACTCGATCTGCTGCTCGACCATGGCGCGCAGTCCGGCGTCCGCCTCGTCGTCGTACGGCCGCCCCTTCGCCGCGGCGGAGGCGCGGGCGACGATGGAGAGCACCCCGGCCAGCTGCTGCGGGCCCATGACGGCGGACTTGCTGCTGGGCCAGGCGAACAGGAAGCGCGGGTCGTAGGCCCGACCGCACATGCCGTAGTGCCCGGCGCCGTAGGAGGCGCCCATCAGCACGGACAGATGCGGGACCCTGGAGTTCGACACCGCGTTGATCATCATCGCGCCGTGCTTGATGATGCCGCCCTGTTCGTACTCCTTGCCGACCATGTAGCCGGTGGTGTTGTGCAGGAACAGGAGCGGGATGTCGCGCTGGTTGGCGAGCTGGATGAACTGGGCGGCCTTCTGCGACTCCTCGCTGAACAGCACGCCCTGCGCGTTGGCGAGGATGCCGACCGGGTAACCGTGCAGCCGCGCCCAGCCGGTCACCAGGCTCGTCCCGTAGAGCGGCTTGAACGCGTCGAAGTCCGAGCCGTCGACCAGCCGGGCGATGACCTCGCGCGGGTCGAAGGGCACCTTCAGGTCGCCGGGCACGATGCCGATCAGCTCGTCGCCGTCGTACTTGGGCGGCTCGGCGGGGCCCGGATCGGCGTGCGCCTTGCGCCAGTTGAGGCGGGCGACGATCCGGCGGGCCTGGCGCAGCGCGTCCTGCTCGTCCACGGCGAAGTGGTCGGCGAGCCCGGAGGTGCGGGCGTGCATCTCGGCGCCGCCGAGCGATTCGTCGTCGCTCTCCTCGCCGGTGGCCATCTTCACCAGCGGCGGACCGCCGAGGAAGACCTTGGACCGTTCCTTGATCATGACGGTGTGATCGGACATGCCGGGGACGTACGCCCCGCCGGCCGTGGAGTTCCCGAAGACGACGGCCACGGTCGGGATACCGGCGGCCGAGAGCCGGGTGAGGTCGCGGAAGAGCGCCCCGCCGGGGATGAAGATCTCCTTCTGCGAGGGGAGGTCGGCGCCGCCCGACTCGACGAGGCTGATGGTCGGCAGCCGGTTGGCGAAGGCGATCTCGTTGGCGCGCAGGGCCTTCTTCAGCGTCCAGGGGTTGGAGGCGCCGCCGCGTACGGTCGGGTCGTTGGCGGTGATCAGGCACTCCACGCCCTCCACCACCCCGATCCCGGTGACGAGCGAGGCGCCGACCGTGTATCCGGGGGCCTCGCTCCCCCAGGCGGCGAGCGGCGACAGTTCCAGGAACGGGGTGTCCTGGTCGATCAGCAGCTCGATGCGCTCGCGGGCCAGCAGTTTGCCGCGTGCCCGGTGCCGCTCGACGTACTTCTCGCCGCCGCCCTCCAGCGCCTTGGCGTGCGCGGCGTCGAGGGCGGCGAGCTTGTCGAGCATGGCCGCGCGGTTCGCGGTGTATTCGGGGCTCGCGGTGTCGAGCCCGGTGGGCAGGACGGTCATGCGTGCACCTCCGGTGCGTCGGCGCTGTCCAGCAGGACCACGGGTATCTCCAGGTGGCGCGAGCGCAGCCACTCCCCCAGCGCCTTGGCCTGCGGGTCGAAGCGGTGCTGGGCGGCCACACCCTCGCCGAGCAGCCCGTGGACGGTGAAGTTCAGCGCGCGCAGGTTCGGCAGGACATGGCGTACGACGGTGAGCGGGGCGGTCTCCGGGAGCAGTTCGCGCAGCCGCTCGACGGTCAGTTCATGGGCCAGCCACCGCCACGCCTGATCGCTCCGCACCCACACCCCGACGTTCGCGTCCCCGCCCTTGTCGCCGCTGCGGGCGCCCGCGACGAGCCCGAGCGGAGCGGTACGGGTGGGCAGGCCGGGCGCCAACGGCGTGGGCAGCGGCGGCTGTTCGGCGTGCTGGAGGGGCCGGGTGCGGGCGGGCGGTTCCTGCACCTGCCGCCGGCCGTCCGGGAGCACGGCGACCTGCGTCACCTCCTTGGCCGGTACGTACCGGGCCTCGAACACCCCGTAGGGCGCGCCCTTTCCGGGCGGGGCGGTGACATGGAAGCCCGGGTAGCTGCCGAGGGCCAGCTCGATCGCGGCGCCGGACAGGGCCCGCCCGACGGCGTCCGGTTCCTGGTCGCGGACGACGAGCCGGAGCAGGGCGCTCGCGGTCTCCTCGGTCGCGGCGTCGGCCCGGTCGGTACGGGCGAGCTCCCAGCGCACCTCCTCGGGCCGGCGCCCGGCACGGGCGAAGGCGTCCTCGAACTGGTCCCGGACGAGCCGCGCCTTGGCCTCGATGTCGAGTCCGGTGAGCACGAAGACGACCTCGCCCCGCCAGCCGCCGAGCCGGGTGAGTCCGGCCTTGAGGGTGGGCGGCGGGGCCTCGCCGCGCACCCCGGAGATCCTGACCCGGTCCGGGCCCTGCTGCGCCAGTCGTACGGTGTCGAGCCGGGCGGTGACGTCCGGTCCCGCGTACCGGGCGCCGCCGGTCTCGTACAGCAGCTGGGCGGTGACCGTACCGAGGTCGACGACGCCGCCGGTGCCCTCGTGCTTGGTGATGACGGAGGTGCCGTCGGCGTGGATCTCGGCGACGGGGAAACCGGGCCGCCGCAGGTCGTGGTCGCGGAAGAAGGAGTAGTTCCCGCCGGTGGCCTGGGTGCCGCACTCCAGCACGTGCCCGGCGACGACGGCTCCGGCGAGCGCGTCGTGGTCGCCGGGTCCCCAGCCGAAGTGGGCGGCTGCGGGCCCGGTGACGAGCGCGGCGTCGGTGACCCGGCCGGTGACGACGACATCGGCCCCGGCCCGCAGGCAGGCGGCGATGCCGTCGCCGCCGAGGTAGGCGTTGGCGGTGAGGTAGCCGTCGGGTACGGGGAGGCTGTCGCCCTCGACATGCGCGACGCGCACGGGCACGCCGACCTTGTCGGCCAACTCCCTCACGGCGTCCGCCAGTCCGGCCGGATTGAGCCCGCCGGCGTTGGTGACGATCCGCACCCCGCGCTCCCGGGCGAGCCCGAGGCCCTCCTCCAGCTGGCGCAGGAAGGTGGTGGCGTAGCCGCGCGAGGGGTCCTTGAGCCGGCCGCGGCCGAGGATGAGCATGGTCAGCTCGGCGAGGTAGTCGCCGGTGAGGACGTCGAGGGGGCCGCCGGTGAGCATCTCGCGCACGGCGTCGAAGCGGTCGCCGTAGAACCCGGAGGCGTTGCCGATCCGCAGCGGCGCGGGCCCGGGCGCGTCCGTCACTTCCCGGGCCCCTGCCGCGGGGCGCGTCCGGGTCCGGCGGGCCCGGCGAAGGCCTGCGCGATGTCCAGCCACGCCTCGGCGTCGGCCCCCTCGGCCCGTACGGCGAGGTCGTCGCGGTGAGCGCGCTGGGTGACGAGCAGGCAGAAGTCGTGCAGCGGCCCGGTGACCCGCTGGGCGGCGCCCTCAGGGCCATAGGCAGTCAACTCGCCGTCCGGCCCTTCCAGTTCCACCCGGAATTCCTCTCCGGGCGCCTTGATCCCCCGTACGACGAAGGCGTAGTCCCGCGCCCGTACCCCGATCCGCGCGACGTGCCGCAGCCGGGCGGTGGGGGTGCGGGTGACACCGAGCGCGTCGGCCACGTCCTGGCCGTGCGCCCAGGTCTCCATGAGCCGCCCGGTCGCCATGGAGGCGACGCTCATGGGCGGCCCGTACCAGGGAAACCGGGTCCCGGCCGGGGCTGCCCGCAGCGCCTCCTGAAGCCGCTCGCGCCCGGCGCGCCAGTGGGTGAGCAGGGCGTCCGGGGCGTACGCCGCGACGACCTCGCCGGCGGCCTCGTCGACGAAGCCCTCGGGGTCCCGCATGGCCTTCGCGACCTCGTCGCCGAACCGCTCGGGGTCGGTGACGGAGAGCAGCGCCACCTCGTCGGTCCAGCTCAGATGGGCCACCTGATGGGCGACCGTCCACCCCGCGGCAGGCGTCGCCCCCGCCCATTGCGCGGCGCTCAACCCGGCTACCAGCAGGTCGAGTTCCTCACTCTCGCTGCGCAGATCGTCGAGCACGGCTGAGGCATCGGACACGGTGCGCTCCCCTCGGGGCGTGGCGGTGTGGACCGGAGCCTGCCAGCGGGACAGAAAACAATCAAGCATGCTTGCATTATTTTTGCCGCGCGGTACCTCCGGGGAAGCGCTCGGGGGATACCCCCACCCTCGCCAGGGGCCTCAGGCAGTCCCGTATCGGGCGGGCAAGCCCCATCGACCGGGAAACCGCTTTCAACAAGGATTACTGATGTCCGAACGAGCCCGACCGGGCACGCCGGACACATCAGTGGACATCCCGCACCAGCCTTTCAAATGACTCCGAGGAATGACGAAGCCATGACTGAGACCGTACGGAAGAATCGCCGCCTCCGGCCCGCCATCGTGGGTATCTGCCTGGCCGCCGCACTGACCGGAATCACCGCCTGCGCCGATTCGACCCCGTCCGATTCCGGGAAGCCGAAGAGCCCCGGCCAGTCGTCCCACGGAAATTCCGGGGCCCCGGCCGCCGTGCAGCCGTCGGCGTCCGCCGCCGCGGCGTCCCTCCGCATGGTCGAGAACGGTGACCACAGCCTCGCCTTCCAGGTCACGCCCGGCCACCTGCCGGCCCTGGTCCTGGACGCGGGTGGCGGCGAGGACTCGTCGTACTGGAAGAAGATGGCGCCGGAACTGGCCAGGAAGACCGGTTCCATGGTCGTCACGTACGACCGGGCCGGAATGGGGAAGAGCGACGAGGTCCCCGGGGCGTGGAAGGTCGAGAACGCGGTATCCGATCTGAAGGCCGGACTGACAGAGCTGGGAATCACCCATGACGTGATCCTGGTGTCGCATTCCCAGGCGGCCGAGGTCGCCACCTATTTCGCCAAGGAGAACCCGAAATGGCTCTCGGGCGCCGTCCTCGTCGACGGAAGCCTGCCCGAGTTCTATACGGACGAGGAGACGGCGAAGATCGAAGCTGCGAACCAGGCCCAGGTGGCGGCCCTCAAGGACCAGCCCTCGACGCAGCAGACCCGCCAACTGCTCGCGACCGCGGACGGCTACGGCGCGATGCACCGTGCGTACCACCAGGTCTCCTGGCCCCTGAGCGTCCCGGCGACGGCCATCGTCTCGGAGAAGACCCCCTTTGAGACACCCGAGGACGCGCAACTCTGGCGCAACGCCCAGCAGGAGTTCGTGAAGGGGGCCCCGAACCGCGACCTCGTGACCGCTGCGAAGAGCTCGCACGACATCGCCGGCGACCGTCCGGATGTCATCGTCACGGCGGTCGGGCAGATGCTGAAGGCCGCGGGCTGACCGTGAGCGGTGGCGGCCCGCCACCACTCACGGTCATGGGCCGGGTCAGGCGGACTGAGCCGCTCTGTCGGCGTCGGCCCTCGCCGGTGCGACGCCGAAGATGTCCACCGCGTGGTAGTACGTCCAGGCCGTGGCGTTGCACGAGGTCAGCGTCGCGCCGGAGTAGGCGGCGCAGACGCGCTTGAGGTCCTCGTAGAGGGCGGAGTCGACGCGGGCCTTGTTGGCGGAGAACGTGCCGGCGGCCTTGTAGTTGCGGTAGCCGAAGTCATGGCGGGCGCAGGCCGTTTGAAAGGGGAAGCCGAACGGGTTGTCGGGCGAGGAGCTGCAGTAGTCCGTGGACCAGTCGAAGCCGTAGGCGCCCCAGGCGCCCTGGTTGTTGCGGGCGGCGTTCCAGGCGTTGTAACTGGAGGCGCTCGTCTGGGTCCAGGAGCTGAGGACCTGGGGCTTGTCCGCAGGGGCGGCGGAAGCGGATACGGCGGGCAGCAGGGCGAGCGGGAGCGACAGGGCGGCCGTGGCGAGCAAGGTGGCGAAGCGGCGACGCATGTACAACCTCCGGGGCATGTGGGGGGAGTTGCGGCAGCTGAGCGTCTCGTGGGTCTCATGAGGCAGCTTCAGCATGACGTCATGTACATGGCGTGTGTGGCGGTTTCGTCAATTGGCCTCGGCGTTTCGGTCGGGATGAGGCCGGAAGCGGGGAAGAAGTGCGAAAAGTTCCTTCCGAGCTGGGGTGTTGAACCTTGTCGAGGGGTTCTGTCGGTCCAAGCGGAACGCAGCCGCCTCAGACCGGCCGAGACGACGAGGGGGCGTAGCTGTCGTCGCGCGCCCGCTAGGGATGGCAGCACGAGCGCTCAGCGGGTCAGCGTCTCGTAGCCGCTGTCTCCGCAGTACTCCACGACGCGCCCCTCCGCCTCGGAGTCACCGTTCTTCATCGCCGCCGCCGTCGCCTCGCCCAGGGTGCGGCCTCCGCCGACGGCCTCGTCCCGGAGCGGTTGCATCGCGAGGAAGGCGTCCTCGGCGACGGCCCCGACCTCGTCGTAGCCCGACGACTCCGACGTGTCCGTGTCCGTGTCCGTGTCCGTGTCCGTGTCCGCCGCGTTCCGCGCCTTCTGCCACGCCCCCAGCTGCGTGCAGTAGTTCTCCCGCTGCTCGGTCAGCTGCTGCTCGCTCGTGCCGTTGGCCGAGGAGCACCCCGCCGACATCGCCACCAGAGCGAGGACCGGGAATACCGTCCTCAGTACGCGCACCACGTTGCCCCCGGCCGGAATTGCGCCCGCTCGGCGCTGTCACCCGCAATTTCCGCAGCAGGATACGCCCTGGGGACATCTCGTCCGACGGCCGTCACCCGGCCGCGGGGTGGCGGGTTCAGGCCCGGTGCGGCGGGTGGCTACCGCTCGGACGCGTACGCGCGGAACCGTTCGACGGCCTCCCAGAGTTCGTCCTCGCGCCGCGGGTCGTAGGACTCGTCCGACGAGCGGTCCACGCGGCCGCGGTCGACGTAGGAACCGGTCGGCGCCCGGGTCGTGCCGAGGACGATGTCGGCGAGGTAGCGGCCTGCGGCGTCGCGGCCGGTGGCGAAGGGGGTGAGGGTCATCACCGGCATGATGCGCCGCATCGCGAACCGGGAGACCGGGCCGGCGTTGCGGGCGAGACCGGTGCCGGGGACGAATCCCGGGTTGTAGGCGACCGCGTCGATCCCGGCCGGCAGGCGGCGCGCGTACGCGTGAACCAGGTAGATCGCGGCCAGCTTGCTCGTCGAGTACGCGGTGCGCCCGCCGGCCGGGGTGTCCGGCCTGGTGAAGGCGCCCGTGCGGGCGAGGGTGTCCGGGGACGTCCAGGCCGGGCCCGGCACCATGCCCAGGTTGTGCCGGAAGTCGCCGAAGTGGGTATCGCTGACCGTGATCACCATCCGGGCGGGGGCGGCGAAGCGGTCCTGGAGCAGGCGCACGAACAGGTGGTTGGCGAGCACGTTGACCGTGAACGTGGCCTCGAACCCGTCGGCCCCCTCGGTGAGCGCGTTGGTGTACTGGATACCCGCGTTGCCCACGAAGCCGCGCAGCGGCGGCAGGTCACCGCGGTCGAGCCGGTCGCGGATCTCGGTGGCGGCCCGGCGGACGCTGTCCAGCGAGCCGAGGTCCGCCGGGACGTACGAGACCGTGTGCCCGCCCGTGGCGAGTTCCGCGGCGAGCCGTGCGCCGGAGGAGCCGCGGGCGACGACGAGGAGGTGGACGTCCGGTGACCGGCGCAGGATGTGCTCCGCGGCGGCGCGGCCGATCCCGCGGCTCGCGCCCGTCATCACGATGGTGTGCTTCATGGAAGGTTCCTCCACTCGTCGGCCGATGGCGCCCGGCTCGGGCCCATGTCCACGTTCGCCGCGAGCGCCACCGCCGGCCAGTACCGTCCCCGTCACCAGGACTGGCAGTACCCAGGCTCATCTCGCGCCGCGCGGCGAGAATGGACCCATGGCTTCAGCCCGCTCAGATTTCGCCGCACTCCTTCGCGCCTGGCGTGACCGCCTCTCCCCGGCCGACGCCGGCTTCCCCGTGACGCACAACCGCCGCGCCCCGGGACTGCGCCGCGAGGAGCTGGCCCAGCTGGCCGGGCTCTCCGTCGACTACGTCCTGCGCCTGGAGCAGGCACGTGCGAAGAACCCCTCGGCCCAGGTCGTCGGCGCCCTGGCCCGGACCCTTCAGCTCTCCCGCGCCGAGCGCGACCAGCTGTACCGGAGCGCCGGGCTCCTGCCGCCGCGGGACGGGACGGTCGGCACCCATGTGCCCCCGGGCATCCAGCGGCTCGCCGCGCGTCTCGGCGACGTTCCGATCGGCGTGTTCGCCGCGGACTGGTCCCTGGTGTGGTGGAACGCCATGTGGAGCGCCCTGCACAGTGATCCCGCCGTCCTCCCGGCCGCCGAACGCAATCTCGCCCGTGCGCTCTTCGGCACCGGTCCCGCACGCTCCCTGATGCTCCACATCCGCTTCGAGCACGGACAGGACGCCTTCGCGGCGTCGATCGTCGCCGACCTCAAGGACGCCGTCTCCCGCTATCCCGCGGATTCCCGGCTCGACCGTCTCGTGCGGGAGCTACGGGAGACATCCGACGCCTTCGCCCATCAATGGGCCGCACCGACGGTCGCCGCCCCGCACACGAATGACCGCAAGACGATTCGGCACCCCGAGGTCGGCGACGTCCTGCTCGACTGCGACGTTCTCGTCGTCCCCGGCGCCGACCTGCGCATGGTCACCTACACGGCAGCGACCGGAAGCGCCGAGGCGGGGAAGCTCGACCTTCTTCGCGTCACAGGAGGTCACACGGCCGGCGCGCTTCCCTGACCGGCTGCCGCTGAGCGGTTTCGCCAGGTGCGGGTCCGCCCAAGGGCGAGGCGTCCCCCGCGTGCGCGCGACGGGCACATTCCCGCGCCCTCCGCACGGGCCCCCGTAGGATGCCGATCGGGGCGGAACCGTAGCGCAGAGGTCGTCGCGCGCGGTCTCCAAAACCGCGAGGACGCCGGTTCGAATCCGGCCGGTTTCGCCTTGCCGCCGAGTCCGGGGGGTCCGAACGGGAGTTGGCCGCATCCGCTCCCCAGGGCCACGCTCCCGGCTCACCCGCCCCCCGACTTCCGCAGCCCCCTCACCTGGCTGCGTACCGCGCCCATGCTCGCCCCGATGACCAGGGCGATGGCCAGGGCGTCCGTGGTGGAGAGCGCCTGGTCGAGGATGAGGAAGCCCGCCGTGGCCGCGATCGCCGGTTCCAGGCTCATCAGGATCGCGAAGGTGGGCGCGGGCAGCCTGCGCAGCGCCATCAGTTCCAGGGTGTACGGGAGGACCGAGCTCAGCAGCGCGACGGCCGCGCCCAGTCCGAGCGTGCTGGGCACCAGGAGCTTCGAGCCCGACTCCATGATGCCGAGCGGCAGCGAGAGCAGGGCCGCCACCACCATCGCCATGGCCAGCCCGTCGGCCTGCGGGAAGCGGCGGCCGGTGCGGGCGCTGAAGATGATGTACGCCGCCCACATGACCCCCGCGCCGAGGGCGTACGCGGCGCCCACCGGATCGAGCCGGTCGAAGCCGCCGCCGCTCAGCAGCAGGACCCCGCCCAGCGCGAGGGCGGCCCAGACCACGTTGACCAGGCGACGCGAGGCGACGACCGAGAGGGCGAGCGGGCCCAGCACCTCCAGGGTGACGGCCGCGCCGAGCGGGATGCGGTCGGCGGCCTGGTAGAAGAGCGTGTTCATACCGCTCATCGCGACACCGAACGCGAGCACCGTGCCCCAGTCGGCGCGCGAGTGGCCGCGCAGCCGGGGACGACAGACGACGAGCAGCACCAGGGCGGCGACGGCCAGCCGCAGCGTGACGACACCGAGGGCGCCGGCCTTCGGCATCAGCAGGACCGCGACCGCCGATCCGAACTGGACGGAGAGGCCGCCCGCGACCACCAGCGCGATCGGGGCGAGCGCGGCCCTGCGCCCCGCGGCGGGGGCCGGCCCGCCCGGTTCACCGAGGCCGGTGACTGCTTCCGGGCCGGGATGGGGCCTCGCCCGTTCGAGCGAAGCCGAGAGCTTGGGGACGGCTGCGGCCGATTCTGCGGCGGTGCCCTGGTCGTTCACCTGTGGCCTGACTTCCTGAGTTCACGAATACGGGGCAAGTGCAACACAGTGCACTACCCAATTGAAGATACTGCACTCATTGCATGCAGCCCATCCTCTTACCGTAGGCACCTGCGCGCGGCGCGTGAAATGCCTACTGGGCTCCCGTTATGCTTCCCGCGCATGAGTACAGGACAGGGCGCCGACCGAAGCACGGGAACAGGCGAGGGCAGGGACCAGGGCGCGGACCAGGGCGCCGGACGCGGGGTCGAGATCCGCCATCTGCGCGCGTTCCTCGCCGTGGCGGACGAGTCCAGCGTCACCCGGGCCGCCGCCCGGCTCCGGCTCACCCAGCCCGCCGTCTCACGGACCCTGGCCGCCCTGGAGCGGCACCTCGGCATCCGGCTCGTCGACCGCTCCACCCACCACCTGGTCCTCACCCCCGAGGGCGTCGCCTTCCGCGACAAGGCCGCCGCCGCGGTGGCCGCGTTCGACGAGGCACTCGACCCCGGCGGGCTGCGCAGGTGGCCGCTGCGGCTCGGGCACGCCTGGTCCGCGTTCGGCCGGTACACCACACCGCTGCTCCGCAGCTGGCAGGAGCGGTATCCGCAGACCCCGCTCGAACTGCTGCGGATCGACGACCGCACGGCCGGCCTGACCCGCGGTGAGGTCGATGCCGCGCTGCTGCGCGGGCCGGTCGACGCGCCCGGCCGCGACCCGTTCCTCGTCGAAGAGCACCTCGGTGAGGAGGCCGGGCGCGTCGACCGGCCCGCGCAGCAGCGCGGC
>NZ_JAFMPZ010000064.1 GCF_017353455.1 Streptomyces laculatispora
GCCCGCGGGCGCCCGCGGGCTGCCGCTGGCCCTGGTGCTCTTCCTCGCCGTCCTCGTGATCGCGGACTTCGTGGCCCGCCGTACGGCCTTCGGCCGCCAGGTCTTCGCGGTCGGCGGCAACCCCGAGGCCGCGCGCCGCGCCGGTATCAGCGTGGACCGGATCCGGATCATCGTCTTCGCGCTCTCCGGCACGCTGGGCGCCTTCGGCGGGCTCTTCATCGCCAGCCTCTCCGGCGGCGCCACCAAGAGCGTCGGCGGCGGCAACACCCTGATGCTGGTCATCGCGGCCGCGGTCATCGGCGGCACCAGCCTCTTCGGTGGCCGGGGCAAGGTCTGGTCCGCGCTCCTCGGCATGATCGTCATCCAGTCGATCCAGCAGGGCCTGAACATGATCGGCATGGCCAACGCCGTGCAGTACATGATCACCGGCGCGGTTCTCCTCGCCGCCGTGGTCATCGACTCGGTCTCCCGCCGCACGCAGAAGACCGCAGGCCGCGCCTAGGGCCCGACCGGTGCTGACACCGCGACGCCGTACCGTGCCCGGCGCCCCTCTCCACAGGGCGCCGGGCACGGTCGCGTACCGGTGCGGTGTGGGACAGCACACCCTGGCCGGGCGCCCGCTTCCGGTCGCGGGGCAGGCCGTTAGACTCATCGGATCGGCATGCTCGACCAGCACAATCGCAAGGAGGCACGGTGACACAGCCGCGCGAAGCGCGTCATGCACGGGCGGTGGTGGGCGACGGATGGGATCTGCTGACCCGCATCGGTGGACCGCGTGACCTGGACCGGCTCACCCCCGAGCAGCTGGAGCAGCTCGCCGAAGAGATCCGGACCTTCCTCGTCGACGCCGTCTCCAAGACCGGCGGACACCTCGGACCCAACCTGGGCGTGGTCGAACTGACCATCGCGCTGCACCGGGTCTTCGACTCGCCGAAGGACAAGGTCCTCTTCGACACCGGCCATCAGAGCTATGTGCACAAGCTCCTCACCGGCCGCCAGGACTTCACGAAGCTCAAGAGCAAGGGCGGCCTGTCCGGCTACCCCTCGCGTGCCGAGTCCGAGCACGACGTCATCGAGAACTCGCACGCCTCCACGGTGCTCGGCTGGGCCGACGGCCTCGCCAAGGCCAACGAGGTGCTGGGCCGCCCCGACCACGTCGTCGCGGTCATCGGTGACGGAGCGCTCACCGGCGGCATGGCCTGGGAGGCGCTGAACAACATCGCCGCCGCCAAGGACCGCCCGCTCGTCATCGTCGTCAACGACAACGAGCGCTCCTACGCGCCGACGATCGGCGGCCTCGCCAACCACCTCGCCACGCTCCGCACCACCGACGGCTACGAACGCTTCCTGGCCCGCGGCAAGGACCTCCTGGAGCGCACTCCCGTCGTGGGGAAGCCGCTGTACGAGACGCTGCACGGTGCCAAGAAGGGCCTCAAGGACTTCATCGCGCCGCAGGGCATGTTCGAGGACCTCGGCCTGAAGTACGTCGGACCGATCGACGGACACGACCTGGAGGCACTGGAGTCGGCGCTCCAGCGCGCCAAGCGCTTCGGCGGCCCGGTCATCGTCCACTGCCTCACCGAGAAGGGCCGCGGCTACACCCCGGCGCTGCTGGACGAGGCCGACCGATTCCACGCCGTCGGCAAGATCCACCCCGACACCGGCCTGCCCGTCGCCACCTCCGGCCTCGACTGGACCTCCGTCTTCGGCGAGGAGATGGTCAAGCTCGGCAAGGAGCGCGAGGACATCGTCGCGATCACCGCGGCCATGCTCCAGCCGGTCGGCCTGACCAAGTTCGAGAAGGCCTTCCCGGACCGGATCTACGACGTCGGCATCGCCGAGCAGCACGGCGCGGTCTCCGCGGCGGGCCTCGCCACCGGCGGGCTGCACCCCGTCTTCGCGGTGTACGCCACCTTCCTCAACCGCGCCTTCGACCAGGTCCTGATGGACGTCGCCCTGCACAAGTGCGGCGTGACCTTCGTACTGGACCGGGCCGGGGTCACCGGCACGGACGGCGCCTCGCACAACGGCATGTGGGACATGTCGATCCTGCAGTGCGTGCCGACGCTGCGGATCGCCGCCCCGCGCGACGCCGACCAGGTCCGCGCTCAGCTGCGCGAGGCCGTCGCGGTCGACGACGCCCCGACGGTCGTCCGCTTCTCCAAGGGCGCGGTCGGCCCGTCGGTCAAGGCCGTCGGCACGGTCGGCGGCATGGACGTGCTCCGTGAGCCCGGCACGTCCCGGCCCGACGTCCTGCTCGTCTCCATCGGCGCGCTCGCCCCGATGTGCCTGGACATCGCGGACCTGCTCGACGCCCAGGGCATCTCGACCACGGTCGTCGACCCGCGCTGGGTCAAGCCCGTGGACGAGGCCATGGCCCCGCTCGCCGCGCGGCACCGCGTCGTCGTCACCGTCGAGGACAACAGCAGGGCCGGTGGCGTCGGCTCCGCCGTCGCCCAGGCGCTGCGCGACGCCGACGTCGACGTACCGCTGCGCGACTTCGGCATTCCGCCGGTCTTCCTCGACCACGCCTCCCGCAAGGAGGTCATGGCCGAGATCGGGCTGACCGCACCGGACATCGCCCGGCAGGTCACCGGCCTGGTCGCCAAGTTCGACGGCCGCTACGAGACGGACGCGGAGAGCCGCTCCGTGGCGGAGCCCGTCCGGGACTGATCCGCCACGACGCACCACGATTGGGCCGGTCGCCCACCCTGTACGGGTGGTCCGACCGGCCCATTCGCGTGAAGTCGCGCCCTGCGGGGCGTGCTGCGGGCAACCCGGTCCGAATCATGGCATGCACGACGAGTGCGTGGAGGTACGCCGGTGAGCACGCAGCAGGACCTGCCCCCCAGCCGGGACGGGCTGTTCCGGACCAAGACGATCGAACAGTCCATCCGCGACACCGAGGAGCCGGAGCACGCTCTCAAGAAGTCCCTCTCCGCCCTGGACCTCACGGTCTTCGGGGTGGGTGTCATCATCGGCACCGGAATCTTCGTCCTCACCGGCAAGGTGGCCAAGGAGACCGCGGGACCCGCCACCGCCATCGCGTTCGTGGTCGCGGGCGTCGTCTGCGCCCTGGCCGCGCTCTGCTACGCGGAGTTCGCCTCCACCGTCCCGGTGGCCGGCTCCGCCTACACCTTCTCGTACGCCTCGCTCGGCGAACTGGTCGCCTGGATCATCGGCTGGGACCTGGTGCTGGAGTTCGCACTGGGCACGGCGGTGGTGGCGGTCGGCTGGTCCGGCTACGTCCGCTCACTGCTGGACAACATCGGCTGGTCCATGCCGGACGCGCTCTCCGGAACCGATGCGACGGCCGGATTCGGCTTCGACATCCTCGCCTTCGCCCTGGTCCTGGTGCTGACCGTCGTCCTGGTGCTCGGCATGAAGCTCTCCGCCCAGGTCACGACGGTGGTGGTGGCCATCAAGGTGGCCGTGGTGCTGATCGTGATCATCGCGGGTCTCTTCTTCATCGACACCGCGAACTACTCGCCCTTCATCCCCGAGGCCCAGCCGCAGTCCGCCGGATCGGGCCTACAAGCCCCGCTCGTCCAGCTGATCTTCGGGTACGCACCCACCAACTTCGGCGTCATGGGCATCTTCACCGCCGCCTCGGTCGTCTTCTTCGCCTTCATCGGCTTCGACGTGGTGGCCACGGCCGCCGAGGAGACCAAGGTCCCGCAGCGCGACATGCCGCGCGGCATCATGGCCTCGCTCCTCATCTGCACCACGCTCTACGTCGCCGTATCGATCGTGGTCACGGGAATGGAGCACTACTCCGAGCTCTCGGTGGACGCCCCGCTCGCCGACGCCTTCAAGGCCGTCGGGCACCCCGTCTACGCCGGGATCATCAGCTTCGGCGCCGCCATCGGCCTCACCGTGGTCTGCATGATCCTGCTGCTCGGCCAGACCCGGGTGTTCTTCGCGATGAGCCGGGACGGGCTGCTCCCGCGGTTCTTCTCGAGGACGCACCCGCGCTTCCGCACCCCGTACCGCCCGACGATCCTGCTCGGCGTGATCATCGCGATCGTCGCTGGATTCACCAGCATCAACGAGCTCGCGACGCTGGTGAACATCGGCACGCTCTTCGCCTTCGTGGTCGTCGCCCTGGGCGTCATCGTCCTGCGCCGCACCCGCCCCGGGCTGCACCGCGCCTTCCGTACCCCGTGGGTCCCGCTGCTCCCGATCGCCTCGGTGGCCGCGTCGGTCTGGCTGATGCTCAATCTGCCGGCCGAGACATGGCTGCGGTTCGGCATCTGGATGGTCATCGGCGTGGTCATCTACTTCGCCTACGGCCGCAAGCACAGCCGGGTGCACCACACCACCGAGTGAGACCGGCCGCACCGCCCGCGGACCCGCGCACCGGGTCCCGCGTATGCCCGGCCTGCTCGGCGGCCTCGTGCGGGCCTGCCCATGCTGTGGGCCGGATGGAGCCGGGACAAGGGGTGGGGGACGCCGCTCTGCTGCAGGAGGTGAGCCGGGGGATCCGGCCCTGCTGCCGGCCGAGCCGGGTACGGGATGGAGCGCGAACTCCGCCCCGTTCCCCCGGCCCCTCTCAGCGGTCCCGGTCCCCGAAGGCGGCACCGGTGCGGTTGTGTCAGCCGCCGGTCGCGGGCGACTTCTTGGCGGACTCCGGGATGGCGGCGTCCTCGCGGATCGCCTTCCAGAGCGTCTTGGCCTGCGGCTGGGCGGCCACCACGCGGTTGGGGTCGATCTTGTCGTACGCCACCGGAAGCATGATGGTCTCCATCGAGCCCGGGTCCACGCCGTTCATCGAACGGGCGAACTGCGTCAGCGACTTGAGGGAGGCGAGTCCCTCGTCGGTGGTGAGGGACTTGGTGGCGGAGTTCGCGATCTTGTAGGCGTTGGCCGGACTGCCCAGCAGGTTCTGCGACTTGACCTCGCTGAGCAGGGCCAGGAGGAACTGCTGCTGGAGCCCGATGCGGCCGAGGTCGCTGCCGTCGCCGATGCCGTGGCGGGTGCGGACGTAGGAGAGGGACTCGGTGCCGTTGAGCTTGTGGGGCCCGGCGGTGAGGTCGAGTCCGGAGGACTTGTCGTGGATATCCTGGGGGACATCGACGGTGACGCCGCCGATGGCGTCGACGAGGTCCTTGAACCCGGCGAAGTTGATCTCCAGATAGTGGTCGATGCGGACCCCGGACATCTTCTCCACGGTCTTGACCACGCAGGCCGGACCGACCTGGGAGTAGACGGAGTTGAACATCACGCGGTTCGCGGAGTCCACGGTGGAGCCGTCGGCCTTGGTGCACTCGGGCCGGGTCACCAGGGTGTCGCGGGGGATGGACACGGCGACGGCTCTGCTGCGGCCCTCGGGGACGTGCACCACCATCGCGGTGTCGGAGCGCGCCCCGCTGACGCCGCCCCCGCCGCCCAGTGCCTTGTTCTCTGCCCCGGCGCGCGAGTCGGAGCCGAGAACCAGCAGGTTCTGTCCACTGGTGGGGAGCTTCTCGGGGCGGTCGTCACCGAGTGCCTTGTTGATGTCGACGCCCTTGATGTTCCCGTCGAGCCGGCTGTAGAGCCAGTACGCCGTTCCGCCCGCGGCGATGACGAGTACCAGGACCGACAGCAGGACGGCCCGCCGTATTCGCTGGCCCCGCGTTCGTACGCGCTTGCGTCCGTGGCGGGTGTGCTCCGGGGAGCCCTGGTGGTCAGGGGCGAAGGCGTCTTGGCTCATCCTGGGTGAGTCCTCACAACTTATGGCCTGGTCGAGGCGCAGGTGATGGGGTGGGATTCGGGTGGGGGGGATGAGGCCGGTCCGCGATTTCCTGGGACTGAGCACTATAGACAGTCGAGTAGGTGTACGTACGGCGGACTGTGACGTGGCCGTGCCGGTGTGAGCGCGTGGCAGGGGCGGATCGGCGGCGAATCGTACGCTGGTGAGCCCCGGAATACACGTTCCTGCCGGGGCTTAGGATGTAACGGATTCGAAATGCTGAGCGATTTGACGGACGTCAGTTCTTGAAAGGTAATCGCAGACTCATGCTCGGACAGGATGCCCGCGCGACCTCGAAGGTTGCCCCTGAGGCGCAGGCGCTACGCGGTATCTGGCTCACCCGGGGCAAGGACGGCCGGATCACCGCTTACGCTCCCGGCGAGGGCGGTCTCCGTCGCTGGACGGAGAAGCGCCCCGGTGGTCCGGAATGGGATGCCTCCGATGTGGTGCCGCTCCCGGAGCTGACGCATCTGTCCGTGGCGCAGAACGCCGAGGCCTACGTTCATTTCGCCGGACGGCGTGAACGGCCCGCCGCCGACGGGGACGGCGTCACCGTCGACATCGTGCACGCGATCCAGTACCAGACGGGGCGTCCGGTCTCGGCCTGGAACTCGCTGGGCAACCCGCACAAGGAACCCGACGTGGGCAGCAGGTTCGGTGCGCCGGTCGTGGTGGTGAACGGGGCGGGTGAGGTGAACATCGCCGTCCGCAACGGGCGCGGCGGCATGATGGTGCGGCGCGAGCGCAAGGACGGCAAGTGGCGCGGCTGGGAGGACCTGCGCTGTACGCGCATCAAGGAGGTCCCCGCCGTGGCGGTGCTCAGCACCGGCTGCATCGAGATCTTCGCGGTGACGAACAAGGAGACACTGCACTGGGAGCAGGAGAAGCCCGGTGGAGGGTGGGGCGACGTCCGGCGCTCACCGGCCGTGGTGAGGCCGGGTTCCCTGGCCGTGCTGGAGACGTCGGCCGGCCGCGCCACGTACTACTGGACGGACCCCGAGAGCGGTGTCGTCGCCTACCGCGCCGGTGTCGGGCCCATGTCCCTCGGCGGCGTTCCGGGCACTGGCGCGCACGCCGCGATCCGCACGGTCCTGGACAGCTTCGACTGCACGGTGCTCGCTCACCGAGGGGCGAACGGCGCGGCGGCCGTCGGCGTCGGCATGACCGAGAACGAGGCCAATGGCGTGTGGTGGTCGGACACCGGCGCGCCCTGCGTGAACACCCCGGTCCTGACGCATGACGCCCTGGGCCGGGTGGTGATGGCGGTCGTCGGCGAGGACGGGACCCCGCGCGTGGCGCGCCAGACGGACGGCCCGGGGCTGAGCCTCGACGAGTGGCGTGTGCTCTGAGCCGTTCGCCGTCGTGGTCGTCACGCGGCGAGGCCGCTGAGCGCCCCGCGAACACGCGGAAGGGCCGCACCGGAACCATCCGGTGCGGCCCTTCCGCGCAGCGGTGAAGGATGTTACGCCGGAACGCTCGCCACGCCCTGCGCCAGGAACTTCTTCCCGTTGACCCGCTCGGAGACGCCCTCGCGGTCCAGGTACGGCGTGATGCCGCCCAGGTGGAAGGGCCAGCCCGCGCCGGTGATCAGGCAGAGGTCGATGTCCTGGGCCTCGGCGACGACGCCCTCGTCCAGCATCAGGCCGATCTCCTGCGCCACCGCGTCCAGGACACGGTCACGGACCTGCTCCTCGGACAGGACGGAGTCGCCCTGCTTCAGGAGTGCGGCGACCTCCGGGTCCAGCTCCGGCTTGCCGGAGCCGTACACGTAGAAGCCGCGCTTGCCGGCCTTGACGACCGCGGCCAGGTTCTCGGAGACGGTGAAGCGCTCCGGGAAGGCGCGGTTCAGGGTCTCGGAGACGTGCAGGCCGATCGCGGGGCCGACCAGTTCCAGGAGCACCAGCGGGGACATCGGCAGGCCGAGCGGCTCGATGGCCTTCTCCGCGACCTCGACCGGGGTGCCCTCGTCGATGACGTTCTGGATCTCGCCCATGAAGCGGGTGAGGATGCGGTTGACGACGAACGCTGGGGCGTCCTTCACCAGGACCGCGGTCTTCTTCAGCTTGCGGGCGACCCCGAAGGCCGTGGCCAGTGAGGCGTCGTCGGTCTGCTCGCCGCGGACGATCTCCAGGAGCGGAAGGATCGCGACCGGGTTGAAGAAGTGGAAGCCGACGACCCGCTCGGGGTTCTTCAGCTTCGACGCCATCTCGGTGACCGAGAGGGACGAGGTGTTGGTGGCGAGGATCGCGTGCGCCGGGGCGACCGCCTCGACCTCCGCGAACACCTGCTGCTTGACGCCGATCTCCTCGAAGACGGCCTCGATGATGAAGTCGGCGTCAAAGAAGCCCTCCGCCTTGTCCAGCACACCGGAGACCAGGGCCTTCAGACGGTTGGCCTTGTCCTGGTTGATGCGGCCCTTGCCGAGCAGCTTCTCGATCTCGCCGTGGACGTAGCCCACACCCTTGTCGACGCGTGCCTGGTCGATGTCGGTCAGCACGACCGGCACCTCCAGGCGGCGCAGGAACAGCAGGGCGAGCTGCGAGGCCATCAGGCCCGCGCCCACCACGCCGACCTTGGTCACCGGCCGGGCCAGGGCCTTGTCCGGGGCACCGGCCGGGCGCTTGGCGCGCTTCTGGACCAGGTTGAACGAGTAGATGCCCGAGCGCAGTTCGCCGCCCATGATCAGGTCCGCGAGGGCCCGGTCCTCGGCGTCGAAGCCGGCGCCCAGGTCGCCGTCCTTGGCCGCGGCGATGATGTCCAGCGCGCGGTACGCGGCCGGGGCGGCGCCGTGCACCTTGGAGTCCGCGATGGCCTTGCCGCGCGCGACGGCCTGGTCCCAGGCGTCTCCGCGGTCGATCGCGGGGCGCTCCACCGCGATCGTGCCGCCCAGCACGGACGCGGTCCAGATCAGCGACTGCTCCAGGAAGTCGGCGCCCTCGAACAGCGCGTCGGCGATCCCGAGCTCGAAGACCTGCTTGCCCTTGAGCTGGCGGTTCTGGTTGAGCGAGTTCTCGATGATCACCGTGACCGCGCGGTCGGCGCCGATCAGGTTGGGAAGCAGCGCGCAGCCGCCCCAGCCGGGGACCAGGCCGAGGAAGACCTCGGGCAGCGAGAACGCGGGCAGCGCCTTGGAGACGGTGCGGTACGAGCAGTGCAGACCGACCTCGACACCGCCGCCCATCGCCGCGCCGTTGTAGTACGCGAACGTCGGGACCGCGAGAGCGGACAGCCGGCGGAAGACGTCGTGGCCGCCCTTGCCGATGGCCAGCGCGTCGCTGTGCTCCTTGAGCAGCTCGACGCCCTTGAGGTCGGCGCCGACCGCGAAGATGAACGGCTTGCCGGTGATGCCGATGCCGGTGATCGTGCCCTCGGCGGCCTCCTTCTCGACCTGGTCGATCGCGGCGTCGAGATTCGCCAGCGACTGGGGTCCGAAGGTGGTCGGCTTGGTGTGGTCCAGGCCGTTGTCCAGGGTGATGAGGGCGAAGTTGCCCGCGCCTCCCGGCAGGTCGAGGTGGCGTACGTGCGCCTGCGTGACGACCTCGCCGGGGAACAGCTCGGCCGCACCCTTCAGAAGCTCGGTGGTGGAGCTCACTTGCTGCCTCCGTCTGCGTCGAAGTGCGGGTTCTCCCAGACGACGGTGGCGCCCATGCCGAAGCCGACGCACATGGTGGTCAGGCCGTAGCGGACCTCGGGCTGCTCCTCGAACTGGCGGGCCAGCTGAGTCATCAGCCGGACGCCGGAGGAGGCCAGCGGGTGGCCGTAGGCGATCGCGCCGCCGTACTGGTTGACGCGCGCGTCGTCGTCGGCGATGCCGTAGTGCTCCAGGAAGGCGAGCACCTGCACGGCGAACGCCTCGTTGATCTCGAAGAGACCGATGTCCGAGATGGACAGGCCCGCCTTGGCGAGGGCCTTCTCCGTCGCCGGGATCGGGCCGTAGCCCATGACCTCCGGCTCGACGCCGGCGAAGGCGTAGGAGACGAGGCGCATCCTGACCGGGAGGCCCAGCTCGCGGGCGACGTCCTCGGCGGCGAGCAGTGAGGCGGTGGCGCCGTCGTTGAGCCCCGCGGCGTTACCGGCCGTCACGCGGCCGTGGGCGCGGAACGGGGTCTTCAGACCGGCCAGGGACTCCATCGTGGTGCCCGGACGCATCGGCTCGTCGGCGGTGACCAGGCCCCAGCCCGTCTCACCGGCCTCGGGGTTGGTGCGGCGCACGGAGACCGGCACCAGGTCCTGCTGGATGCTGCCGTTGGCGTACGCCTTGGCGGCCTTCTCCTGCGAACGCACCGCGTACTCGTCGGCGCGCTGCTTGGTGATCGTGGGGTACCGGTCGTGCAGGTTCTCCGCGGTCATGCCCATGAACAGGGCGGACTCGTCGACCAGCTTCTCCGACACGAAGCGCGGGTTCGGGTCCACGCCCTCGCCCATCGGGTGCCGGCCCATGTGCTCGACGCCACCGGCGACGACGACGTCGTACGCGCCGAAGGCGATGGAGCCGGCCGTCGAGGTGACGGCGGTCAGGGCGCCCGCACACATGCGGTCGATGGAGTAGCCGGGGACGGACTGCGGCAGACCGGCCAGGATTCCGGCGGTGCGGCCGAGCGTGAGGCCCTGGTCGCCGATCTGGGTGGTCGCGGCGATGGCGACCTCGTCGATCAGTGCGGGGTCCAGGTCCGGGTTGCGGCGCAGCAGCTCCCGGATGGCCTTCACGACGAGATCGTCGGCGCGGGTCTCGTGGTAGATGCCCTTCGGGCCCGCTTTGCCGAACGGGGTGCGGACGCCGTCGACGAAGACGACGTCCCGGATGGTACGAGGCACGGTGGCTCTCCTCCAGGGTGCGGGATGGCACTGCTGCGGGGCACGCCCGGAAGCGCGCCGCCACCCTCATGCTACTTGCGGGTAACCAGACTGCCCAGTCCTTGCGACGGGAGCGGCGAAGGTCACATACGCGAAATGGCCCGGACGGCCTTGAAATCGGCCCGTCCGGGCCATGAAACGCGGAGTGAGCGGCCGCAGGCCGCTCAACCTGGCGTGAATACGCCCCTGTCCGATGCCCTCTCAGGCCTCCGGAATCAGTGCATCGACCAACAGAGGGGTCACCTGTTCGATCTGCCAGTGCCGTGCGCCGTATCCGGCGAGTGCGTATCCGACCGCGTCCGGCGTCGGATCCTTCGGCGGTTCCCAGCACACCCGGCGCACCGTGTCCGGCGTGATCAGGTTCTCCTGGGGCATGTGCAGCCGCTCCGCGAGCTCGGACACCGCGGCACGTGCGGCCGACAAGCGTGCTGCCGCGACCGGGTCCTTGTCCGCCCAGGCGCGCGGGGGCGGCGGGCCCGTCAGCGGCTGGCCGGGCTGCGGGAGCTCCGTGTCGGGCAGTTCCTTCGCCCGGTCGACGGCGGCCTGCCACTGCTCCAGCTGCCGCCGGCCCATGCGGTGGCCGTAGCCGGGCAGCGCGGTCAGCGCCTGGACATTGGCCGGGAGCGCCAGCGCGGCCTCGACGATCGCGGCGTCGCCGAGCACCTTGCCGGGCGAGATGTCGCGGCGCCGGGCGACCTGGTCGCGGGTGTTCCACAGCTCCCGGACCACCGCCATCTGGCGGCGGCGGCGGACCTTGTGCATCCCGGAGGTGCGGCGCCAGGGGTCCTGGCGCGGGGGAGCGGGCGGTGCCGCGGCGATGGCGGCGAACTCCTCCTGGGCCCACTCCAGCTTGCCCTGCCGGTCGAGCTCCTCCTCCAGGGCGTTGCGCAGATCGATCAGCAGCTCGACGTCGAGCGCCGCGTAGCGCAGCCAGGGGTCGGGCAGCGGGCGGGTGGACCAGTCGACGGCGGAGTGCCCCTTCTCCAGGGAGTAACCGAGCACGCTCTCGACCATCGCGCCGAGGCCGACCCGCGGGAAGCCGGCCAGCCGTCCGGCCAGCTCGGTGTCGAAGAGCCCGGTCGGCGTCATCCCTATCTCGCGCAGGCAGGGCAGGTCCTGGGTCGCCGCGTGCAGGATCCACTCGGCCCCGTGCAGCGCCTCGCCCAGCCCGGACAGGTCGGGACAGCCGACCGGGTCGATGAGCGCACTGCCCGCGCCGTCACGGCGCAGCTGTACGAGATAGGCGCGCTGCCCGTAGCGGTAGCCGGAGGCGCGCTCGGCGTCGACGGCCACCGGGCCGGAGCCCGCGGCGAAGGCCGCGATCACCCTGGCCAGGGCGTCGTCGGAGGCCACCACCGGTGGAATGCCCTCGCGAGGTTCGAGCAAGGGGATCGGCGCCGGGGCGACGTCGTCCGGGGGGGCGCCCCCGGTGGTTCGCAGTGAAGTGTCTGCTGCGGTCTCTTGGGCGTCGGTCACGTGTCAAGGGTATCTGTGTATGTGCGGCGCCCGTCGACGGAACGTTCCGTCGACGGGCGCCGATGCACGTAAACCAGCCGGATCCGCATTTCTGCACACCGGCGGGGGTGTGGAATCAGTGGATGATGCCCGTTCGCAGGGCCACGGCGACCATTCCTGCACGGTCTCCGGTGCCGAGCTTGCGGGCGATTCGGGCGAGGTGGCTCTTGACGGTCAGGGCGGAGAGCCCCATGGAGACGCCGATGGCCTTGTTGGACTGCCCTTCGGCGACGAGCCGGAGGACCTCCACCTCGCGGCCGGACAGTTCGCGGTAGCCGCCCGGGTGGCTCGGGGTGCCGGGAGGACGGCGGTGCATACGGGCGGCATTGGCGCCGATGGGCGCGACGCCGGGACGGGTGGGGTGGCCGATGTTGGTACGGGTGCCGGTGACGACATAGCCCTTGACGCCGCCCGCGAGGGCGTTGCGTACAGCGCCGATGTCATCGGCGGCGGAGAGGGCGAGGCCGTTCGGCCAGCCGGCGGCTCGGGTTTCGGACAGCAGGGTCAGCCCGGAACCGTCGGGCAGGTGGACGTCGGCTACGCAGATGTCGCGCGGGTTGCCGACGCGGGGGCGGGCCTCCGCGATGGACGACGCCTCGATGACGTCACGTACTCCGAGTGCCCACAGATGGCGGGTGACGGTGGAACGGACGCGCGGGTCGGCCACGACGACCATGGCCGTCGGCTTGTTCGGGCGGTAGGCGACCAGGCTTGCGGGCTGCTCGAGGAGAACGGACACCAGGCCTCCTGGGGAGTGGCGGGACGGGCCGGCTCGGGGATGAAGCCGGGGCGAACCGTGCTTGAAGGGTCATTGACCTCTTCGGCACCGGAAGCCCGCTCCTTTAGAGGAAGATCACGATTTGGTGAGTAACAATTCGGGCAAATAGGACACGCGATCGATTGTACGAAAAGAGAGCCGGTGCCTGTGCGAGGTTTGTGACGCAGTGTCACGAAGTGCGGGGGCGGGGTCCCGCTCCTAAGAAACCTGCGGTCCGCGCCGCTGTGGCAGCGTCACCACCGCCGCGTCGGCCGCGCCCGAGGGCGGCAGGCCGGCGATCTGGCACAGCAGGTCGCCCCACGCCATCAGATGCGCCGCAGTGTCCGGCACCCCGCCGCGCCCCTCGCGGGGCGTCCAGGACGCCCGGATCTCGATCTGGGTCGCCGGACGACGCGCCCCCAGCGCGCCGAAGTAGTGCGAACCCGCCCGGGTGACCGTGCCGCCCGCCTCCCCGTAACCGAGGCCCCGCGCCTCCAGCGCCCCGGTCAGCCACGACCAGCACACCTCCGGCAACAGCGGATCAGAGGCCATCTCCGGCTCCAGCTCGGCGCGGACGAGGGTCACCAGCCGGAACGTGCCCTGCCAGGCCTCGTGCCCGGCCGGGTCGTGGAGCAGGACGAGCCGGCCGTCGGCGAGATCGTCCTCGCCGTCGACGACGGCCGCCTCCAGTGCGTACGCGTGCGGAGCCAGGCGCTTCGGCGGCCGCGTGGGCTCCACCTCCAGCTCGGGGCGGAGCCGCGCCGAGCGCAGCGCGTCGACCGCCGAACGGAACGCGGGCGGGACGGAACCACCCTCCGCACTGTCCTCGCTGTCAGTGCCATCGGGTTGATCGGAGAAGTGTCCCTGAGCCGGAGCCATGCGGGGAAGAGTAGGCGGAACCGGAGTCTCGCGCAGGGAGGGACACCCGTGCGGGGTCGGG
Source organism: Streptomyces laculatispora (assembly GCF_017353455.1). Classification (GTDB taxonomy): domain Bacteria; phylum Actinomycetota; class Actinomycetes; order Streptomycetales; family Streptomycetaceae; genus Streptomyces; species Streptomyces laculatispora. The sequence continues at coordinate 13,798 of NZ_JAFMPZ010000064.1, forward strand.
CTCCTTCCGTGTGCGTGCGAAGATTCTGTGCGTGAGTGCCAACGATCGCCCTTCGGGCCAGCAGACGAAGACCTCCGCCACCCACGACTCGGCGTTCCTCAAGGCGTGCCGGCGCGAGCCCGTGCCGCACACGCCGGTCTGGTTCATGCGCCAGGCGGGGCGCTCGCTGCCCGAGTACCTGAAGGTCCGCGAGGGCATTCCGATGCTCGACTCCTGCACGATGCCGGAGCTCGTCGCCGAGATCACGATGCAGCCCGTCCGCCGCCACAAGGTCGACGCCGCGGTCTACTACAGCGACATCGTCGTCCCCCTCAAGGCGATCGGCATCGACCTCGACATCAAGCCCGGCGTCGGACCGGTGATCGCCGAGCCGATCCGCACCCGCGCCGACCTGGCCCGGCTGCGCGACCTCACCCCCGAGGACGTCTGGTACGTCACCGAGGCAATCGGCCTGCTCACCGCCGAGCTGGGGTCCACCCCGCTGATCGGCTTCGCGGGCGCCCCGTTCACCCTCGCCAGCTACCTCGTGGAGGGCGGCCCGTCCCGCAACCACGAGCACACCAAGGCCCTGATGTACGGCGACCCGGAGCTCTGGGCCGACCTCCTGGACCGCCTCGCCGAGATCACCGGCGCCTTCCTCAAGGTTCAGATCGAGGCGGGCGCCTCCGCCGTGCAGCTCTTCGACTCCTGGGTGGGCGCGCTGGCCCCCGCCGACTACCGCCGCTCGGTGCTGCCCGCCTCCGCGAAGGTCTTCGACGCCGTCGCCCCGTACGGAGTGCCGCGCATCCACTTCGGCGTCGGCACCGGCGAACTCCTCGGCCTCATGGGCGAGGCCGGCGCGGACGTCGTCGGCGTCGACTGGCGGGTCCCGATGGACGAGGCCGCGCGCCGCGTCGGCCCCGGCAAGGCGCTCCAGGGCAACCTCGACCCCGCCGTGCTGTTCGCCCCGACCTCGGTGGTGGAGGCCAAGACCCAGGAGGTGCTGGACGCGTCCGCCGGTCTGGAGGGCCACATCTTCAACCTGGGCCACGGCGTGATGCCGTCGATGGCCCCGGACGCGCTGACCCGCCTCGTCGAGTACGTGCACACGAGCACCGCCCGCTGACCGGCCGGGAGCCGGGCACCGCTCAGGCGGTGCCCGCCTTCCGCAGTGCCGTCACCGTCTTGCGGGCCGCCACCAGCACCGGGTCCCAGACCGGTGAGAACGGCGGGGCGTAACCGAGGTCCAGGGCGGTCATCTGCTCGACCGTCATCCCGGCGGTGAGCGCCACCGCCGCGACGTCCACCCGCTTCGCCGCCCCGTCCCGGCCCACGATCTGCACACCCAGCAGCCGCCCGGTGCGGTACTCCGCGAGCATCTTCACCGTCATCGGCCGCGCCCCCGGGTAGTAGCCCGCCCGGCCCGTCGACTCGATCGTCGCCGTGACGAACCGCAGGCCCACCGCAAGGGCGTCCTTCTCCCGCAGCCCGGTGCGGGCGATCTCCAGATCGCAGACCTTGCTCACCGCCGTGCCCACCACCCCGGGGAACGTCCCGTAGCCGCCGGCGACATTGGACCCGATGATCTGGCCGTGCTTGTTGGCGTGCGTGCCCAGGGCGATGTGACGGGTGCGGCCCGCCACCAGGTCGAGCACCTCGACGCAGTCGCCGCCCGCCCAGATGTTGTCGTGGCCGACGACCCGCATCGACAGATCGGTGAGCAGCCCGCCGTGCGGACCGACCGGCAGACCGACCGCGCGGGCCAGCGCCGTCTCCGGCTCGACGCCGATGCCGAGCACCACCACATCCGCCGGGTACGACGCGTCGGCCGTCTCCACGGCGCTCACCCGGCCGTCCGGCCCGGTACGGATCTCGGTGACCGCGGCCCGGTTCACCGTGGTGATGCCGAGACCGTCCATCGCGTCGTGCACGAGACGCCCCATATCGGGGTCGAGCGTCGCCATCGGCTGCTCGCCGCGGTTGAGCACGGTCACCTCGAAGCCGCGCTTCAGCATCGCCTCAGCCATCTCGACGCCGATGTAGCCCGCGCCGACGACGACCGCGCGCCGGCCCGCCGCCCGGTCCAGGGAGTCCAGCAGCGCCTGTCCGTCGTCCAGGGTCTGCACACCGTGCACCCCGTCCGCGTCCATGCCGGGCAGCGCCGGGCGCACCGGCCTGGCCCCCGTCGCGATCACCAGCTTGTCGAAACCGGTCCAGGAGGTCTCGCCGGAGTCCCGGTCCAGGGCGCGCACCCGCTGCCCCGCGACATCGATCTCCGTCACCTCGGTGCGCATCCGCAGATCGATGTCCCGGGCCCGGTGCTCCTCGGGGCCGCGCGCGATCAGGTCCTCCCGCCGCTCGATGTCGCCGCCGACCCAGTACGGGATGCCGCAGGCGGAGTACGAGGTGAAGTGGCCCCGCTCGAAGGCGGTGATGCTCAGCTCGCCCGGACCCTTGAGCCGACGCGCCTGGGATGCGGCGGACATGCCCGCCGCATCCCCGCCGATGACCACCAGTCGTTCCGCCGTCATGCCAGTCCCTTCGATGCCCCGTCCGAAGGCCCACGCTACGGCGCCACGGCTCCCAGTGGGGCCGTGGCGCCCCCGGGACGGCTCACCCGCCGTCCGGCCCCGCCTTCCCGCCCCGGCGCCGCAGCAGCCGCCACAGGACCAGCACGACGGCGGCCACGGCCAGGAACGGAGCCGTGGCCCCCACTGCCATCGCGAGCCACCGCACCATCGTCACGAACGCGTGCCAGCCGCCGCCCACGGCGTCCACGAACCC
>NZ_JAFMPZ010000065.1:0-567 GCF_017353455.1 Streptomyces laculatispora
GTGGGGGCGGTGGGCATCGTGTCCTCGCGATTCTCCGGCCCTATACGGCCGGATCGGTGACAGGTCCGGCCCGCACGCGGATGTGCACACGGGCCGGTGCCACCGTGTGAAGCCACCCCTTGACCGCTGTCTGACGCTCAGTCCGACCGGCGTCCGCTTTTTGCCGGGTTGGGCCCCTTGTCCAACCGTTTTATCCGTGGTCGACGCCACACCGCCCGGCCGGGTTCGCGGGCGGCCCGGGGTGCTGGACGGCGAGGCTCCACGCCGCCAGTCCGAGGGCTTCTGAGCCCGGAACGTCTCGCCGCTGCGGAGATCTCCCGTGGCCGTGAGCTGATCGCTAACGCGTCGCTGGACGACTCCGGCCGCCTGTCCGAACAGGAAGCAGGGCACGTCGGCGATCAGGAAGTCTCCCTGCGCTGGATCATGGTGCACATGATCGAGGAATACGCACGTCACAACGGCCATGCCGACCTCATCCGCGAGCAGATCGACGGATCTACTGGCGCATGAGGTGTGCTCGCACGGTCAGAGGGTGACCAGGAATCTCTAGTGTCCTGCGCCGGAGAT
>NZ_JAFMPZ010000065.1:580-16962 GCF_017353455.1 Streptomyces laculatispora
ACGCCGGGTACCCGGCGTGTGCAGCCGCCTGGATACCGGGGACGAGCACCGCACTGCCAAGGCCCTGCCCCTGGGCTTCAGGGGCGACTCCCACCGTGTTGAGGAGCCACGCCGGCTCTTGCGGCCGGTACGGTGCGACAGCCTGCTCCGCAGACTCATATGCAGCCGCCCGGTCACCGGCAAGGTCGCCGAGCAACGGGCCGACCTCAGCGAAAGCGGGCGAAGGGTCCTGGTCAGGGGCGGCCCAGACAGCGACAGCGCGGCCCTCGTCCGCAACCCACACGCGCCCGTACACCATCCCGACGCGGGTCAAGCAGAGCTCTTGGAAGCGCCGGATCCGGTCCTCGTGGTCGTCTGCGGCGACCACGTGCCGGGTGTAGGGGTAGTCGGCGAAGGCTCGGGTCAGGGTCTCGACGGCGGCAGGGATGTCGATGTCGGTGCTGGGGCGTACGACAGGGGCGTCCTGAATGTGCGGCGTGCCTGTTGAACGACCTTGCCAGCAGGCGAGTTCCCGGGAGCATTTACGCTGTTCATCACATCGCGACAGCTTTGGGAGAACAGAGTCGACCGGCCTGGCAGATGTCTAGCCTCGCGCTTTCATGAGCGCGCTCGTCCATGCCTTGATCAAATAAGCGGAGAATGCTTCTGACCTGCAACGATAGGACTTGTCTAGGGTCCTGTTGGCTGCTGCACGGAAAGAAGCGCTTTCCAGGTGAGCGAGCGTATCGGGTTGTACCCGCGTGTCCGCGTCGAGAGCGGTGGCAGCGGGGCGGTGCTGCTGGTCGAGACGGTCCGCAAGTCCGACCTGGGCACCGCGATATCGGTGGCATTGGCACAGTGGCGCAAACCGCGGGCAGTGCACGACCCGGGCAAGGTCCTGCTGGATGTCGCGCTCGCGACGGCTCTGGGCGGGGACTGCCTCGCCGATGTCCGGCTCAATGCCTTGCCGAGCCCCGGCTGACCAGCCACACCGACCGCCCCAACGATCCGCACCACCACACCGGGAAAGTGGAACCCGGCGCCCGCCCGACGCGGCAACCGGGCCGTCAACATGCCCCAGCCCCGAAAGACCGCACCTCGCAAACACAGAGTCCCCGTCAGCACACCGACGAGGACTCATGAACGATCGAGGCTCAAGGACCTACCGATCCAGGTACTGGCCCGGATGAGAGGAACCTTCGCCCGACGGGCCCAAACGCGTCAGCTGTTCCCGCTCGAGATCTCTCAAAGCCAGGATGGTCTTCGGCCGTCCCGGCCGGTCGGTGTCCGCCAAGCCCTCCAACCGTGACTCCATGAACCGCTTACGCCACTTGCTGACCGTCATCGCCGACACCTCCAACTCATGGCAGCCCGCGCATACACAACGTCCGGCCAGCGAGACGACTCCCGAAGGCTTGCCTCAACGGCGGGCGCGCCGCGCCGTCATCACAGCGGCCACCGGTGCGAGCATGAACAGGCCGAACATCCAGCGTGCTGTGCTCTGCAGGTCGGTGACGTCCGCGCCGTCGGAGAATCCGATCACGTTGGCGACCATCCCGGCGAACGCCGATCCGAATGCGGTCGCGGTGAGCTGGATCGTCGTGACGGAGGAACCGGCGAGGTCCTGGTCCTCCTTCGGCGTCAACTGCAGGACCCGGGTCAGCAGATGGGGCCATGCCATGCCGATGCCCCAGCCCAGCAGGAGCAGCCCGGCGCCCACTGTCGCGACGGTCGTGACCGCGCCCGAGTGCGCCGGGCCGGTGAAGAAGAGTACGACGAGCCCAATCAGGGAGAAGACCGGACCGGTGCCGATGATCAACCCTCTGCGGTGCTGCATGCCACTGCACGCAATCGAGCCGAGCGTCCAGCCCGCCGCCAGGACGGCGCCCAAATACCCGGCCGCCAGAGGCCCGAGCCCTTGGAGACGCTGCCCGAAGTAAGGCACGTAGACCTCGACGGTACTGGAGAGCACCAGCAGGACCATGGTGACGTAGACGAGCCGCAGCCGCCCGTCCGGGCCGAATGCGGCGGCCGGGATGAGCCGGAGCGTCGCACGCCGCTCACGTCGCAGCCAGGCGACCAGGAGCAACGTGGCTGCCAGGAGTCCGGCGGCGTTGACGGCGAGCCGGGACGAGATACTGGCTGCGGAGATGAGCAGCACGGCCAGGCCGAGCAGGCTCACGCTCGCCCAGGGAATGCGCGGGGCCGACTCCCCCGCCGTCCCCTTGGGCAGTCGCATCGCGCCCCAGAAGGCGAAAAAGAGCAGGAACGGCAGAAGCCCCCAGAACGCGCCTCGCCAGACGTCGAGTTGGGCGAAGAAGCCGCCGAGGGCGGGGCCGACGAGCGTCGCGACGCCCCACATGGCGGAGACGAGCGCCATGGCGCGTGGCCACAGTGCCTCGTTCAGCGTGATGCGGACCATGGCGTAGGAGAGAGCGAAGAGCAGGCCGCCTCCGATGCCCTGTATGAGGCGTCCGGCCAGCAGGACGGGCATCGTCGGGGCGAGCGCGCAGACCACCGTTCCGGCCGCAAGCAACAGTGTCGCGAAGCGGTAGCTGGAGCGCGGGCCGCGGGCTCCGAGGACGGCGGAGGCGGCCGTCGACCCGAGCACGGACGCGAACACGAATATCGTGGTGGCCCAGGCGTACAGGTTCGATCCGCCGATGTCGGCGATGACCGACGGCAGGATGGTGGTCGCAAGGTAGACATTCACGGCGTGCAGCGCGACTCCGGCCGCAAGCGTCGCCGCGACGGCCCCGTGTTCCCGGCCGAGCAACGCTCCCCACCCGGCTGGTGACGGTGACGCAGTCGGCTCCTCGCTTCTGGTGGTCACACGCTTCCCCTTCGAGAGATTCATTACGTGCCGGAACGTAACCTAACACTAGACTGACGGTATGGCTGAAGCGAAACATGCACCCAGCAGTCGGGCCCCGGGCGGCCGCCCGCGCGACGCATCCATCGACCAGGCGATCCTCGACGCGGTGCTCGATCTCCTCGACGAGGTCGGGTACGCCCGGCTCACCGTGGAGGCCGTAGCACGGCGCGCCGACACCACGAAGCCGGCCGTCTACCGGCGCTGGAGCACCCTGCCCAGCTTGGTGCTCGACGCCCTGACCGCTCGCCTGGGCCATCTCAAACCCCCCGCCACCGACTGCACGATCTGCGACCTCAGTGACGCGATCAAGCTGTACGTCGCCGCATTCCAGCGCATGCCACCGGACGCACTCGCCTCACTGCTCGCCGACTACGGCGACGATCCACAACGCCGCGAGACGTTCATGGCCGCCCTCTTCGACCCGCCCCGGACCGCCGTCGGGCAGGCCCTCGACGCCGCCATCGCGCGGGGCGACCTGCGCGACGACGTCGACCGGGACCTGCTGCTCGACCTGCTCGCCTCACTGGTCCACTACCGCGCCTTGTTCGGCCACGCCGTCACCAGCGACGACGAAGCGGAGCAGGCTGTGCACACCCTGCTGCGGGGAGTCGCGGTCGACTATCCGAAGCTGGTGGAGATCAGCCGCAAGAAGGACGGGGATCCGCAGATCCACCACCGCCACACGGGGTGACGCGGGCCAACCCGAGCTCCGCCGCGCCCCAGTCAGCAGACAGCAGCCGAAGATCAGGCCGCCCGCCTCCTCCCCCCTTGCTCCACGTCTGATCCACGCCGCCTCACGGTGAACGCCCTCGAGTGCAAGGCCGAGACGTCACAGCAGCACGGCCGAACCGTCCTTGTGAGCCCCGACGAGTCATCGCCGACGCGGTCAGTGAGCGAGGCGGATCGGGCCCGAGTGCTTCCAGCACACCCCTCCCGCGACATTTTTTGGTCACTTGACCTATATTGGGTGTCATGAATGACGAACTCATCTTTGACGCCGCCGGACCTGTGCTCCTGGTCGGCGGATACGGCACGGTCGGCGCGGAGCTCGCACGGATGGCGGCCCCCTCGTGGCCTCTTGTACTGACGGGACGGACCGTGCAGCGCGGACAGCGACTGGCGGACGAGACGGGCGCGGAACTGCGCACCTGGGACCTGGCGGATCCGGCACCGTTCCGGGCGGAGATCAGCGCGGTCGTCACCGTGGTCAACGATCCGGACGACCGGGTGCTGCGCGCCGCGATCAGCGGCGGGGTGCCGTTCGTGGACGTCACCCGCTGGACCACGCGGTTGCAGCGTGCGGCCACCGTCGCGGCAATGTCGGGCCCGACCGCACCGGTACTCCTGTCCTCCGCGTGGATGGGAGGTGTGACCAGCCTCGTCGCCGCCTGTCTCGGCGACCGGTTGGGCGGCGCGGACACGGTCGACGTGGCCATTCGCTGGGACCTCGCCGACCGGGCGGGCTCGGACTCGGTGGAGTTCATGGACCGCCTCGGACTGGACTACGAGGTGATGCGGGACGGGCAGCGGCACACGGTCATGCCGCTGAGCGATGCCGGCCGCATCCGTATCGGGGAGACACTCACCCGGGTCGCCAGGATCGACACCCCCGAGCAGTTCACTCTCCCCCTCACCCTCTCCGCGCAGACCGCAACCACCCGGATCGGCTTCAGCTCGCCCGCGTCCACGGCGGCCCTGCTGGCCGCCAAGCGGCTCGGGTTCTTCCGCTGGGGCCGCGGCGAGTGCTTCACCGGTGCACGCCGCGGATTGCTGTACGCACCCGGCGAGGGAGGCACAGCCCAGCTCCGCATCGACGTCACCCGCGGGGGCGACACCCTCTCCGCGACCGTGACCGACCAGGCAGGCCAGGCCCACCTGACCGCATTGGGTGCCCTGATGGGGCTGCGCCGGGTACGGGGCGAAGACGGCGCCCCCGCACCGAGCGGCGTGGTTTTCCCCGAACAGCTCCCGAATCCGCAGAACGTGCCGTCAGACCTCGCCGCGCAGGGCGTTGACCTGGTTGTGCTCAGGGCTGTGCGCGACGAACAGGCAGAGGGCAGGGCGGCATGAGCGAACGATCCCCGGGACAGGAGAAACGCACCGCGACTACGACCAAGGGTGCCCAGCGGCGTGCTGCAATCCTGGACGCCGCTGAGAAGATTCTCTTCGAGTCCGGGTACGGCGAGCTGACCATGCGCGCGGTGGCCGTCACGGCACAAACGCGCCTGGGGCACGTGCAGTACTACTTCCCCTCCCGCTCGGAGTTGATCGCCGCCGTCCTGCGCCGCACCCTGAACCGTACGCTCGACAGGCTGGCCCCGTTGTTCACCGAGGCCGCCACACACACCCCATCGAACGCGGAGGGGCTGGTCCGTCAGCTTCTGTCCGAGCACGATGATTCACAACTCGTGCGGGTCTACGCCGAGCTGTGGGCACTGGCGGGCCGCGACGAAGCCGTCGCGGTGGTCCTGCGCACCTTCTACGGCGACTACCAGAACCATGTGGCCAGGCTCCTCCGCACTCACAACCCCTCACTCCCCGACACTGTTTGCCAGGCACGGGCGAACGTTTTCACCGTGCTGATCGAAGGAGCGGCGCTCTTCCGTTCCGGCATCGCTGCCCACCGCACCGAGGCCGCCGACGCGGAACTCATCAACACGGCCACTGCCTTGCTCGGCTGACGGAGCCAGTGGAAGAGCGCGGTGGCACCGGCGCGGGATGACCCGACCGCCTTCCGCCGACTGCGGCGATCCCACAGGAGAACAGATGCAGTGGATGTCGCTGACGCCCGGCGCCGGTCCGGGCAAATCAACCGGCTCGCCACGCGGCTCAGCAAGAGCCCCCGATGACGGCGCAATTGTTGAATCGCGGTGGGCGGGCCCTCGACCGGCAAGACCCGCGCCTGCCGGGAAGCCGTCGCCCTGCTGCGAACGGGACGAGCACGGGCGGCTGTGGCATCCCGTCGACTCCACCAGCCCCGACGCCACCCTGACCGGACTCGCCAACATCGCCCGGTGATCTGACTGAACGAGGCGACGCCGACGCATCGGCCCGCACACGTGCGCACGCATCCACCGGCGGGCGGTCGTCGATCACTGGCCCGCGCCGAGCCAGGTCAGTGAACCGAGGGTCGATCAGGATCCTCCCCCGACAACCATTGCTCGATTCATAACCGATCGGATCGGGATAGACAGGAGTTGGTGGATGAGGATGCCGACGCTCGGCAGACCCGCTGCTATAGGGACCGTGGCTGTGCGGGTGGCGGCCGCGCCGCCCGAAGTGACCGAGCGCGTCGCGGCCGACAACTCCCGATGATGCCTCGTGATCCCAAGCCCCGCCGATGGAGTGCGTGAGTGGGGTACATGGCTAGCTGTTGAGAATCGGCAGGCGCTGGCCGGCAGAGGTCACTCCGGCCAGGTGGACACCGCCGCCTCGGGGGTAAAGGGAGCGCCCACCTCGGTCTTATCTCATTCGTGTAGAACGTGGAAGCCCCGTTGGGGTCCGAGTCGATTTGCCCCGGTCAGCCGACCGTAAGGAAGGCTCAATTCCCCATCGAGGACAGGACGGCCCAAGAAGCCAATGCCGGAAGCCGAAAGGAAACGGGCAGACGATCGGACTCTCCGCCGGTCGCCCCCGCATAACCGTCCGGATACGGACACTGCCCTGACCCGAAAGGGTGCTGACGTGGTCCGGGTGAGCCTGGGCAGAATCAGTGGATAGCGACGACGGAACGGAGGGGCAAGTTGGACACATACAGATAGCGGACGGAACGGCCTCAGACCTTCCAGACGTGTCTGTGCCGGTGAACGGACCCGAGGACGCGGTCACCGTGCGCGGCGGTCCCGGGCGAGCCCTGCAGCCCTCAAGCACGTCGGGCAGTGGAGACCACGGCGGTGTTCGCCGCGACGATCACGGCGATCGCGACCCAGTCGAGGTGGTCGTGGTGCTGCCCGAGGACGACGAGGCCGACCAGGGCCGCGAAAACGGGGTTGGCGCTCATGAACACCCCGAAGAAGTGCGCCGGGACGCGGCGCAGGGCCAGTAGGTCGGCGAGGAACGGCACCGCCGAAGAAAGCACTCCGGCCGCCAGGGCGCACCCCAGCGCCGCCAAGGTGGGTCGGTGGTGCCAGAGCACCCAGGCGCCGATGGGAAGGTAGAGGGCTGCGGAGACGGCCGCGGCTGCGGCTGCGCCTTCCAGGCCGGGCAGCCGAGCGCCGACGGTCCGGTTGAGCAAGATGTAGCAGCCCCAGCACACTGCGGCCAGCGCTGCCAGGCAAATGCCGAAGTAATCGGTGGACGGCGTGGGGCGGGTGAGGACCACCACCGCGCCCGCGGCCGCCACGCCAGCAACGAGGTCGGTGCGGCGGCGGGATCCGCACAGGGCCACGGTCAGCGGGCCCAGGAACTCCAGGGTGACGGCCAGGCCGAGCCCGATCCGCTCGATCGCCACGTACAAGGACAGGTTCATCGCGGCGAAAACCAGCGCGAGCCCCAGCACCGGCCACCACTGCGCAGCGGTGAACCGCCTCAGCCGCGGCCTGCCGACCGCGCCGAGCACGGCGGCGGCCACCCACTGGCGGACCGCCACGACACCCACCGGGCCGATGACCGGGAACGCCAGCGCCGCGATGGCGGCCCCCGTCTGGTTGGACAGGCCGCTTCCCAGCATCAGGGCCACCCCGCCCCAACGCCCTCCGCCACGGGTCCCGCCGTGTGCGGCGGGAGCAGGCACCACGGCGGGGGAGGCACAGGAGTCGATTTGCATACCCATCACCATGGGCACATCACTGGCATACGCAAAATACATTCGCATGTCCATCGATACGCTGGGTGTATGGATGAGCGTACGGATGACGAGCGGCGCAGCGTCCAGGCCCTGGAACTGAAACACCTGCGGTGCCTGGCCGCCATCATCGACACCGGCACCTTCACCGACGCAGCCCACGAACTAGCCTCGATCGTTCATGAGTCCTCGTTGGTTCGCTGATGGGGACTCTCTGCTTGCGGGGTGCGAAATTTCGTGGGCTGGGGCAGGTTGGCCGCCCGGCTGTCGCGTCGGGTGGGCGCCGGGTTCCACGGCTCCGGGGTGTGGTTATGGCTCGTCGGGACGGTCGGATTTGTTGGTCAGCCGGGGTTCGGCAGGGCTACGAGTCGCTGGATTGCGCGGGTGATCACATCCGTCCAGGGCCATCGGTCGGTGAAGCGGAGCCGGCGGCGGCGGCCGGTGGTGACCAGCTGGGCGGTGGCAGAGAACAGCCGCAGGCGAAGCCGTTTGGGCTCCCAGCGGCGGGTTTCCGCTGCCAGGGCGAGCATCGGCATCCACGCGAGGAGGTCGAGTGCGATCTGGACGATCTCCAGCCAGATCCGGTTCTGGGCGGTGTCGTGCAGGGGCAGGTTGCGCAGGCCGGTGTCGCGGGCGTTTCGGATGCGGTCCTCGCAGCGGGCCCGGCGGCGGTGACGTAGTTCCAGGTCGGCGAGCTGGCCGCCCTGGGTGTTGGTCGCGAAACAGGTGAGCCGTAGTCCGTCGAGGTCGGTGAATCGCAACTGGGCGCCGGGGTGTGGTCGTTCTTTGCGGACGATGAGCCGCATGCCCTTGGGCCAGGTGATCAGGTCGGGGATGTCGGTGATCTCTGCGACCCAGGCGCCGGGCCGCTCGGTGCCGCCGGAGTCGTAGGCCGGCGTCCATGCCTTCTTCGGGATCTTCAGGACGGCCTGGTGGATGGCGTCGGTGATGGTCATTCCGACGGAATACGACAGCCACCGGCCCCGGCGGGAGAGCCAGTCGAGGAAGGCATGGGTGCCGCCGGCGGAGTCGGTGCGGATTAGCGTCTTGCGGCCCCGCCGCAGGTGCTTGGGGAGTTGGGCCAGGGCGAGTTGGGCTGTTTCGATGTGATCGCTCGCGGTGTTGGAGCCGGCGTTGCCGGGCCGCAGCAACGCGGCCACCGGCTCTCCGGAACCGGCCTGGCCGTGGTCGACGAACGCGACGAGCGGATGATGGCCGAAGGTCTTCTTCCAGGTCGCGGTGGCATCCTGCTTCTCGGAGTGCGCAAGGACGAGCACGCCGTCGATGTCCACGATGACGTGACCGTCGGCGGCCGGACTTCTCATTCCGGCCAGTTCCCAGACCTGCGAGCGCACTTCGGCCCGCGCCGACCGGATCGCGGTGAGTGCCTTCGGTCCGGCCGCGGCAAGGGTGTCGACGAGGCGGGAGACCGTGGGGTCGGATGCCACCGGGCCGAACACATCGGGCTCAGCCCGCAGCATGGCGACATCGGCGAGACAGTCCCCGCCCAGAGCGACTCCGAGCGCGACATCCAGCAAGACCTTGCCCGGGTCGTGCACCGTCCGCGGCTTGCGCCACGGCGCCAGTGCCGTCGATATCGCGGAGTCCAGACCACACTTGCGGACCGTCTCGACCAGCAGCACCGCCCCAGCCTGCGAGACCGTCCCGCTGCCACTGCCCTCGACGCGAACACGCGGGTACAACCCGATACGCTTACTCACCTGGAGAGTGCTTCTTTCCGTGCAGCCAACAGGACCCTAGACAAGTCCCATCGTTGCAGGTCAGAAGCACTCTCCGCTTATTTGATCAAGCATCGGACAACCCACCTCGTGAAAGCGCGAGGCTAAGGCAACTCAAGGGTGCCGACACCCGGGGCATGGCTCACGCATCCTGCGGGCAGCGAGGACCACGAAGGGGAGCCGCACCCGTCTCGTATCAAGTGGTCCCCGTGGTCCCCTCGCGGCCGGTCCACTGGCGATGAACCAATGCCGTCCCTTTAGCAACGGCCGGCACCATGAGTTGACCTGTCGGTGGGTGATGAGGCAGCAGGCGAGTTCGAGAAGGGCTTCGTGGATGCCTGCTCGTCGTTCCCAGCCAATACAGGGACGTCTGAATCCATGGATCCAGGCGAAGCTGCGTTCGACGACGCAGCGGTAGGTGCCCAGTCCTGTGCCGTGAAGGCTGCCGCGGCGGGCGAGGGCCGGTGAGGATCACGGCGAGCGGCGTGCCGTGTCCGTCGCTGATCAGGGGTGTTTCGATCCGGTTCGGCCACGATCGACCGGACTCGGTCCTGCCTGGACTCCCCCTGTTTTTGGCTCGCACGTGACTGGAGTCGACCACCGCACCCGACCAGTCGAGACGGGCCGCCGCATTGAGCTCGGCCGGCAGCACTTCGTGCAGCCGCTGCCGGACGCCGGCCTCGTACCGGTCCCGCAGTCGCCGCCAGCAGGTCGTGCCCGAAAGGCGGTCATGGACCCGGATGCCGGCCGGAGACTCGTGCTCGTGCGGCGCAAGGACCTCCTCCGGCTTCTGACCTCCGGTTTCGTGGCCCGGCGTATGGACCGTGGCCGGCGGGTACAGCACGCCAGTCCGCGCCTGGCCGGCTCCGGACACGACACGACGCACAGTTGCACGACCTGGTGGACTGCGTCTGTCCCCGCATCGCGACCAACGGGAACGGCCTGGCTGCAGTGGCCGTCGCAGCAGCCAGGGAGACCGGCTACTACCGTCCCCCACTGTGCATGAGTTGTTGGTGTTTGCAGGGAGCCGTAGTGTCGGTAGTGCCGCAGTCAGAAGCAAGGAGCGGCACAGCAACCTCCTGAAGGAGGCCAAGATGAACGCACGCAATATCTTCCGGAACAGGGACCGGGACCGCGATCGCGGCGACCGAGGATTCGGACGGGACCGTGACCGGCGGTACGGAGACCGGGACAACGGACGCGGAGACCGTTTCGGCGGTCGCAACGACCGGTGGTGCGGCTACTGACCGTAGGTCCTCCAACCCCCATGGGACTCGAGGCGGACTCGCGCCGATCGCGCGGGTCCGTCTCGCGGTCCGGGGCCCCCGTCCATGGCATCGGACCATGGCCCGAGCACCTCTGTGACGTGACGCCATGAGCCTTCGCAGCTCACCTCGGTGCCCAGCGCCCCCCGAGGAGCCCACTCAGCACTCGGCGACGGATATCCCGATCCGTACCGATCCCGTCAGCATCGCGCTCGCATTCCGGCGCTTCTGGCCACTGACCAGAGGCGACCGGCGCTGGATTCTGCTGATCTGCCTGTTCGCCATTATGGCCGCGATCGCCGAGACCATCACGATCCTGCTCTTCGCCGAACTCACCGACACCGCTCTGCGGAACGGCTCGGTCAGCGCCTTCTGGAAGCCCGCCGGCCAATGGCTCACCGTGGCGGTCATCGGTGCGGTGGTGGGGTACCTGGGCAGCTCCCTCGCGGCCTGGACCGCCGAACGCTTCGTACTGCGGCTCCGGGCCCGGGTCTTCTCGCACCTCCAGACGCTGCCGCCGCACTTCTTCCAGCGCAACCGCCGCGGTGACCTGGTGGAGCGGCTGACCGGTGACGTGGACGCCATCGAACAGCTTGTGGTGACCGGGATCGTCGCGGTGGTGTCGGCCGTGTTCAGCGCCCTCTTCTACGCGGCGGCGGCTCTGTGGCTGCGGTGGGAACTGGCCTTGGCCACGTTTCTCCTGGTTCCGCTCTTCTACGCCGCGACCCGCAGCTTCACCGGTCGCCTGCGCGAGGTGTCCCGTCGCGGACGTGCGGCGGACGGTGCCATCACGGCGGTGGTCGAGGAGACCCTCGTCAATGTCGTCCTGACCCAGGCGTACAACCGGCAGCACGACGAGGAGGAAAGGCTCCTCGACAAAGCGGCGAAGCGGCTGAAGGCAGCGGTCACGGCCGTACGGCTCACCGGGCTCTACGCACAAGTCGTAGAGGTACTCGAAACGTTCTGCATCCTGACGATCATCGGCCTCGGGGCCTGGGAGATCTCCGCAGGGCGGATGACCCTCGGCGAGCTCCTCGCCTTCGCCGCCTTCGTCGGCTACCTCTACCCGCCGGTCCGCTCGCTCGGCCAGTTCGGACTGACGGCCACCGCGGCCACGGCCGGAGCCGAGCGGCTGCTGGAGATCCTCGACGCCCGGCCCGCCGTCACCGACCCGGCCGGTTCCGTGACCGCCCCCACCCGCAGCCGCGCGTCCGGTGTCGTGGAGGCGCACCAGGTCCGCTTCCACTACCCGAACAACACCGAGCCGGTTCTCCATGAGCTGTCGTTCAGCGCGAGCCCGGGGGAACTGCTGGTCATCACCGGCCCCAGCGGCGCGGGCAAGTCGACGCTGGCCGCCCTGCTGCTGAGGTTCTACGACCCCGACAGCGGCAGCATCCGGCTGGACGGGGTATCCGTGGACAAGCTGCCGCTGACCTATCTCCGCCAGAACATCACGCTCCTGCCCCAGGACACCCTCGTCCTGCACGACAGCATCGAGGTGAACATCGGCTGCGGACGGGACGGCGCCACCCACCAGGACGTCGTGGAGGCCGCGCGAGCCGCCGACGCCGATGCCTTCATCCGGGCCCTCCCGGACGGATACGACACCGTCCTCTCCCCCGGCACCTCGCGGCTCTCCGGAGGACAGCTGCAGCGCGTCGCGATCGCCCGCGCCATGCTGCGTGACGCGCCCGTCCTGCTGCTCGACGAACCCACCACCGGACTCGACACCCTGGCCGCGGAGCGCATCCTCACACCACTGCGACGCCTCGCCGAAGGACGTACCACCATCGTGATCACGCACGATCTGTCGCTGGCCGCCAACGCGGACCGCATTCTGGTCCTGGACCGGGGACAGCTGGTGCAGTCGGGTACGCACACCCAACTCCTCAGCCAGAGGGGCCTGTACGCCACACTCCTCGATGGCCGCCCACGGCCGCACAACGGACCCACGTACACCGCTGCCCGGCCACCCGGTACCCACTGGCAGTGACCGGCCGGCTCCGGCGGACCCGCTCCTCCACCTGCCGGACACCGCGATGTGCGGTGCCCCCGCAGAGGTTGACGCCGGACAGGTGCGAGTCACCCGAAGGAGTCTGCGCCCACGCTCGCCTTGCGGCGCAGGAGATATCCGCCGACGCCGAGCGCGCTGCCGCTGAGGACGAGGACGCTTCCGACCGCCAGTTCCTGTTCGGCGTCACTCCAGTTGTCCGCGGCCACGACGGGCGAGGGACGGCGTTCGTGGTGTTGGCGCGCGTTCGGGCCGGGATGGCCACCGTCCTGGTGGGGCCCTCCGATGTGGAGCGGTTTCTTCGGGTCCCAGGTGGACTCAGAGGTACCCATGACAATCAATGCCACACTGCTGAGGACCGTAGCGGCAGCGGCCGATGTGAGGAGAACTCGGGTATAGCGCATTCCCCTGCTCCTTTCGCTGCCACGTCGCTGCCACGCCGTCAGCTGGTATCTTTTTTCGGTCATTCGTGAACTTCACTGGTCAACGTGAAGTGAGATCCCCCGCTCGGCCATACTCGGGAAGGTCTCACCCACGGCGCCGGGGCCGTCTGGCCGTCGCGGCCCTGCTTCCGGGCCTCTTGCTCTTCTGTGCACCGATGCCGAGCTCAATATCAGAGCCAGTCGCACAAGTTTCCTTGTACATTCCTCGAATTACCAGCAAGGTCAACCCGACTGGTGGCACCATCAGGCCCTTGCAGATCCGGCCCACCGCCTGCTGGGTGAATGCCGACGAGGATCCGTGTCCTGGAGACAGCCCGCAACGTTAAGCCCGGCGCGCGTGAATCCGCCCCACGGGTCACGCAATTCAGGGCCCTGACCGGTTAGGCCAGGGCCCTGAGCGCCTCGAAGGGTGTTTCGCCCTGCTTCCTCATCCTGGATTGCCGGGCTGCGCACGGTTTCCACGCTGCGTATGTCGGGGTTCGGGTGGATTCAGCGGCGAGCCCGTAGGTCATGAGGCTGATCGTCGCGAGGCAGATACCGGCTTCGGAACGGTGTGCGTGGGCTTCGCAGTCGCGGACCAGGCGCCGGTTGAGGCGTCCGAGTCCGCTCGACGCGTCAGCAGCGGGGCAACACGGTAGAACCCCTGGTGGTGTGGTCCCGCCGGACGATGTGCGCGTCGATTCCGAGGGCGGCGGTGGTGAGAGGCTTGAACTCCCACCTGCGGGAGCCGTCCGCTCCGTTGGATGAGGGGGCTATTCCCTCTCGCGCTCAGGCCGACGGCCAGGCCGGTCTGCGGGGTCGGCTTCCTGCGCGAACTGCTCATGGAGGCGCCGGGCCTCTTCATGCAGCCGACGTCGTTCCTCCGGGCTGACCGCTCGTTCAGCGCGCTCGTTCAGCTGACGTACCTTTTCCTGCATCTGCTGCGGGCGGCTGGGGAACTCACCTGCAACGCTCATCGTCACTCCTTAGGTGGGAGGTGGGGGCACTCCGTAGCCAACCAGCTCCCCTCCGTCATCGCACCCTAAAGGGTCACCTTCCGCGATCGCCGCAGGTGAGCAGGATTGCGGTTGCCCTCGCTCACCGAGGCTGCGCTGGTCGCTGATGCCCTTCCGGGCCGCCGTGGCTGTGCCGAACGCCGCGAGCGCTTCCGGGTGGGCGTCCCGCCAAGACGGGTGGCCGAGGAGGCTCCGGCCATCGATTTCCAGGTGCCAGTCCAGGCGCGGGCAGGATCCGCACGACCTGCGGCACAAATGGACGACCGTGACCTTGACCGGCGGCGTCTCTACGCACGAAGTGTCCCGCCCGCTCGGGCGCCGCTCGATCAAGGTCACGGTGGACCGGTACGGCCACCTCACCCAGGACGGCCAGGAACGCTGCCGTCAGGTCGTCGAGGCGGCCATGGGTCCCTACACGGTCACAGCAGACCGAGCGACCGCAGAGCGCGGTGCTGAGTCGGTTCCGGGTTCGCCGGCCAGTAGATGTAGCAGACCCCTCCCGTACCGCCCCTGACCTGCCCATTCGCGTCGTAGCGCTTGGTCCGCAGCCAGATGTTCTCCCACTCGTGCCGCCGGTAGACGCGGCGGACCGCCTCGTCGCTCGGTGACGCGGGGTCGTTGGCGATCACATCGCCGTCCGAGGTGAAGCCGATCACGGTCATCAGGTGGCCCGAGGTGCCGTACCCCGCACCCGTCAGCTCCTCCTTGAGGAACGACTGCGACGTTATGGCCGGGATCCCCGCCCCGATCAGCGTCTCCAGGTCCTTCAGCGAGCCCAGCCGGGTCACCACGGCGCTCATGTCCTCGTACGTGGCCGCGTAGGCGGCGTTGAACGGCCAGTTGCCGCAGCCCTCGTACTGGTTGTCGTAGGTGAAGCGCGCCGCGTGGCAGACCTGCGGGTCCTGAAGTCCCGGTTTGACCCAGGCGAGGTCCTCGGCGCTGGGCCGGCGGCCCCAGTACTCGATGATCATCTGCGAGGAGGTGGGGCTGCACCACGCCTCGCCGCCGTTGTCGTACTCGGGGTACTGGCCCGCGTGCACGTTCTGCGAGTAGCGCGGCACCGGCAGTTCCCGGACCAGGCCGGGGACGGAGGCGGGCACGGTGAAGCGGTCGGGGATGTCCGAGGCCATCGCGCCCACCCGCCACACCGTGGGGGTGAGCCGGGTACCCGGGGTGCGGTACAGGGTCAGCCGCAGCCGGTAGGACAGGAGCCGCAGGCCGCTCGCCGCGTCGTCCACCGAGAAGGTGTCGGTCCAGACGGAGCTCTTGCCGTCGCTCTGGTCATCGACGGAGGTCCGGCGGATATCGCCGTCGCCCGCCGCCCAGCGGCCCATGACGTACCAGGGGGTACCGGTGCCGTCCGAGTAGCTGCCCTGCAGTTCGATCTGGATCCAGGTGCCGGCCGGCGTGTGCGCGTTCCAGGAGGCGATGGCCTCGGTGGCCGGGACGGCGGAGCGGTGGACGGGTGAGGTCCAGGTCGCGTACTCCCAGGCCGCCTTCGTACCGGTGTGCGGGTCCGTGTAGTCGGTGCTCCCCAGCGCGTGGCCGATGACCAGGCCCGCCCGGCGGCCCGCGACGGCACGGGTTCCGGCGCCGGAGCCGCAGCGCCAGTCGGTGTACGTGCTCCAGGAATGGTTGTCCACGGAAGAGGCTGCCGCCGAAGGTGCGCGGTGCGGGGTACGGGAGGGAGCGGCGGAGGCGGTGGACGACACCGCTCCGGCGCCGGCCGCGGCCGCGATGGCGGCGGTGAGCACGGTTCTGCGTGAGGTCGGACTGGGCATGGGCGAGACCCCCGGTCGTAAGCGGAATGGGGCTGCAGGTACACGACAGTGGGCCAACTATTGCGGGTCGTCACCCGGTTCGGCCAGCGATTCGCCTCGTGCCACAGGACCAATATTGGTCTCGACCACTGGCGTGACCTGCAACGGCTTCGCTGCGGCTCGTAGGCTGGACGAATGAACGACCTCTCGCTCCACGCCGCGTGGCTGGGCACCCTGCCGCCGTCCTGCGGACCGGTCCGGCTGATCGCCGTCGACGGCCACGCGGGATCGGGCAAGAGCACCCTCGCCGCCCGGCTCGCGGCGGTGCTCGACGGCGCACCCGTACTGCACCTGGACGACCTGGCGACCCACGAAGAGCCGTTCGACTGGACGGACCGGCTCCGGGACCAGGTCATCGAGCCGCTGTCGCACGGGGATCGCGCGCACTACGAGCCGTACGACTGGACGGCCCGGAGCTTCCGCCCGTCGCGCAGCCTGGAACCCGCCCCGGTGGTTCTGGTCGAGGGGGTCG
>NZ_JAFMPZ010000473.1 GCF_017353455.1 Streptomyces laculatispora
CCCGTACCGGAGGATGGCGGCGTGCCCCGAACCACGAGCCGCCATCCTCCGGTACGGGGCGGGGCACTGTCAGGGGGCCCTGACGAGTTCCGGTTCCCGCGGCCCGGGGGCGGCGGGCGTCCGGCTGAGCGCCCCCGGCCACCACATCCTCCGCTGCAGGGCCACGCTCGCCGAGGTGACCAGATAGGTGCGGACGAGGAAGGTGTCGAGCAGGACGCCGACGGCGACGACGAAGCCCATCTCCACCAGGGAGGTCAGCGGCATGTTCGTCAGGACGGCGAAGGTGCCGGCGAGCACCAGGCCCGCCGAGGCGATCACCCCGCCGGTGGTGCGCAGGGCTGTGAGCGCGGCGTCGGTGGGTTCGGCGCCGGCCCGGGACTCCTCGCGGACCCGGTGCATCAGGAAGATGCCGTAGTCGACGCCGAGCGCCACCAGGAAGACGAAGGACAGCAGCGGCAGTCCGGGGTCGGTGCCCTTGAGCCCGAGAAGTGGTTCGAAGACCAGTCCGCCGATGCCGAGCGCGGCGCCCCAGACGGCGACGACGGCGGCGACGAGCAGCAGCGGGGCCACGAGGCTGCGCAGCAGCGCGATCAGGATGAGCAGGACGGAGAGGATGACCAGCGGGACGACGACCTTCAGGTCCCGGGAGCTGGCTTTCTCCAGGTCCATCTGCTGGGCGCCGGGGCCTCCGACATGGGCCCCGTCCAGTGCGTCGCGCAGGGTGTTGACGGTGTCCCGCTCCCCCGCGGACTCCGGCTTGTCCCTGGCGACGACAGCCAGTTCGGTCCAGCCGCCCCCGCTGCGGCCGCGCTCGGCGGAGGCGACCGAGTCGATGGTGCGGGCCTTGGCCAGCGCGGCGTCGGCCCGGCCGGTGGGCACGAGCACGGTGATCGGCTGGCTGGAGCGGCCGGGGAAGGCGTCGGCGAGCGTCTCCATCGCCGCGATCGAGTCGGGCGCGCTGATGAAGGAGTCCTCCTGCTTGAGGTCGCCGGGCAGGTTGAACACCCCGAGCGCCAGCGCGCCGAGCAGTACCCCGCCGGTCGCGAGTACGGCGACGGGCCGGCGTCCGGCCGAGCCGCCCAGGGCGGCGAAGACCGAGCGCCGCCGCCTGGGCCCGGCGCCGTACGCGGGGACGAGCGGCCAGAACACCCGGCGGCCCAGGAGCACCAGCAGCGCCGGCAGCAGCGTCAGCATCGCCAGGAGCGCGCACAGCACCCCCACGGCGGCGATGGGTCCCATTCCCCGGCTGCTGGTGAGATCGGCCGCCAGAAGGCACAGGAGGCCCGCTGCGACGGTCGCCGAGGAGGCCACGACGGCGGGGCCGCAGCCGCGCAGCGCTGCCGCCATCGCCTCGTGCGGCCGGGCGAAGCGGGTCAGCTCCTCCCGGTAGCGGGAGACCAGCAGCAGCGCGTAGTCGGTGCCCGCGCCGAAGACGAGGATGGTCATCACCGCGGAGCTCTGGCCGGTGACGGTGACGTCGAAGCCCCGGTTGAGTTCGTGGACGACGGCCATCGACAGGGCGTCGGCGACGCCCGCGACGACGAGCGGCACCAGCCACAGCAGCGGGCTGCGGTAGATGAGGATCAGCAGGATCGCGACGACGGCGACGGTCGTGTAGAGCAGTGGGCCGCCGAGCGAGCCGTAGACCTTCATGGCGTCGGTGTTCAGCGCACCGGGGCCGCCGACCTCGACGCCCAGTCCGTCGCCGCCCCTGGCGATCTCGCGCACCTCGTCGACGAACGCGGTCCGGGCGTCGTCGTCCTGGCCCGGCTCGGTCGTGGAGACCGGGTACATCAGGGTCGTGCCGTCCGTGGAGGGGACGCCGCGCGGGGGTGCGGTGAGCGTGTGGCCGGCCGCCACCTCGGCGGTCTGCCGGGCGGCCGCGGTCCGGTCGGCCGGGGTCAGCCCGCCGTCGCGGTGGTAGACGAGGACGAGGTCGGTGGACTCGCCGCCGGGCAGCGCCTCCTGGATCTTCGCCGCCTGGGTGGAGTCGGCGCTCGCCGGCAGATAGTCGACGGCGTGGTTGGCCTGTACGCCCGAGAGCTTGCCGGCCAGCGGCCCGGCGATCGCGATCGCGGCGACCCAGAGCGCGACGACCGCCCAGGGCAGCATCCGCCACCGGCTCCGCGGCCGCGGCTGTGGCGGCTCGCCCCTGTCCTGCGTTGCGGCCCTCATACGAGCCCCCCTTCCGTCCGGGTGTCTGGTTCATGTCCAGACTTCCGTCGGGCCGGGGCTGATTCCTCGCGCCGGAGACCGACATCCGCGCTACTGCCGGGGAGGGTGCGGCGCCCCGGCTTACTCCCGCGGGAGTAAGGGACGGTGAGCCGCGCGGCCGCCGGATCAGCAGGGCCGGCCGTCCCAGCCGGGGTCCTCCCAGCGGTCGGCGCAGGGGAGGCCGAGCAGCCGTATCCGGTTGAGCAGCTCCGGCGGTGCGCCGTGGGCGCGGAGCCTGGCGGGTGCGTTGCGGACCAGCCAGGCGGTCAGCTCGGTGCGGATCTCCTCCTCGTTGTCCCAGCCGCTCCAGGGCAGTTGGTCGCCGATCAGCTCCCACTCCCACTGTTCGACCAGGGCGGCCAGGTGCGCGTCGGCCGGCGGCCCTGTCAGCGTCTCCCAGACGCCGAGCCACGGGCCGACGTCCGCGGACGCCTCGGTGATCACGACGAGGACGTCGGGGACGGGCACCGCGGGAGACGGGTCGGTGAGGGTGTCGGCCCACCAGGCGTGCAGGAACTCCCGGACCGCCCCGGCCTGCTCGGCGGGCCAATGCTGCCATCGGCCCCGGGCGAACGAGCGGCCCGCCTCCGCCTGCCAGGGGGCGACAGGGCCGCCGACGAGGGTCCGGGCGAACTGGGGCAGGATCCGGCGCAGGACGGACGGGTGGTCGGTCCAGTCGGGGGCGTTCCAGGTGCGCCACAGGAGGTCGGGGTCCAGCTCCGTGTCCGCCGTCTTGAGCAGCGCGAGCTCTTCGGCATCGCCCCAGTGGCACACGCAGTTGTTCTCGTCGGACCGGGCGGTCAGACCGGCGAAGGTGACGGCCAGGCGGTCCAGCGCGGCAGGGAGGCGCAGTCGTGCGAGGGACGGTTGGGCGCTCATCGTGGAGCTCGCAATCGGGACTCCGGGAGCTCTCGCCGCCCGAAGAGAGCGACCTTAGCGGGGGCCGCCCCGCCGGAGGGCTCAGGAGGGCGTACGCGCCGCCGCGGCGAGCAGCCGGGCCGTGTCCTCGGCGCGGAGCTGGAGCGCCCCGCCGACCGTGGTCAGCACCTCGCGTTCGGCCTGGCTGTACGGGCCGTCGGCGAGCGCGATCCGGGCGCCCTGGAGCAGAATCGATTCGCGTCCGGCGGGGGCCAGATGCGGGGCGAGGGGCTCCAGCGCCTCGTGGAGTTCGATGGCCAGGGCCGCGCCGCAGGCCTCGGCGGCCGGGTCGAACGCCGAGCCGTGGCCTATGTCGACGGAGAGGACCTCGACGACGGTGGCGAGCTGCTCCTGTGTGCAGTCGTCGAATCCGGCGCCGCGCACGGTGGCGACCGCGGTCTCCAGGACGGTGCGGGAGGTGGTGCCGCCGGCCGCCAGGACGCCGAGCGCCACGGTGTGGACGGCGTCCTTGAGCATCGCGGAGAACCGGGTGGTGGTGGGGTGGTCGAGCGTGTCGGTGTCGAAGTGGTGGTGGCACGCGGCGCATTCGACGACCGGGCCCACGGTGCCGCGCCGCAGCAGCGGTACGCCGAGGACGGCGAACCGGAGACGTCCGGTGAGGCGGCGGTAGTTGCGGTCACCCCCGCAGCCGGTGCAGAAGAACTCGCCGTCACCGACGGTGTCCCACATGGTGCGGATGCCGCAGATACGCAGCTTTATGGCGCGTTGTCCCAGGGCTGACCGCACGTCGCACACCTCCGTAACTCCCCCGTGGCCCCAAGGACACGGGAGGTACCCCTCGGCAACATTGCCGTGTTGACGTGATGTTAACCACATCCACGAGAGGACGTCAGCACCTCGCTCGTCACAACCGCCCACAGATGGCCGAACCCCGTCCCCCCGGGTGCGGGTGGACGGGGTCACGAACCGTGCCGCTTCATACCCTTTCGGGCACGCGGGTCAGCGGGTGGCGCGGTTGACGGCCGAGACGACCGCCTTCAGCGAGGCGCGCGTGGTGTTGGCGTCGATGCCGATGCCCCACAGGACCTTTCCGTCGATCGCGCACTCGATGTACGAGGCGGCCTGGGCGCTCGCACCCTCGCTCATCGTGTGCTCGGTGTAGTCCAGCAGCCGGGCGTCGATGCCGATGGCCTGCAGCGCTTCGAAGAACGCCGAGATCGGGCCGTTGCCGGTGCCGGTGAGCACGGTGTCCGCGCCGTCCACGGTCGCCTCGACGGTGATCGTGTCCTGGCCGTCCGAGCCGGTGGTGGTCTGGCCGGTGCGCAGCTGCACGCGACCCCACTGCGCCGCGGCGTTGCCGGGGTTGGGCAGGTACTCGTCCTGGAACGTCGTCCAGATCTGCGCCGGCGTGACCTCGCCGCCCTCGGCATCGGTCTTGGCCTGAATGATCCGGGAGTACTCGATCTGCATCCGGCGCGGCAGGTCCAGCTTGTGGTCGTTCTTCAGGACATACGCGATTCCGCCCTTGCCGGACTGCGAGTTGACCCGGATGACCGCCTCGTAACTGCGGCCGACGTCCTTCGGGTCGATCGGCAGGTAGGGAACCGCCCACTCGATGTCGTCCACGGTCTTGCCCTGGGCGGCCGCGTCGGCCTCCATGGCGTCGAAGCCCTTCTTGATGGCGTCCTGGTGGGAGCCGGAGAAGGCGGTGTAGACCAGGTCGCCCGCGTAGGGGTGGCGCGGGTGGACCTCCATCTGGTTGCAGTACTCGCTGGTGCGGCGGATCTCGTCGATCTGCGAGAAGTCGATCTGCGGGTCGACGCCCTGCGAGAAGAGGTTCATGCCCAGCGTCACCAGGTCGACGTTGCCGGTGCGCTCGCCCTGGCCGAACAGGCAGCCCTCGATCCGGTCCGCCCCGGCCATCAGGGCCAGTTCGGCGGCGGCGACGGCGGTGCCGCGGTCGTTGTGCGGGTGGACGGACAGGCAGACGAACTCGCGGCGCGACAGGTTGCGCGACATCCACTCGAACCGGTCGGCGTGCGTGGACGGCGTCGAACGCTCCACGGTGGCGGGCAGGTTGAGGATGATCTCGCGGCCCTCCTCGGGCTGCCAGACATCACATACCGCCTCGCAGACCTCCAGGGCGAAGTCCAGCTCGGTGTCGGTGAAGATCTCCGGGCTGTACTGGTAGCCGAAGATCGTCTCCTCGCCCAGGATCTTCTCGGCGTACTCCATGACCAGCCGGGTGCCGTCCACGGCGATCTGCTTGACCTGCTCCTTGGACCCGCGGAAGACCACGCGGCGGAAGGTGGGGGCGGTCGCGTTGTACAGGTGGACGGTGGCGCGGTGGGCCCCGACCAGTGATTCGACGGTCCGCTCGATCAGTTCCTCGCGGGCCTGTGTCAGGACGGAGATCGTCACGTCCTCGGGGATCGCGCCCTCTTCGATGATGGAGCGGACGAACGCGAAGTCGGTCTCACCGGAGGACGGGAAGCCGACCTCGATCTCCTTGTAGCCCATGCGCACCAGCAGGTCGAACATCTCGCGCTTGCGGGCCGGCGACATCGGGTCGATCAGCGCCTGGTTCCCGTCGCGCAGGTCCGTGGAGAGCCAGCGGGGAGCGACCGTGACCCGCTTGTCCGGCCAGGTGCGGTCGGGAATCTCGACGGCCTCGTACCGGCCGTACTTGCTGATCGGCATCCCGGACGGCTTCTGCAGTCCCGTGGCGTTGGTGACCGGCGTGGGGCGGCCGACGGAGTTGCCGACGGGAGTCTGAGCGGGATTCACTGCGGTCATGACGTGGGGCTCCTCGGAGTCCGGCGGAGGGGGTCCCCCCTGCTCTTCAAGAGCTCGGGGGAGGCCGACCGTGTCGCTGCAACACAAGACTCCGCGGGGAGGAGGTCGGCCTACGACTTACAGACCCTCGCCGCGGCAGCTAAGAAGAAGCAGCCCGAAACGCATGATGCGAAGAGACTAGCCGAGCGACGCCCGAGAGGTCGGTGCCGTATCAGTATGCGGGACCGGGCACCGGTAACGGGTGAACAGTGACCGATCACTCTATTTCGTCAATCCTGGTGGCAACCAGTGACATTGCGATCACACGCTGCCACAGTCGAGTGCATGCAGCCTCGAACTCAGCACGGGTCCCACCCCGTCTTCTGCACCATCGTGCCGCCCCACGTCCTCGACAAGCTGTCGCAGTCCGACGATCCCGTCCTGGCGGGCCCGGCCCGCCGCACCCTGGAGGCCGACGCCGCCCGGCGCACCCGCCGCCAGGTGACGACCCCCGTCCCGC
>NZ_JAFMPZ010000066.1 GCF_017353455.1 Streptomyces laculatispora
GTACCGGCCCGTCGCGCGGAGCCGTGCGCGGTGCCCCACGTACCATGCGGAAGCGTGAAGCTGACAATTCTGGGTGGCGGCGGGTTCCGGGTTCCTCTGGTGTACGGGGCGCTGCTCGCCGACCACGCCGAGGGGCGGGTCTCCGCGGTCACCCTCTACGACACCGACGCCGACCGGCTCACCGCTGTCGCCCGGGTGCTCACCGAGCAGGCCGAGGGCATCGCGGACGCGCCGGCCGTCGTCGCCACCAACGAGCTCGACGAGGCGTTGCGCGGCGCCGACTTCGTCTTCTCGGCGATCCGGGTCGGCGGGCTCGCGGGCCGGGCCGCCGACGAACGGGTGGCCCTCGACGAAGGCGTGCTCGGCCAGGAGACCGTCGGCGCGGGCGGAATCGCCTACGGTCTGCGCACCGTGCCGGTCGCGGTCGACCTGGCCCGGCGCATCGCCCGGCTTGCCCCGCACGCCTGGGTCATCAACTTCACCAACCCCGCCGGCCTGGTCACCGAGGCCATGTCCCGGCACCTCGGCGACCGCGTCATCGGCATCTGCGACTCGCCGGTCGGCCTCGGCCGCCGGATTGCCCGGGTGCTCGGCGCGGACCCCGACCGGGCCCGGGTCGACTACGTCGGCCTCAACCACCTCGGCTGGGTGCGCGGGCTGTACGTCGAGGGCCGGGACGAACTGCCGCGTCTGTTGGCCGACCCGGAGCTGCTCGGCTCGTTCGAGGAGGGCAGGCTCTTCGGCGCCGACTGGCTGCGGTCCCTGGGCGCGATTCCCAACGAGTACCTGCACTACTACTACTTCAACCGCGAGGCGGTCCGCGCCTACCAGGAGGCGGAGCAGACCCGGGGCGCCTTCCTCCGCGAACAGCAGGAGGGCTTCTACGGCCGGATGAAGAACCCGGACACTCCCGCGCTGGCCACCTGGGACCGCACCCGCGCGGAGCGCGAGGCGACCTACATGTCGGAGAACCGGGATGTCGCGGGGGCCGGCGAGCGCGACGAGAGCGATCTCGACTCCGGCGGCTACGAGCAGGTCGCGCTGGCCCTCATGCGGGCCGTCGCCCGGAACGAACGGACCTCCCTGATCCTCAACGTCCGCAACCGCACCACCCTTTCGGTGCTCGACGCGGACGCCGTCATCGAGGTGCCGTGCCTCGTGGACGCGAACGGCGCCCAACCGGTCGCCGTCGACCCGCTCCCGTATCACGCCGTCGGCCTGGTCACCTCGGTGAAGGCCGTCGAACGCGCGGTGCTGGACGCGGCGGCGAGCGGTTCGCGCGCCGACGCCGTCCGGGCGTTCGCCCTGCATCCACTGGTCGACTCGGTCTCGGTCGCCCGTCGCCTGGTCGACGGCTACACCGGGGTCCACCCGGGTCTTTCCTATCTGACGTAGCGCCGCTCACGGGAGATGCGTCCGGGCCGCCGCTGTGCGGCTGTTGTGCCGCTGCGGGGTGACCGCACGGTCCGGGACCCGTGCCGGGTCAGAGGCCCTCGGCGGCCAGGAGTTCGCTGCTGACCAGGAGATGGAGCTGCGCCGCCGGCCAGGCACCGGTCCGGGGGTCACCGCCCGGCGAGCCACCGGCCGACGGGGTGTCACCCCGCGCGGTGGGTGCGAGGCCGCCACCGTACTCCAGCGCGCGCATTACGGCCCGCAGCAGGGCCGACGCACGCGTCAGCCCGGTCCGCGACAGGGCGGTCGCCGCCTCGTCGATCCGGGTACGCGAAGCACCGGAGGCCTGCCGGAGACCGCTGTGGGCCAGCGCGGCCGGCGCCGATATCGCCTCGTCCAGCGCGGCCGTCAGCGGCTCGGGTGTCCGCCGCGCCGCGGCGGCCAGTGCGGTGGCACCGTCGCCCGGCGCCAGGCCGGGCACGGTCACCCCGTCCGCGGTGAGCACCGCGATCGGGTCGATCCGGATTCCGCCGCCCGCACGGACCACGGATCCGCTGACATGCGTGGCACCCCGCGCGAGCGCGTCGGCCGGCGCGTCCAGCGCACCCGGGCACTCAGGCCGGTACTCCGACGTCAGCACCGCGGGCGTCCCCGACGCATCCCGCACCATGACCTCCAGCCGTTGTTCGCCCGCGTCGTAGCCCACCTCTGCGACCTCGGACAGCGCGACCACCCCGACCGACTCCGCCTCGACGCGGGGCCGGATCAGCCGGGGCGGCCGCCCTTCCCCGGCCGCGGTGAGCGCGGACAGATCGCTGATGAGCAAGGGCGCGGGCAGCTCCCTCCAGGCGGCGCCGACCGGAGTGATGCCGGTGGTGCCGAGGCGGCCCCTGGTGATCGTCAGGGCGCGTCCGGCGGTGCGCCGGACGCTTTCGCTGACCAGGCTGCCGGTGGCCGGACTGCCGAGGGTGGTGGACAGCAGCCGACGCCCCGTCAGCCGGTGCCCGGTGAGCTCCTGGCCCTCGACGGCCGTCCACGGTTCCAGTAGGACCGACCACTGGCAACGCAGCGTGACCAGGGTGCGGGAACGAGTGAAAGGGCAGGTCAACCGCTGTGCGCAAGCTCCTCCCTGTGCACCGCGCGGGCGAACGGAACTCCGGTGACCAGGCGTTCCACCTCGTCGGCCGCCGCACTGCCCAGCCGCTGGAGCTCGTTGCCGAGCGAGCCCGCCAGATGCGGCGTCAGGAAGGCGCCCGGCAGATCCAGCAGAGGAGAATCCGGAGGCAACGGCTCCGGATCGGTGACATCGAGTACGGCGGTGATCCGGCCGCTCGCCACCTCGTCCGTCAGCGCCGCCGTGTCGATCAGTGCCCCGCGCGCGGTGTTGATGAGCACCGCCCCGTCGGGCAGCAGCCCGAGCCGTGCACGGTCCAGCATCCGGTAGGTCTCGGGGATGGCCGGGGCGTGCAGGCTGACCACGTCGCATCCGGAGAGGAGTTCGTCGAGACCGGCCGGTCGCACCCCCAGGGACCGCGCCGACGCCTCGTCGACGTAGGGATCGCTGAGCCACACCTCCAGGTCGAACGGCCGCAGGAGTTCGATGACCCGCCGGCCGATCCGTGAGGCCCCGATGATGCCGACCCGGCGCCGGAAGTTGCCGATCCCGTTGCCGAGGTCGTACGGCGAGGTCGCACCGCGCTCCGCGCGCAGCCGTTCCCGGGCGGCGAACACTCCTTTCCCGGCGAACAGGACGGCCGCCAGGGTGAACTCGGCGACCGGCACCCCATTGGTGTCCGCGCCGGAGGAGACCGCGATGCCCCGCTCCCAGCAGGCCTCCGTCACCAGCGACTTGACGGTTCCCGCCGAGTGGACGACGGCGCGCAGCCTCGGTGCGGCGGCCAGCACCGACGCGTCGACGGGTGGGCAGCCCCAGCCGGTGATCAGCACCTCGGCGCGGGCGAGCGCCTCCCGTACCGCCGGATCGTCGAACCGTTCCGCGACCAGGGGCGGATCGACATCGATGTCGACGAGTCCGGCCAGCCGCGCCAGCACGTCGGGAGGGAAGACCTCCGGCACATGGCGGCGGTGGAGGGCGAGAAGCGCCGGGGGACGGGCGTGCGCCACGGGAGTGCTCCGATCGGCAGAAGGCCGGTTGATCACCGGGAAGTGAAGCAACTATTTCGAAAATCTTCGAAAATTCAACCCGGTCCGGCGAGTTGTCCGGGCGTGGGCCCTTCAGCGGCGGGTGTGCCGCTGCCCGCCGCAGCCGACGGCGGGCTGGTGCTCTCGCGCACGACCAGTTCCGTGGCGACCTCGACCCTGGTGGTCTCCGGCTGCTCCCCGGCGATCAGCTGCAGCACCATCCGGGCGGCCAGCGCGGTCATCTCGGCGAGCGGGGTGCGGACGGTCGTCAGCCGCGGGGTCACCCAGTCCGCGAACGGCAGGTCGTCGAAGCCGACCACGCTCAGATCCTCCGGCACGCGCAGCCCGAGCGAGGCCGCGGCCCGGTAGGTCCCCAGTGCCTGGTGGTCGCTCCCGGCGAAGATCGCGGTCGGCCGGTCCGGGAGCCGCAGCAGGTCCAGGGCGTGCTGGTGGGCCAGGCCGTGGGTGAAGTCGCCGTAGCGCACCAGCTCCTCGTCGAAGGGCAGCCCGGCCTCCTCCAGGGCCGACCGGTAGCCGCCCACCCGGGCTCGCGAGGTCAGCCGGCGGGCCGGGCCGCTGATGATCGCGACGCGCCGGTGGCCCAGCTCGATCAGGTGGCGGGTGGCGGCGAAGCCGCCGGGCCAGTTGGTGGCGCCCACCCATGGCACCCCCGGGGCCGGCTCCTCGATCGGGGCGACCAGGGCGAACGGGAGGGCCAGTCGGCGCAGTTCCTCGTGCTGCTCGCCGGTCAGCTCGGGCACCACCAGGATCGCGCCCCGGGTCGGACGGGTGGCCAGCGAGTCCAGCCACTGCCGGGCCAGTTTCGTGCGGCCGTGCGTCGCCGACACCACCATGCCCATGCCGACGCCGTGCAGCGCCTCCTCGGCGCCCCGGATCAGCTCGACCGCCCAGGGGCTGTCCAGTTCGTTGATCACGAACTCGATCAGCCCGCCCCGGAGTTGGGAGGTCGGCGGGCTGTTCCGGGCCAGGTAGCCGTACTGCTCGAGGAGTCGCTGCACCTTGGCCCGGGTCTTCGATGACACATCGGATCTGTCATGCAGAACTTTGGACACGGTCGAGACCGAGACTCCGGCCTCTCCGGCAATTTCTGCCAAAGTGCTCCGCGTTGATTCGTCCCCAGCCGTTGACGTCATCCGATGTTTCTCCTACGTTTCGATCGATCCGTTGTTGCGAAAACTATCGCAACTTCATTTTCAGGCACAGAGGTGGTCTTCGATGAACCGATGGGGTACCGGCGCAAAGACGCGTGCGGCGCTTTCGGTGTGCGGCGCGCTGCTGCTCACCGCCTGCGGCTCGGGCAGCGGCGGCTCGGGCGGAGACAGCGACGAGCTGCTCGTCTGGGTCGACAACACCCGCACCGCCGCTGCCAAGGAGTATGCCAAGGCGCACCCGGACCAGAGGATCCGCGTGGTCACGATCCCGCCGGACGCGGGATACGTCCCCACCAAGATCTCCCTCGCCAACCGCACCAAGCGCGGCTGGCCGGACGTGGTCTTCCTGGCCAATCCCTCCGAGACCGCCACACTGGCCGCCGAGCCCTTCGACTACGCGGCCCCGCTCGACGCCGCCGTCCCGAAGAAGACCCTGGACGGCTTCGCCCCCGGCGCACTCGACACCTGCACCTTCGACGGCAAGACGTACTGCCTGCGCAACGACATCGCGCCCGCCATCCTCTGGTACGACTCCGAGCTGATGAAGAAGTACGGCTACCAGGTGCCCACCACCTGGGAGGAGTACCAGAAGGTCGGTCTGAAGGCGGCCGCCCAGCACCCCGGCACCATCGTGGGCTCCGTCGCCGGCAAGTACGGTGCCGGTCTCTACTTCGGCTCCAGCGGCTGCCCCACCCGCGACACCCTCAGCCTCACCAAGGTGCGCATCGACACCGGGGACGACACCTGCACCCGGGTCGCCGACGTTCTGCAGCCGCTCACCGAGAAGAAGGCCGTCACCAATGTGGTGCCGACCGAACCGGCCTTCGCCAAGCTCGGCGCCGACGACAAGATCCTGATGCTGCCCGGCCCGGCCTGGTTCGGCGACTTCATGTTCGAACCGTCCTTCAAGGTGCCCGAAGGCCGGATCGCGGCCGCGCGGATGCCCCTCTGGAAGGGCGAGTCCAAGTCCGCCGCGGGCCAGGTGGGCGGCGGCGCGTACGTCGTGTCGAAGCACGCGGGCAAGCGGGCGAAGGCGGCCACCGACCTGGTGACCTGGCTGACCACCGACGTCCCCCTGCAGGCCAAGCAGCCCACGTACCCCGCCTTCACCGCCGCCGCCACCGAATGGGGCAAGGCGAAGGCGAAGGACACCTACTACGCGGCCAACCCCGTGCCGGTCCTCACGGAGGCGGCAGCCAACCTGCGTCCCGGCTTCGGCGCCGTCCGCTACGAGGCCGAGTGGCAGAGCAGCTTCAACGACACCCTCGGCGCCGCGGCAGGAGACGGGAAGTCGCTCAAGGACTCCCTCGGCAGCTGGCAGAAGCGGCTGGAGCAGGCCGCGAAGACCAGCAACTACACCGTCGAATGAGCCGCCCCATGACCCTCACCGCCAGGCGGCCGGCAGCCGCCGCCACCACCACCACGCCCGCCCCGCAGCGGCGAAGCCCCATGAAGCGGGCCCGGTCGCTGGCGGCCTGGGGTCTGATCTGCCCCTACACGCTCTTCCTCGTCCTCTTCGGCGTCGCCCCGGCCGGCTACGCGCTCTGGACGTCCTTCACCCACGACGGCTCATTCGCCGGCATCCGCAACTGGACCGGGGTCTTCGAGGACTACCGGCTCGCCGACTCCGCGGCGCACGTCGGGATGTACCTCCTGCTGTGGCTGCCGATCCTCGTCCTGCTGGTGCTGTCGCTCGCGCTGACCCTGCATGTGAAGCCGGGCCGGTTCTCCTCCACGATGCAGTTCGTCTACTACCTGCCGGGCGCCGTCACCGGCTCCGCCGCCGCGCTGCTGTGGCTGTTCATGGTCAGCCCCGACGCCAGCCCGTTCAGCCCGGTTCTCGACCTGTTCGACATCAGCAGCGCCACCGACGCCCTCTCCGGCCGGAGCCTGATCTCCGTCCTCACGGTGATGGGCGTCGCCGTCCACGCGGGCGGCTGGATCATCGTCCTGTACGGGGCGCTGAACGCCCTGCCCAAGGACGTCATGGAGGCGGCCCAGGTCGACGGCGCCTCCACCTGGCGGACCACCTGGCACATCAAGCTGCCCATGGTCCGCAGCTACGTCGCCTTCGTCCTCATCTCCAGCTTCGCCGCCGGCAGTCAGGTCTTCGTCGAACCGACCGTGCTGACCACCGGCGCCCCCGGACAGATCAGCCCCACCTGGTCGGTCAACCAGCTCGCGTACAACTACGCGACCCAGGAAGGGGACTTCGGCAAGGCCGCCGCCCTCTCCCTGGCCATGCTCGCGGTCGGTCTGCTGGCCGCCTGGATCGTCATCAGCCGCACCCGCATGTACGAAACGGACCACCGGTGATCACACGTGAGAGGCGTCCGAGCCCGATGAACGCCGTATCCCGCTCCGCACGGCTGCTGTTCCTCCTCGGCGCCGCCGTCTTCTTCGGACTCCCGCTGCTGTGGCTGGTCCTCGCTCCGACCCGTACCGCCGACGACCTCACCACCGGGTCCTCGCTCGGCTTCGGCTCACTGGGCAACGTGGGCAGTGCCTGGGACCACCTGATGAGCTACAACGACGGCCAGATCACGCTGTGGATCGGCAACTCGGTCTTCTACACCGCGGCCAGCGTCGCGCTGTCCCTGGTGCTCTGCGTACCGGCCGGATACGTCCTGGCCAAACACGTCTTCGGCGGGCGCAAGCTGCTGCTGACGCTCTCCATCGTCTGCATGATCCTGCCGCCGGCCGCCCTCGTCCTCCCGCTCTACCTGGAGATGAACGCCTTCGGCCTCACCGGCACCCCCGCCTCGGTGATCCTGCCGCTCTCCTTCTACCCGTTCGGCGTCTACCTCGCCTATCTGCACTTCGCCGCCAACCTCCCGGACAGCCTGCTGGACGCCGGCCGGGTCGACGGGGCGGGAGAGCTGCGGCTGTTCTGGTCGATCGGCATCCCGCTCGCCAAGCCGGCCATCGGGCTGATCGCCTTCTTCTCCTTCACCCGGACCTGGACCGACTTCTTCCTGCCGTTCGTGATGCTCGCCGACGACCGGACCTTCACCCTTCAGCTCGGCCTGATGTCGCTGCTCCAGTCGACCGGCGCGGTCAACGCCTCCAGCGGATTCAGCGACCTCGACATCCACCAGCCGGAAGCGGCCCTGGCCGGACTCGTCGCCTGCGTACCCACGCTCGTCGCCTTCCTGTTCGCCCAGCGCTTCCTGCGCACGGGACTGCTCGCCGGCGCGGAGAAGGGCTGAGGCGGATGACCGATGACAGCCGTGCGGAGCTCCAGGAGTACGTGCGTACCCTCGCCGAACCCCTCCTCCCGCACTTCAGCCCCGGCCGTGCCCGGCTCCGCCTGGGCGTCAACACCGCCATCCACGACGACCCGGCCGCCGAGCTGGAGGCGTTCGCCCGCCCGCTGTGGGGCCTCGCCCCGCTCGCCGCGGGCGGCGGGCACTTCGCGCACTGGGAGTACTGGGTACGCGGACTGGCGGCCGGCACCGACCCCGGCCACCCCGAGTACTGGGGCCCGCCCGGACCGCACAACCAGCGGATCGTGGAGATGGCCGCCATCGGATTCGCCCTCGCGCTCGCCCCCGACCGGCTCTGGGAACCCCTGACCGAACCGGAGCGCGCGCGGGTGGCCCACTGGCTCACCACCGGCATGTCCTGCCCGGTCACCGACAACAACTGGCTCTTCTTCCCCGTCCTGATCGGCCTCGGGCTCGACCGCGTCGGCGTCCCGTACGACCGCGAGCGGGTCAGCACCTGCCTGGACCGGCTGGAGACCTTCGCCTGCGGCGACGGCTGGTACTCCGACGGCCCCACCGAACGCCGCGACTACTACGTGCCGTGGGCGATGCACTTCTACGGACTGCTCTACGCGGCCCTCGCCGGACACCGCGACCCCGAACGGGCCGTGCGCTTCCGGATGCGGGCGGCCCTGTTCGCCCAGGACTTCCAGCACTGGTTCGCCGACGACGGCGCCGCCGTCCCCTACGGCCGCTCCCTCACCTACCGCTTCGCGCACGCCGCGTTCTGGTCCGCCCTCCCGTACGCCGGCGTCGAGGCCCTGCCCTGGGGAGTGGTCAAGGGACATCTGATGCGTCATCTGCGCTGGTGGCAGCAGCGCCCCGACGCCGCGCCCGGCGGACTCCTCTCCATCGGCTACGCCTATCCGCAGCCCGCGCTCGCCGAGCAGTACAACGCCCCCGGCTCCCCGTACTGGGCGATGAAGACGTTCCTGCCGCTCGCGCTGCCCGCCGGCCACCGGTTCTGGACCGCCGCCGAACGCAGCGCCCCCGCCCTGCCCGCCGTCTCGCCCCAGCCGCACGCGGGCGCCGTCCTGATGCGCTCCGGCGGTGACGTCACCCTGCTCGCCGGCCGCCAGCACCACTCCTGGGTCCGCCACGGGGCCGAGAAGTACGCCAAGTTCGCGTACTCCTCACGGTTCGGCTTCAGCCTGCCCGCCGGACCGGTCGGACTGGAGCAGGGGGCGTACGACTCGATGCTGGCCCTCAGCGACGACGGCGGCGTTCACTACCGGGTGCGCGAGGAGCCGGGCGCCCACCAGGTCACCGACGACACCGTGCGCTCCACCTGGCACCCGTGGCCCGACGTCGAGGTCACCACCTGGCTCACCGCCGCCCCGCCCTGGCAGTCGCGCGTCCACCGCGTCCGCACCGCCCGCCCGCTGCACACCGCGGAGGGCGCCTTCGCCGTCGACCGCGACTCCGCGCCCCCGCCGGGACCCACCCGCCAGACGGGCCCCGGCCGCGCCCGCGCCACCGGCTCCGCCGGACTCACCGGCCTGATCGACACCGACGGCCGCCGCACCGGGCAGATCGTCGACTGCCTGCCCGGCACCAATGTGATCGCCCGCCGCACCATGCTGCCCATGCTCACCGGCGAACTCCCGCCCGGCGAGCACTGGCTGAGGTGCGCGGTCCTCGGCGCCGAGCCCGGACCGGACGGCGAGACCGCATGGAACCGCCCACCCGCACCACCGAACACCGGAGGCAGTACATGAGACCGGTTCTCAGTCCGACATCCCTGGTGGCCGCCGCGGCTGCCGCACTGATCGCACTGCCCCTGGCCCTGGCACCGGCGGCCACCGCCGCCACCCACGGCAGGACGTACGAGGTCGCGACCTGGGGATCCGACCGGTCCGCAGGCAGTGCGCGGCACCCGCTGCGCACGATCTCGCGCTGCGCCGAACTCGTACGCCCCGGCGACAGCTGCCTGATCCACCGGGGCACCTACCGCGAGCAGGTCACCCCGCCGGCCGGCCGCAAGGACGCGCCGGTCACCTTCGCCGCGTACGGCGACGGCACGGTGACCGTCGACGGCACGGACACGGTCTCCGGCTGGCAGGACGCGGGCGACGGCCTCGTCTCGACGAGGACCGATCTGCCGCTCGACACGAGCGAGAACGCCCTCTTCCTCGACGGCGACCGCGCCATGGAGGGCCGCTGGCCCAACTCCGGCACCGACCCGCTCAATCCGACCTGGGCCGTCGCCGAGAAGACCTCCACCGACCAGCACATCGACGACCCGGCCCTGCCCGCCGGGGACTTCACCGGAGCCACCGTCCATCTGTGGGCCGGCTCCAACCCCTGGAGCCAGCAGACCGGAACGGTCACCTCCACCGCCACGGGCGCCCTCGACTTCAAGGGCGGCAACTACCGCTGCGACCCGCTCTGCATGGGCGACAAGAACTACCGCAACTACTATCTGGTGGGAGCCAGGGCAGCCCTCGACCAGCCCGGCGAGTGGTACTACGACAAGGCCGCGAAGACCCTGTACCTCGTGCCGCCCAAGGGTGGTATGCGGGGCCACACCGTCACCGCCAAGCAACGCTCCTGGGGCATCGACCTCAGTGGCAGCTCCTACGTCACCGTGCGCGGCCTCGACCTGTGGGGCACCTCGCTGCGCACCGGCAAGAACAGCACCGGCGTCCTCGTCGAGGACCTGAACGCCCGTTACGTCTCCGAGTACTCGACGCTCCCGATGCCCGCCGACGACGAACTCGCCATCGAACCGGGCGAGGGCCACATCGTCGTCTCCCGGATCCTGGACTCCGGCATCCAGATCCTCGGTACCGGAAACACCCTGCGTGACAGCGAGATCGGCTACTCCGCCGGCACCGGCGTCCTGGTGCGCGGCAGCGGCAACACGGTCACCAACACCTATATCCACGACATCGGCTGGATGGGCAGCTACACCCCCGGCATCGAGATCAACGGCAGCGACCACACAGTCACCCACAACACCGTCCGCCGCACCGGGCGGGGCAGCATCGACGTGTCGTGGCAGCTCAACGGGGTGCCGTTCCACAACAACGAGATCGCCTACAACGACCTCTCCGAGGCGATGCGGACCTCCCGCGACGGCAGCCCGTTCTACGTCTGCTGCAACCTGGACGCGACCGGCACCAGTGTGGACCACAACACCGTCCATGACGACGACGGCCAGGTCGGCTACTACATCGACAACTCCTCCGGGAACTTCCTGCTCCACCACAACGTCGCGTACAACACCGGCACCCGGGGCACCTTCTTCAACGGCCACAGCGGCGTCAGCCTCGGCAACCGCGACCACCACTCCTCGTACGGCCAGGGCATCACCGGCGCCTCGGTCCGCCTCTCGGGTGCCACCGACGCCACCGGGACGTACGTCAGCAACATCGTCGGGATGACCAAGACGGAGATCTCCGGCCCCGGGAACCCGGGACCCGTCGTGCGCAGCAACCTGCTCCCGCCCACCGACCCCGGCTACACCGACACCCGCAACGGCGAACTGTGGCTGCGCGCCGGCTCGCCCGCCATCGACGCGGGGGAGACCGTCGACGGGGTGACCACCGAGGTGCGGGGCGCGGGCCCCGACCAGGGCGCCTACGAGTACGGTGACGCGATCTGGTCGGCGGGCTGCGACCTGCCCGGCTGCCAGACCCGGGTCCGCAACGACGGCTGGACCGCCACCGGGTCCGACGGCTCGGACGCCTCCGCGGCCGTGGACGGCATCCAGACCACCCAGTGGAAGTCCGCCGGACTCCAGGCCCCGGGCCAGTCGCTCACCGTCGACCTGAGCGCACCGAAGACCGTCGGCCGGCTGGCCCTCGACGCGGGTCTCGACGCCACCGGGCACCCGTCCGGGTTCACCGTCGCGACCAGCCGTGACGGCAAGCGGTGGGACAAGCCGGTCGCCGAGGTGAGCGGCCGTTCCTTCACCCAGGAGGCAGTCTTCGCGCCCGCCACCGTCCGCTATCTGCGGATCACCCTCACCGCACCGGGCGACACCGAATGGGGTGTGAACGAGATCCGTCTCTACGCGGACGGGCCGGACGCCGCCGGGACGCTCCAGGCCGAACTGGCCACCGATGTCCTGGGCACCACCCGGGGCGACGCCGCCACCGGGCTGCTGGGCTCAGGTGACCGCTTCGGCTTCCGCAGGGTCCAGTTCGGTGCGGGCGCGGACCGGATGACCGTCCGCGTCGCGGCGCCGGGCCGGGGCGTGACCGGTGTGCTCCAGGTGCGGCTGGACAGCCCGAAGGGCCGGATCGTGGGTGTGCTGCCGGTGAGGGCGACCGGCGGCGCCGACACCTGGCAGGAGCAGTCGGCGAAGCTGCCGCACACCGTCACCGGTTCGCACGACGTGTACGTCGTCGCCGCAGGCGGCGCGAAGACCGCGGCCGTCGACTGGCTGACGTTTGGCAGGTGAGTACGCGGGTGGGGGCCGGGACATCGTCCGATGTCCCGGCCCCCACCCGCACGTCCGTACCCCGGTCAGGGGGCGGAGGGGACACGCGGGCCACCGGTGGAAGCCCAGGAGGGCGTCACGCCGGTCACCTGGCAGACCATCAGGTAGAGCGGGATGGGCGGCGTGTACGGCGTACGGCTGTCGGGCTGGTGGATCAGCCGGGGCCGGACCGCGGGGACGCAGGCCCCTCGTGCGTAGGCGGCCTGCGCGGGCCAGTCCAGATCGAGGTCGGAGCCCGACGGGACGATCCACCACCAGCGCTCCCCGTCGTCGAAGACGCAGCCGGTGCGCGGCAGATGAGACATCAGCCGGAAGCCGTACCGCGCCGGCACCCCCACCGCGTCGCAGCCCAGGGTCGCCGAAAGGGCAGAGGGAAGCGGCAGTTGCACGCGGCCGCCGCCGGGGCGGCCCAGCTCACGGGGGCGGCGGGTTCCGAGGAGATGGGACATGGCGTTCTTCAGCATGAGTGCTCCGAGCCGTGCGGCAGTTCTGCCCAGACGATGCGGCCCGAGCCGCCCCCGGCGTCGCGGGACCCCCAGGAGCTGCACATCGCGTCGACGAGCAGCAGGCCGCGTCCGTGCTCGTCATCGGCGCCGCGGCCCAGCCGCGGCCCGCCGGGCTGGTGTCCTTGGTCCTGTACGGCTATGCGCAGCCGCCGGTCGAGGCAGCGCAGCTCGCACACGACGCGAGAGCTGGCGGTGTGCACCACCGCGTTGGTGACCAGTTCGGACACGATGAGGATCGCCGCGTCGTGTGCGTCGCCGTCCAGCCGCCACTCGTCCAGCCGGGCCCGGGTCAGCTGCCGGGCACCGGCCACCGACTCCGGGCGCGCGGGCAGCGCGAAGCAGTACCGGAGCGCTTCCGTCCCGGGGCAGAGGTCCATGAGCCGGGGGATGAGCGCACTGCCAGGTGCCACGACCGAATCCTCACAGTGGGGGCTGCGTCACGCATCGCGATCCTCTGTCAAAGGGGGCGATGGTGACTAGTGAACTGGTTCACTCGCCAACTCTCCCCCTGTCGTGAACACTTGGCAAGGGGCACTCTGAAATTTCCAGAGTGGCTGTGTCTTTGATGGCACGCGCATGGCACACTGCTGGCAAACAGCGCATGGGGAGGTCTGAAGTGAGTGAACCGCGGTCCGCCCCGACCGTGGGTCAGGTCGTTCTCGGCAAGCGCCTGCAGGATCTGCGGGAACGGGTCGGCCTGAGCCGGGACCAGGCTGCCAAGGTGCTGCGCGTCGCGCCCGCGACGATACGCAGGCTGGAGACCGCCGAGGTCGCTCTCAAGATCGCCTATGTGCAACTCCTCCTGAAGGCCTACGGGATCTCCGAGGAGGAGGCCGACGCCTTCGTCGTCCTCGCCGAGGAGGCCAACAAGCCGGGCTGGTGGCAGCGGTTCCACGACGTGCTGCCCGACTGGTTCAGCATGTACGTCAGCCTGGAGGGCGCCGCGAGCCTGCTGCGCATGTACGAGCCGCACTTCGTCCCCGGACTGCTGCAGACCGAGGACTACGCGCGCTCGGTGATGCGTACCGGAGCGGTCGGCCAGACCAGGCCGGAGGACATCGAGCGCCATGTGGCACTGCGGATGCAGCGCCAGTCCCTGCTCACCCGGCCGGACGCCCCGCGGCTGTGGGTCGTGATGGACGAGACGGTGCTGCGCCGCCCGGTGGGCAGCCCGCAGGCCATGCGCGCCCAGATCGACCAGTTGCTCGAAGCGACCACGATGCCCCATGTGACCCTCCAGATCGCGGAGTTCTCGACCGGCCATCACCCGGGCACCTACGGGCCGTTCGTACTCTTCCGGTTCGGCGTCCCCGAGCTCCCCGACATGGTCTACAGCGAGTACCTGACCGGGGCCGTCTACTTCGACGCGCGCCCCGAGGTGGCCTCCTACCTCGAGGTCATGGACCGCATGGCGGCCCAGGCCGCGACTGCACAACGCACGAAGGAAATCCTCCGGGACTTCCGCAAGGAGCTGTGATGACACCCATATACAACGGCATGCCGGCCGCCGAACTCGGCTCCGAGGGCTGGTACAAGCCGTGGAGCGGCGGCAACGGCGGCAATTGTGTGGAGGCCATGAAGCTGTCCGACGGAAGAATCGCCATGCGCCAGTCCGCGGACCCGGACGGCCCCGCCCTGATCTACAGCCACCGCGAGATCGCCGCCTTCATCCAGGGAGCCAAAGCCGGTCAGGCGGACTTCCTGCTGACCTGACCTGACCTGACCTGACCTGACCTGACCTGACCCGGGGGCGGCCCGGGGCCCGGCCCGCCGCTCACCCTCTTCGTTCTTCCTGCCGCCGTCCCACGGACCCAAGGAGCGCGCCATGACCGGACACGAGCCCCCCGCCCTCGAGATCGACACCAGCAAGCCGCACCCCGCGCGGATGTACGACTGGTTCCTCGGCGGCAAGGACAACTACCCGGTCGACGAGCAGATGGCCCGGCAACTGCTGGCCCTGGACTCCCGGGGCCGCGACATGGCACGGGTCAACCGGGCGTTCATGCACCGCGCCACCCGGTGGCTCGTGGAGAACGGCATCCGGCAGTTCCTCGACATCGGCACCGGCATACCCACCGAGCCCAACCTCCACCAGATCGCCCAGCAGACCGCGCCGGACGCCCGGGTCGTCTACTGCGACAACGACCCCATCGTTCTCGCGCACGCGGCGGCACTGCTGCGCTCCACCCCGGAAGGCGCCACCGAGTACATCCAGGCCGACGCCCGCAGGCCCGAGGCCATCCTGGAGGCGGCCGGCCGGGTCCTCGACTTCGACAGGCCGATCGCCCTCTCGCTGCTGGCCCTGCTGCACTTCCTGGACGACGAGGACGGCGCCGCCGAGCTGGTGGACCGCCTGGTCGACCAGCTCGCGCCCGGCAGTTACCTGATCCTCTCGCACACCACGGGCGACTTCGACCCGGACGGCGCGGCCCAGGCGGCCGCCCTGTACAAGGCCCGCGGCATGACCCTGCGCCTGCGCACCCACGCCGAACTCACCGTCTTCTTCCACGGCCTCGACCTCATCGCCCCCGGGGTCTCCCTCGCCGCCGACTGGCATCCGGAGCTCGGCGAGGTGGTCGATGTCCCGGGCGACGAGCCGATCCCGGGGTACGCGGGCGTGGCCCGCAAGCCCTGAGGGCGGCCCGCCGGGACGGCAATGCGCCGCCGCAGGCCACAATGGACCCATGTCCCGACGCACCTCACGCCCCCGGCGCCCGTCCGCCGCGAGCGCCCGCACCGCTTCCGCGGCCGAGATCACCGCAGCATCGCCCTGTCCGTGCGGGCTGCCCGCCGAGTACGGCGCGTGCTGCGGAAATCTGCGCGCCG
Organism: Streptomyces laculatispora; assembly: GCF_017353455.1. GTDB lineage: Bacteria > Actinomycetota > Actinomycetes > Streptomycetales > Streptomycetaceae > Streptomyces > Streptomyces laculatispora. Next base: position 15,752 of record NZ_JAFMPZ010000066.1, read on the forward strand.
GGGCCGCCGCGCCGACCTGTGAGGCGCTGATGCGCTCGCGGTACGCCGCCTTCGCCGTCCGGGACGCCGCGTATCTGCTGCGCACCTGGCACCCCGGCACCCGGCCCGCCGTCCTCGACCTCGATCCGGGGGTGCGCTGGGAGCGTCTGGAGATCCTGGGGACGACCGAGGGCAGCGCCTTCCACACCACGGGCACCGTCACCTTCCGGGCCCACTTCAAGGACAACGGCCGCGCCGACTCGCTCCACGAGAAGAGCCGCTTCGTCCGGCACGAGGGCGCCTGGGTCTACGAGTCGGCGGTCTTCGCCGACTGACCGCCCGGCTCAGACCGGCGCGCCGGCCGGGGCCGCCGGGGACAGCTCCTGCGCGAGGTCCTCCGCCAGCAGCCGCTTGGCGATGACGTCGACCGCGGCGCGCAGGCGCGCGTCGTCCGGGCGCTCGCCGTCCTGGCCCAGCTGTTCGTTGAGCCACGTCGCCCAGGCGTTCGTGATGGTCGCTGCCTCCCTGCTCCCGGCCTCGGTGTGCGCGAACAGGTGACCGTCCCCGGTGAGATAGCCCTCCTCGATCATCCGGTCGAAGGCGGGCACCAGTACCTCCGGCGGAATCCGGTGCCGGGCGGCGATCAGCCGGAGCCCCGCGTGGCCGACCATCCGGGTGAACAGCTCGACCTGCATCACCGCCCAGGCCCCCGCCATATCGAGCCGGGTGTCCGATTCGGCGATGATCCGCCGGGCCGTGTCCGGGTCGACCCGGCGCAGGACCTTGGCCACCGAGAACTCGAGCAGCCGGGCCGAGTCCCCGGCGCTCGGTGAGGCGAAGCCCTCGCCCATGTCGGTCGAGCCGGCCCGCACCGTGTCGCGCAGCTTCACCTCCTTCAGGAACAGCGCCACGACGAATCCGACCAGCGCGACCGGCACGGTCCACAGGAACACCGTGTGCAGGGTGTCGGCGTACGCCTGGGCCAGCGGCGCCGACTGCGCGCCGGGCAGCGAGTGCAGGCCCTCCGGGCTCTGCGACGCCTTCGCCAGCACCGCCGGGTTCCCGCCCGCCCGCGTCGCCGCCGCGATGCCGTCCTTGAGATTGGGGCCGAGAGCGTTGGCGTAGATGGTCCCGAACACCGCGGTGCCGAACGCGCTGCCGAGCGTCCGGAAGAACGTCACGCCCGAGGTCGCCGTGCCCAGGTCCGCGTAGTCGACGGTGTTCTGCACGGCGATCGTCAGCACCTGCATGGACAGGCCGATGCCGAGCCCGAGCACCAGCATGTACAGCGACTCCAGCCACACCCCGCTGTGCGGGCCCATCCGGGAGAGCAGGTACAGACCGACCGCCATGACCAGCGAGCCCACGATGGGGAAGATCCGGTAGCGGCCGGTCTTGCTGACCACATTGCCGCTGAAGATCGACGCGACCAGCAGGCCGAGGACCATCGGCAGCGTCCGGACGCCCGAAAGGGTCGCCGAGTTCCCGTCCACGTACTGCAGATACGTCGGCAGGAAGATCATCGCGCCGAGCATCGCGAATCCCACGATGAAGCTGAGGATCGAGCAGACCGTGAAGACCGGGTTCCCGAACAGCCGCATCGGCAGCATCGGTTCCTTCGCCCGGAACTCGACGAAGCAGAACATCGCGAGCGCGGCCAGCCCGAGGGCGAACAGGCCGATGATGACGGGCGATCCCCAGGCGTACTGGTTGCCGCCCCAGCTCGTCGCCAGGATCAGCGAGCTCGCCCCGACCGTGACCATCGCGATGCCCAGGTAGTCGATGACCGGGCGTCCCACTGCCTTGACGGACGGAATGGTGCGGGCCGCGGCGATGACCACCACGATCGCGATCGGCACATTGACGTAGAACGCCCAGCGCCAGGTCAGATGGTCGGTGAAGAGTCCGCCCAGCAAGGGGCCGATGACGGTGGAGATGCCGAACACCGCGCCGATCGCACCCTGGTACTTGCCGCGGTCGCGCAGCGGGATCACATCGGCGATCAGCGCCATCGAGGTGACCATCAGCCCGCCCGCGCCGATGCCCTGGAGACCGCGCCACACGATCAGCAGCGTCATGTTCGTCGCGAGGCCGCAGAGGAACGAACCGGTGATGAAGATGATCGCCGAGAGCTGGAAGACGATCTTCCGGCCGAACAGGTCGCCGAACTTCCCGACCAGGACCGTCGCCACCGTCTCCGCGAGCAGGTACGCCGTGACCACCCACGACATATGGGCGGCGCCCCCCAGGTCCGAGACGATCGTGGGCAGTGCCGTACCCACGATCGTCTGGTCCAGCGCGGCCAGCAGAATGCCCAGCACGATCGTGGCGAAGACGATGTTGCGGCGGCGCGGATCGAGCAGCGGCGGTGCGGCGGCACTCTGCCCGGCGGGGACGGTCTCGCTGGCAGTGGTCACGCTTGCACCCTCACACCGCGCCGTGCCACCCGCATGCGGTGGAGGGCCGGACGTGTCAGGCCGGCAGATCCCGCAGTGACGCCTTCATCCGGGTCACGAACGCCTCCCGCACCGGTTCTGCCACCCGGTCCAGCGAGAGGTACGGATTGAGGTCCTCCAGCTCGACGAGCAGCAGTTCGCCGTCAGCCGTCCGGCACGCGTCGACCCGCTGGATGCCGTGGTCGAGGGTGTTCCACTCCACGAAGGACCGGGCGAACTCCAGATCCGCCGCACTCGCCCCGTACGGCTCCAGCACCCACCGCCGCTCCGGGTGCGGCGCGTGCAGCGCGTACTGGAAGTCGTGGTCGACGAAGTAGAAGGACACCTCGTAGCGGAAGTCGATCCGCGGCTGGATCAGCTGGGTCCCGTCCGTCTCGCTGGACAGCTCGGCGGACAGCTCGGGGGTCCGCACGAAACGCAGCCCCACCGAGTCCGCGCCCAGCTTCGGCTTGATCACATAGCCGTCGGCCCGGGGCAGCAGCCCCAGGTCCGCCACCCGGTCCACGGTGGGGATCACCGGGTACCCGGCGCGGCTCAGGTCGACCAGGTACTGCTTGCCGGCCATGTCACCCCGGCCGGTCAGCGGGTTGTAGACCCGTGCGTCCAGTTCCCGGGCCCGTGCGCAGAAGGCGTCGTACGCCTCCTGGTAGTGCAGCACCGGGCCGCTGTTGCGTATGACGGCCATGTCGAAGCCGTCCAGCAGGGCGGCGGCGTCGCGCGGGTGGCAGAGTGCCGTGTCGAAGTCCTCGCGCAGCCGTGAGGTCAGGAAGATGTCCTCGGCGCAGTAGCGGCGCCCGCGGGCCTCGTAGGCGAGGTCGGTGACGAAGAGGACGGACGGGCGCGAGCCGGCGGCCATGGTGTTCCCCCAAGGGGTGTATGAGCGGACGGGTGGTCAATAACCTGGGCGGCGTTGCCCGTCAACGACCCTGGAGCGTCATGACGTCTGCCCCGCAAGAGTCGCTCGCCTCGCAAGAGCCGCCCGCGCCCGACATTCTCTCGTCCGCCTTCGCCGCAGATCCCTACGGGGCCTACCGGACCATGCGCGAGAGCGCCCCGTTGATCAGGCACGAGGCCACGAACAGCTACATCGTCTCCCGCTACGAGGACGTCGAACGGGTCTTCAAGGACAAGGCGGGGGAATTCACCACCGACAACTACGACTGGCAGATCGAACCCGTTCACGGCAGGACCATCCTCCAGCTCAGCGGCCGTGAGCACGCCGTGCGCCGGGCCCTGGTCGCCCCGGCCTTCCGGGGCACCGACCTCCAGGAGAAGTTCCTCCCGGTCATCGAGCGCAACTCCCGCGAGCTGGTCGACACCTTCCGGCACACCGGCACGGCCGATCTCGTCGACGCGTTCGCGACCCGCCTCCCCGTCCTGGTCATCGCGGACATGCTCGGCCTGGACAAGGCGGACCACGACCGTTTCCACGGCTGGTACACCACCGTCATCGCCTTCCTCGGCAACCTCGCGGGCGACCCGGAGGTGGCGGCGGCCGGCGAGCGGACCCGGCAGGAATTCGCCGCGTACATGATCCCGGTCATCCAGCAGCGCCGGGCCGCACCCGGCGACGATCTGCTCTCCGCCCTCTGCGCGGCCGAGGTCGACGGCGTACGGATGAGTGACGAGGACATCAAGGCCTTCTGCAGCCTGCTGCTGGCCGCGGGCGGCGAGACCACCGACAAGGCCATCGCCTCGATCTTCGCCAACCTGCTGACCCACCCCGAGCAGCTCGCGGCCGTACGGGAGGACCGCGGCCTCATCGACCGGGCCTTCGCCGAGACGCTGCGCTTCACCCCGCCGGTGCACATGATCATGCGCCAGACCGCCACCGAGGTGGAGCTCGGCGGCGGCCGGGTGCCCGCGGGGTCGACCGTCACCTGCCTGATCGGCTCGGCCAACCGGGACGCGTCCCGGTACCGCGATCCGGACCGGTTCGACATCTTCCGCACGGACCTGACGAGCACCACGGCGTTCTCCGCGGCGGCCGATCATCTGGCGTTCGCCCTGGGCAGGCACTTCTGTGTCGGCGCGCTGCTGGCCAGGGCCGAGGTGGAGACCGGGGTGAACCAGTTGCTGGACGCGATGCCCGACGTGCGGCTCGCGGACGGATTCACCCCGTCCGAGCAGGGCGTCTTCACCCGGGGGCCGCGGTCGCTGCCGGTGCGGTTCACCCCGGTCGCGGGCTGAACCGGGGCGGCGGCACGGATCGCCGGGCCGCCGCCCGACGGGGAGGCCGGCCGATACGGGTGCGGATGTCGTCCGTGGACCCGTGGCGCACGGACGGCGTCCGTACGGGCGCCCCGCACCGGCTCAGCGGATGTGGCGCCCCGAGATCGCCCGCGCGATGACCAGGCGCTGGATCTCGCTGGTCCCCTCGAGGATCGTGTAGATCTTGGCGTCGCGGTACATCCGCTCGACCGGATGCTCCCGGCTGTACCCGGCGCCGCCGAGGATCTGCACGGCCTTCTCCGTTGCGGACACGGCGAGTTCACCGGCGCGCAGCTTGGACATGGAACCCTGCCCCGCGTCGAAGGTCCGGTCGTTGCGGGCCATCCAGGCGGCCTGCCAGATCAGCAGCCGCACGGACTCGATCTCGGTACGGATGTCGGCCAGCGCGAAGGCGATCGACTGGTTCTCGATGATGGGACGGCCGAACGCCTCGCGCTGTCCGGCGTACTCCAGCGCGTACTCGTACGCCGCGCGCGCGATGCCCAGCGCCTGGGCGCCGACGGTGGGGCGGCTGACCTCGAAGGTCGCCATCGCCGCCTGCCCCTTGGCGTTGCCGCCCTCGCGGGCGCGGGCGAGCCGGGCGTCCAGCTTCTCCTTTCCGCCGAGCAGACAGTGCCCCGGGACCCGGACGTCGTCCAGAAAGACGTCCGCTGTGTGCGAGGCGCGCAGGCCGAGCTTCTTGATGGTGCGGCCCGCCTCCAGGCCCTTCGTGGCGGGCGGCACGATGAACGCGGCCTGCCCGCGGGCGCCGAGCGCCGGGTCGACCGAGGCGACGACCACATGGATCCCGGCGATCCCGCCGTTGGTGATCCACGCCTTCTGGCCGGAGAGCACCCACTCGTCCGCGGCCTCGTCGTAACGGGCCTTCGTGGCCATGGCGGAGACATCCGAACCGGCCTGTGGTTCGGAGACGCAGAACGCCGCCACCTTGGGGTCGTCCTCGTCGCCATAGCACTGCGGAACCCACTCGGCGAGCTGGTCCGGTGTGCCGGAGGCGAAGATCCCGGCCACGGCGAGGGAGGTGCCGAAGAGTGCCATGCCGATTCCGGCATCGCCCCAGAACAGTTCCTCGTTGGCTATCTGGAGGGAGAGCCCTGTGGGGTCGCCGTACATGTCGGCCAGCGACTCGAACCCGTACAGGCCGATCCGGGCCGCTTCCTGGATGACCGGCCAGGGGGTCTCCTCGCGGGCGTCCCATTCGGCGGCTGCCGGGCGCACCACCTGGGCGGCGAAGCCGTGCACCCAGTTGCGGAGGTCCTGCTGCTCCTCGGTGAGGGCGAGGGAGAAGTAGCTCATCGGCTCAGGCCTTCGGGATGTCGAAGTACCGGGTGAGGCCCGAGGCGAGGCCGACGTCGCCGGCCACCTTCAGCTTGCGCATCATGAACATCGTGACGGGATTGCCGTTGCCGGAGACCAGTTTGAGGAACTCGGCGTCCCCCATCACCAGGGTCGTGCGCGGTTCGGCCTCGGAGCGGCCCTCGCTGACGGTGCAGCTGCCGTCCGCGATCGAGGTCTCGAAAACCGCGTCGGTGTCCCCGGTGATCTTCCAGCGGATCAGCGCGTTGAGCTGTCCCGCGGCGTCCGGGCGGAACTGCTGCCTCATCCGGCCGAAGACCTCACCGAGCACCCGGGTGCGCAGTTCACCGTGCATGACCTCGCCGAGCTGCTTGGCGGACAGACCCTTCACGATCCGGGCGAACTCCGGCGGGGAGACGGCCGCGAAGTCGAGTGCGGCCAGTTCACCGGTGAGGTTGCCGCTGCTGTTGTCGGCCACGCCAGTTCCTTACTCTGGAGTAAACTTACTTTTGAGTAAGGTAAGCGCCGGTCCGCCCCACCGCAAGGCGGGGCCGGGCGCCGGTGCGCCGCGGGGGAGTCACCAGGAGCTGCCGGGGCGCACCGTCAGCAGGGGGTGATGGGCGGCCAGGAGCTTATTGGCGCGGGCCAGTTCCGACAGGGCGTGCTCACGGTCGGCCTGGTCCTCGATGCCGAGCCGTGGACCGCGGAACCTGCGGACCTCGCGCGCGGCGCACTCGGCGTCGAACTCCGCCTCCAGGATGTGCGGCGGGATGCAGGACCCGATCAGTGCGGCGACCCGGTCCGGGATCGGCACGGGGACGAGCAGGTGCGAGGCGGTCATGGGGGTTCCCTCTCGAATGGTGGCCAGGAGGTCGTGCGGTACGGCCGCCGGGCGGGCGGCCGACTCCTCCATGTGTACGGGACGCAGTTCCGGGTTTCTCGTTGAGAACGTCTCCGTGTGGCAACCGTTTGGGAGTGACCGGGTATTTCGCCTTACCCATAAGTAAGTTGACTCGACGCGAGGGCCGTGATCCGGCCGGAAACCGTTCTGCGGGACTACTACAGGGCGGATTCCTGACTCCGGGCCTGCAGTTGCAGCGCCCGCAGTACCGCCTCGGTGGAGAACCTGCTCTCGGGGTCGACCAGTTGCTCGCCGAAGATGGACTCCAGGTTGCGCATGCGGTAGCGGACGGTCTGCGGGTGCACATCCAGGAGTTCGCCCATGTGGGCCGCGGTGCCGCGGGTGTCGAGCCAGATGCGCAGTGTCTCCACCAGCCGCTCCCGGCGGGTGGCGCTGATCGCGGCGATGGGCGCGAGTTCGCGCTGGGCGAGCTGGTCCAGGAGGACCGGGTCGGACAGCAGCCACAGCGTGATCAGGTGGTCCTCGCAGAGGACGAACGGCGCGTCGTCGATGACGCCCGTGTCGACGAGTTCGAGGATCCTCCTGGCCCAGCGGATCGAGTCCGAGGCCAGAGCGGTGGGGACGGTCAGCCCGATCGCGGCGCGGGTGCCGAGGAGCGACTGGTCGAGCATGGATCTTCGCGCGTCGTCGAGGGGCCCCGGGATCAGTAAGTGCGGCTGGGGATCGCTGAGATCGGCCAGTACGTCTCGGTCGGCGCTGACCCGGTCGAGCCCGGCGGGGGCGCGCACCGCGACGAGGGTGACCTCCTTGGGCAGTGTCCACCCGGTCTGCTCGCACAGCTCGGCGATGGCGGAACGGGGGACGGGGCGCCCGGCCAGGATCAGGTGCAGCAGACGCCGGCGCATGGCCTCGCCCTGTTCGCCGCTCTGGGACTGCACCTCCAGGAACCCCTCGCGGGAGAGCGATTCGAGCTCGTCTATGTAGGTGAAGAGCGCGTCGGCGAAACTGAGCATCAGGGTCGGCGAGAAGTTGTAACTGCGGCCGACCTTCTTCGCCCGCCGCAGTGCGACGCGGGCCCCGAGCCGATAGGCGCCCTGAAGCGTTTCCATGGTGCGGCCTTCATATGCCTCGAACCGTCCGAACCGGCGGCACATGTCGTCACGCAGTGATGTCGATGTGGACGGTTCGGCGACCAGGTCCACGAACGAGGAGAGGCTCTGTTCGACGCCGACCCGGATGGCATGGCCATTGGGGCCGCTGAGAAGACGCGCGTATTCCGGATAGGCCCGGGTGACCTCGACGCCGATCTCCTTGATGAGACTCGGGAGTTCGGGCCGCATGATCGCGGCGAACTCCTGGGGAAGCGGTCCCAGCGGATCCCCCGTGTCCAATGGCGAAATGACTTTCGGCATGACGTGTCCCCTTGCTCTCCGGCGCCCGGTGGGGGTGAGGCGGTGGGGGACCGCGCTCCCACGAACCGACAGGTGCGTATCAAGTCCGCGATGAAGATAGACCAAGTCAGCGGCCATGCGCACCACTTGTGCAAGATCGAAGTGCAAGGTGCACACACTTCCGCCCTGTTGCGGGGCTCCGGCGCAGGTGGGGTGGGAGTGGTCAATTTCGGACAACAGTCGAGAGTGTGGCTGGTACCACCATGTACGGGCGTCGGCGAAGTCCGGACGACCGGCCGGACCGGGGCCGTCCTCCAGCCGGTTGAGCGGCGTCCGGTCCGGACGGCCGGCCCGGGCCGGGAAATTGCGCACCAAGTGACAATTGATCTGAGCCGTTTAGTGACCTACGGATGACAAAAACAGCTGCTGGCGAGAATCTTCGCCAGCAGGATTGTGCTGGAAGTTTCTCGCAAGTAACGTCACGGCCTGTCACAGATTATATGTGGCCGAGAGTGTACGTCTCCCCTCGGAGAATTGGTTCGTAGTCGTGCTTCCTGCCCCTTGGGCAGCTGTGGAGCACGTCCCCGCAAGCAGTGCCACCCGCATTGTCGAATCGGAGGAACTAACTGTGCGTAATGCCCTCAAGAAGATCGCCGTCGCCACCGGCGTGGCTTCCGTCGCCGTCGTGCTCGGGGCCACCCAGGCCATGGCGATCCCCGCCACCACATGGACCGTCGCGCCCAACCCGGCCCCGTTCACGGCTGTCTCGACCAACACGGTCCTGTCGGTGAGCGGGATTCCGCTCACCTGCCCGACGGCGGGCGCGAGCGGATCCGCGTTCAGCGCCACCGGCAACCCCGCCACCGTCGGCAACATCACCTCGGCCACCTTCGGCACGACGGCAAGCCCGTGCACGAGTGCTCTCGGCCCGGTGACGCCGGTCGCCACGACCACGCCGGCCTGGCAGCTCGTGGCGCAGGACTACGCCTCCGGTGTGACGACCGGCTACATCAAGAACATCCAGGCCAAGCTCACGGTCCTCACCTGCACCTTCAACGTCACGGGTGAGGTCAACGCGACGTACACCAACAGCACCAAGAAGCTGGCCGTCTCCAACAGCACCCGCCAGCTGACCGTCTCGGGTGCCACCGCCGCGTGTGCCGGCATCGTCGCCAACGGAGCCCACCCGACCTTCACGGGCACCTACAGCGTCACCGGGATCACGAGCATTGTCGGCAGCTGACGGACTGCCGGACAGTCGAACCAGCAGACCGCACCGCGGGATTCCTGCCGTGCGGTCTGCACCGTCGATGGAAGGGAATGACGAAGCATGATGACGCGCGGCACAACGGGGCGGAGCCGTGGGCGTGCGACGGCACGGAGCGGAGCCGTTCTGGCCGCGGTCCTCATGGCCGGAATGATCCCGGGTGCGCAGGCATCCGCCGGTGGTCGTGACGTTCGCATCGATGTGAAGTACGGCTGCGACTTTCCTTCCGGGGCCAAGAAGGTCGCGGTCCGGGTGTCCGCGACGGTTCCGGAGGAGGCCGCGGTCGACCAGCCCGTTCAGCTCAGCGACGTGAGCACCGAGCTGACCCTGCCCGAGGCCGGACTGCCGGACCTGGCCGACGTGGGGACGGCCGGCGTCGAGGTGGAGACGCAACTGACCATGGGCGTGGCGCAGGGTGACCACACCGCCTCGACCGTGTGGATCGGGACCACCGGTGATCCGGTGGCCGTCCCGGATACGGGGGAGTTCACCTTCACCTCCTCCGGAGCCGTTCCCTCGGTGACCGCCGGCTCGTCCGGCGACCTCACCTTCACGGCGGGGAAACTGACCGCACTGCTGACCTCGCCGAAGCCGGACAGCGCGTCCGCCGAGCCCTCGGCCGAGCCCGCGGCCGTACTGCTGACGTGCACTCCGGAGCCGGACCAGGACCTGGCACTCGGAAGCGTGCCGGTCGCCGGCGACCCGCAATGGCCTTCGCCGGAGCCCTCCGGGACCGAGGAGGGAAAGGCCGCCGGAAGCAGCGGACCCGATCGTGACGCCGGGACTCCGAAGGTGGGCGATCCGGCGAATTCCGTCCTCCAGGACGGGAAGGCACCGCGCTGCGTGGGTGACCCGGAGGACCAGTTCAGCCTGAACGCCTATGTCACCGGCTACGCGAACGTCGCCAAGCTCAAGAGCGCCACGCTGTTCCCGGTCGCGTGCACGCAGATCGAGCAGGGCGCGACCGAGATCAAGATCCTGGACGGCCTTGTCCATCTGTTCCAGGATTCTACGGCGACGCTGGACTATCAGGGCAAGCCGCAACTGCCTCCGGCCACAGGCACGTTCCTGACGTTCGGCTTCATGCCGACGACCGCGACCCTGGAGATGACCCAGATCCCACCGGCCGCCGGTCCGGACGGCAAACCGGCGCCCAATATCCACTCCGACCTGAAGATCCTCGGCCCGGGCAACAGCGAGGGCAAGACCACCATCGAAATCCAGCTCCAGTTGCGGCTGCACGACGTGAAGGTCAACGGCGTCGCCCTGGACGTCGGCGCCAACTGCCGTACGGAGCGTCCGTTCACCCTGCCGCTGCAGGGAGACATGGTTCTCAAGGACGGGGTTCAGACCGGCTACACACTGGTCACGGGCGGTGTGCTCACCGGCCAGGTCACCCTTCCGCCGTTCTCGGGGTGCGGTGTCGGTGAGGACCTGGACGATCTCTTCACCGCCTCCATATCGGGTGTTCCCGGCGCCGTGAAGCAGGTCCAGGCGGCGCCCTGCGCGGCGGCACAGCAATCGCCGACCGTGTGCACGCAGGACAGCCAGCCGGTTCAGGTTCCCAAGCCGCAGCGCTGATTCCCTTCCCGTCCTGCTGCTTTCTCCACCGGAACCGAATCATTCCATTCCGCTCAGCCCACCATGAATTGAGGGAGTAATGAGAGCTGTCCCGAAGAGATGGCGCACCGGCCTGCTCGCCGCCGGCGCCGCCGCGGTGGTCGCGATTCCGCTGACACCTCTTTCCGCCTCGGCGGCCGTCACCGCCGCGAACCTCAACGGGCACTGGGCGCCCTTCTCCCGCTGCCCCGTCGACGATCCCGCCATGCTCGCGGCGGACGGCCAGGACTTCGTGGCGTCGTGTGTGTCCTCGTACTCGCCCAGCGGTGCCATCAAGCTGGGCAGTACGGAGGCCACCACCGGCGCCAACGACATGCAGTTCGGTGTCATCCAGGACACGGCCGCCGGTACGTTCAAGGTCGTTCCGCCCGCGGGCGGGGCGATCGTCGGTGCGCCGACGTCGATACCCGGCGGGCTGCTCGGGCTCATGTGCCCCAGTGACATTCCGGTCGTCACCGCCGTCTGCCAGCAGATCACCGACGTCAGTCTGAACAAGGTGAAGGCGACGGTGGAGTCCGCCGGTACGCCCACCGAGTTCAATCTGCCGGCCGGGCTGAGCACCGGGCAGCCGATCGTGAAGCTGCCCGTGCGGATACACCTGGAGAACCCGCTCCTCGGCTCCAACTGCTACATAGGCTCGGCCGCGGACCCGGTGATTCTGCGTCCGCAGAACACCACTGCTCCGGCCATCGCCATCCAGCGGTTCGACGGTGACGGCACGCCCAACGCCACCGAGGGCGCGATGCTCAGGTTCGCGCTCACCGGAAACAACCAGGGCGACACCACGTTCTCCGTGCCGAAGGCCACCGGCTGCGGTCTGGGCGGAATCCTGAGCTGGGCGGTGAACCTGAAGACGGGCCTGCCGTCCACCTCCGGGAACAACCACCTCACGCTGAACAACGCCTCGACGTACAGCGGTGCGCTCACCGCCCCGGGGCTCGTCCTTCCCAACGACGGGAAGGTGCTTTCCCAGTACTGGCACTCCGCGGTGAAGTAACGCCGGCGGACGCGCAGAGGTACGCTGTCCCGCTCTGCTCTCCGTGTATTTCCTCGCTGTGCATGACGATGCCCGCCCCGTCCGGGAAATCTCCTGGGCGGGGCGGGCATCGTCGTGGGCTGTTCCATACGAAAGTGAGCACAGTGAAGGGTGGCGGGAGTTCCAGGAGGGCTCAACTTTCGACAACCCCACGTGGGTCCCTGCTCACCTCCGTACAAAAACAACCCTGCCGTGAACAGCTGCGCAAAAAGTTCAGGGACCGCTATTGCGAAGGCAGGTTACTGAGCCGTAGCGTCCCAGGTGAGCAGCGCGGAAACGCGTCCGCAACTGTTCGTTCGACGCACGTGGAGTCCAGGTCGCGCCCCCCTTGACCCGGATTCCGCACCGGGATTGCCTCGGCCCCGAACTCTCCGTCCGGGGGCGGCGCTCCCGCTGTCGGGGTCTCGCGGCTCCGGCCTCCGTGGACCGGGGGCCCCGACTCGTACGCCGGAGATCTTGCGCAGATTCCGACAAAGCCGGTGCACGGCTTTGTCACTCGGTGACAAGTGATCCACACCGAGCACCTTGTTCGTCGATTTCCGCTGTTCAACGGCTTGTCCTGGCGGTTTCGGCGGACATAACGTGCGCCTCCTGGTGCATGTGTGACGAGCCGCCATTGGATTTCTCAGAGCCGGAGCGCTGACAGATGACTTCGTTCACCGACACGTCGAGGGAGGGCCGATGGGAATCGAAGTAGTCGTTGAAGGCCTTACGAAATCCTTCGGTAAACAGAACATCTGGCAGGATGTCAGCCTCACTCTGCCCGCCGGTGAAGTGAGCGTGATGCTCGGTCCTTCCGGTACCGGAAAGACCGTCTTCCTGAAATCCCTCATCGGTCTGCTCAAGCCCGAGCAGGGGCGCGTACTCATCAATGGCGTCGACATGGTGAACAGCCCCGAGCGGAAGATCATGGAGACCCGGAAGCTCTTCGGTCTCATGTTCCAGGACGGTGCGCTCTTCGGATCGATGTCGCTCTTCGACAACATCGCCTTTCCCTTGCGCGAGCACACCCGCAAGAAGGAATCCGAAATCCGCCGGATCGTCATGGAGCGGATCGATATCGTCGGCCTTCTCGGCGACGAGGACAAACTGCCCGGCGAGATATCCGGCGGTATGCGCAAACGGGCCGGCCTGGCGCGCGCCCTCGTCCTGGACCCGCAGATCATTCTCTGCGACGAGCCGGACTCCGGGCTCGACCCGGTCCGCACCGCCTACATCTCCCAGCTGCTCATCGACCTCAACGCACAGATCGACGCGACGATGCTGATCGTCACCCACAACCTCGACATCGCGGCCACCGTCCCGGACAACATGGGCATGCTCTTCTGCCGCAACCTCGTCACCTTCGGACCGCGCGAGGTCCTGCTGACCAGCGATCTGCCCGTCGTCTCGCAGTTCCTCTCCGGCCGCCGCGAAGGACCCATCGGCATGTCGGAGGAGAAGGACGCCGCCACGCTCGCCGCCGAGGAGGTCAACGGCTACGGGCAGGGCATCAGTTCGGCCAACGCCGTGCGCACCGTGGTCCCGCAGCTGGAGCCCTCGCCGGGCCTGCCCGTACGGCAGGGCGCGCTGCGCCGCCGGGAACGGGTCATGTCGATGATGGGGCAGCTGCCGGAGGCCGCCCGTACGGCTATCCTGAACAGCTACAGCCCGGCCGCCGGCGGTGGACGCCCGTGACCGCCCCCATACCGGTGCGGCCCCCCGGGCCGCCCGCGGACCGGGTGCCGGAGAAGGCGCCCGAACAGAGACGCCCGACCCGGCTGTTCGCCCCGCTGCGCGAGACGGGCAGGCTCTTCACCCTTGCCGGGACCGTGTGCCGCGAGACCTTCCGCCGGCCCTTCCAGGTGCGGGAGTTCATCGAGCAGTTCTGGTTCGTCGCCAGCGTCACCATCCTGCCCGCCGCCCTCGTCTCCATCCCGTTCGGTGCGGTCATCGCGCTCCAGGTCGGCTCCCTCACCCAGCAGCTCGGCGCCCAGTCGTTCACCGGCGGTGCCAGCGTCCTCGCCGTCATCCAGCAGGCCAGCCCGATCATCGTGGCGCTGCTGGTCTCCGGGGCCGCCGGGTCGGCCATCTGCGCCGACCTCGGATCACGCAAGATCCGCGAGGAGCTCGACGCGATGGAGGTCATGGGCGTCTCGCCCGTCCAGCGCCTCGTCGTCCCGCGGGTGCTGGCCACCATGCTGGTGGCCGTCCTGCTGAACGGACTGGTCTCCGTCGTCGGCACCCTCGGCGGCTACTTCTTCAACGTGATCCTGCAGCACGGCACCCCCGGCGCCTATCTGTCCAGCTTCTCCGCCCTGGCCCAGCTGCCCGACCTGTACATCAGCGAGATCAAGGCCCTGATCTTCGGCTTCATCGCGGGCATCGTCGCCGCCTACCGCGGCCTCAACCCGCGCGGCGGGCCGAAGGGGGTCGGGGACGCGGTCAACCAGTCCGTCGTCATCACCTTCATGCTGCTGTTCTTCGTGAACATGGTCCTCACGGCGATCTACCTCCAGATCGTCCCCGCGAAGGGGAGCTGACCGATGTCGATGCTCAGCTGGCTCGACCGATCCGGTGACCAACTCACCTTCTACGTAAGGGCGCTGCTCTGGATCCCCAGGACCCTGCGGCGCTATCTCAAAGAGGTGCAGCGGCTCCTCGCCGAAGTCGCCTTCGGCAGCGGCGGCCTCGGCGTCGTCGGCGGCACCATCGGCGTGATGATCGCGATGACGCTGGCCACCGGAACGGTCGTCGGCCTCCAGGGGTACGCGGCGCTCAACCAGATCGGCACCGCCGCCTTCACCGGCTTCATCTCCGCCTACTTCAACACCCGTGAGATCGCCCCGCTCGTCGCCGGACTCGCGCTCTCCGCGACCGTGGGAGCGGGCTTCACCGCGCAGCTCGGCGCCATGCGGATCAACGAGGAGATCGACGGCCTGGAGGCGATGGGGGTGCGGTCCATGCCCTACCTCGTCACCACCCGCATCATCGCCGGGGTCGTCGCCATCATCCCGCTCTACGCGATCGGGCTGCTCTCCTCCTACGTCTCCTCCCGCTACGTCACCGTCCTGTTCAACGGGCAGTCGGCCGGCACCTACGACCACTACTTCAATCTGTTCCTGTCCCCGCAGGACGTGCTGCTGTCGGTGCTCAAAGTGCTGATCTTCAGCGTGATGGTGATCCTCGCGCACTGCTACTACGGCTTCCACGCCACCGGCGGACCCGCCGGGGTGGGGGTGGCGGTCGGCCGGTCGGTGCGCAACGCGATCGTGCTGATCAGCGTCACCGACTTCTTCCTCTCGCTCGCCATCTGGGGCGCCACGACGACGGTGAAGGTGGCCGGCTGATGAACACCCGGACCACGCAGACCGCTCGCCGCAGACTCGCCGGAGTGGCCCTCCTGCTCGTGCCCGCCGTACTCATCTGGGTGTCGGTGGCCGTGTACAACAAGGACTTCACCGACGACGCGACCGTGACGGTACGGACCGCGAGCGTCGGCAACGAGATGCACGACAACGCCGATGTGAAGCTGCGCGGAGTCGTCATCGGGCAGGTCCGCGACATCTCGGCCGACGGCGAGGGCGCCCGCCTCACCCTGGCCATCCAGCCCGGCAAACTCGACCGGATCCCGGCCGACGTGACCGCCCAGATGCTGCCCACCACCCTGTTCGGCGAACGGTTCGTGGCGCTCGTACCGCCCGCCGTGCCGTCGGCGCGGACGCTGCGGGCCGGAGCCGTCATCCCGCAGGACCGCTCCAGCAACGCCATCGAACTGGAAGAGGTCCTCGACAACGTCCTGCCGCTGCTGACCGCGGTGCAGCCGGAGAAGCTCTCCGCCACCCTCAACGCGGTCTCCCAGGCACTCCGGGGACGCGGCGAGAAGCTCGGCGACACCCTCGTCAGGCTCGACGCGCACCTCCAGAAGTTCAACCCCCAGCTCCCCACGCTCAACGCCGACATCAAGGAACTCGTCAAAGTGAGCAGGGTGTACGGGGACGCCGCACCGGACGTCCTGGACGCACTCACCGACTTCACCACCACCAGCGGCACCATCGCCGACCAGCAGGCGGAGCTCGCCGATCTCTACGGCTCCACGACCGCCTCCGCGCATGACCTCACCACGTTCCTCCAGGAGAACAAGGACAACCTGATCCGGCTCTCCGCCACGGGCAGGCCGACGCTGGAACTCCTCGCGAAGTACTCCGACGAGTTCCCCTGCACCCTGCGGACCGTGGCCGGGTTCGTCCCGGCGATGGACAAGGCGCTCGGCAAGGGCACCGGACAGCCCGGCCTCCACGTCACCGTCAAGTCCGTGAAGTCCAAGGGGAAGTACGTGCCCGGCAAGGACACCCCGGTCTACGACGCGACCGGCGGACCGCACTGCTACTCCGTGCCGTACGTCGGCACGGCCGCGCCGACGGCCGCCGGACGCGCTGCCGCATCGCCGGCCCCCGGCGACAAGGCGGCCGCCGGCGAGGCGGCCGGCACCGGGCCCAAGGCCACGGACACCTCTCTCGGCATGCCCAACTCCCCGCAGGAGAGCCGGCTCGTCAACGAGCTGGTCGCTCCCTCACTGAAAGTCCAGCCGCAGACCCTGCCCGACTGGAGCAGCGTGCTCATCGGTCCGGCCTTCCGCGGCGCGGAGGTGAAGCTCAAGTGAAGCGCCGCTCCCTCGCGGGACCGCTCGCGAAATCGATCGTCTTCATCCTGGTGACCGTCCTGGCCACCACCGTCCTGGGGCTGTCCATCGCCAACACCGGGGTCGGTGACACCACCACGTACAAGGCGAGGTTCACCGACGCCACCGGGCTGATCGTCGGCGACAGCGTACGGATCGCCGGGGTCAAGGTCGGGCAGGTCGAGTCGATCAAGGTCGCGGACAAGCGGCTCGCCGAGGTCGGCTTCGCCGTCCGCAAGGGGCGCAGCCTCCCCGCCTCGGTGACCGCCTCGATCAAGTACCTCAACATGGTCGGCCAGCGCTACATCGACCTCGACCAGGGCGCCGGACCGGTCGGCAGGAGCTTCGACGCCGGAGCGACCATCCCGCTCTCACGCACCACACCCGCGCTCGACCTGACCCAGCTCTTCAACGGCTTCCAGCCGCTCTTCGAAGGACTGTCCCCGCCCGACGTCAACCAGCTCGCCGGCTCCATCGTCCAGGTGCTCCAGGGCGAGGGCGGCACCGTCGACAGCATCCTCCAGCACGTCGGCTCACTGACCTCCACGGTCGCGGCCAAGGACAAGGTGATCGGTGAGGTGATCAAGAACCTCAACACGGTCCTGAAGACCGTCAACGACCGGGAGGCCGGCTTCAACGACCTCGTCGACACGCTCCAGCAGCTCGTCACGGGCTTCTCCGGCGACCGCAAGCCGCTCGGACAGGCAGTCACCGCGATGGGCGCGCTGACCACCGTCACCGCCGACCTGCTCCAGGACGGACGCCAGCCCCTCAAGGACGACATCAAGCAGCTCGGGCGGCTCTCGGACCAGCTGGGCAAGGGAACCCCGCAGATCGAGAACTTCCTGAAGAAGACCCCGGCCAAGATGGAGGCGATCGGCCGCCTCGCCTCGTACGGGTCCTGGCTCAACCTCTATCTCTGCGAGGCCAGGGTCAGCGGTGTGACCACCGAGGACGGCAGCGCGCCGCCCACCGGCATCGCGATCACCCAGCCGAGGTGCCTGGCATGAGAATCAAACCCCTGCGGGAACGCAACCCCGTCGCCATCGGCATCGCCGGACTCCTCGTCCTGGCCCTCATCGGCTTCGGCGCCTACCGCGCCGACTCGCTGCCCTTCATCGGCGGCGGCACCACCTACACCGCCGACTTCACCGAGTCCGCCGGGCTCGGCGACGGCGACGAGGTACGGATCGCCGGCGTCAAGGTCGGCGAGGTCACCGGAGTCTCGCTCGACGGCGCCAGGGTGAAGGTCAGCTTCCGGGTCAAGGACGCCTGGATCGGCAACTCCTCCACCGTGGGCATCGCCATCAAGACCCTGCTGGGCGACAAGTACCTCGCCGTCGACCCGCTCGGCACGGGGCCGCAGGACCCGGACCGGCGCATCACGGTGAGCCGTACCACCTCTCCGTACGACGTCACCCAGGCCTTCAACGGACTCGGCGAGACCATCGGCGAGATCGACACCAAGCAGCTCGCCAAGAGCTTCGAGACGATCTCCGCCACCTTCAAGGACTCGCCGCCCGATGTGAAGAGCGCCGCCGACGGGCTCTCCGCACTCTCCAGGACCGTGTCCCAGCGCGACGCCCAGCTGGCCACGCTCCTCAAGGGCAGCAAGCAGCTGACCAAGACCCTCGCCCACAAGAAGAGCAGCTTCGAGACCCTGCTGGAGGACGGCAACCTGCTCCTCGGCGAGATCCAGGCCCGGCGGGACTCCATCCATCTGCTGCTCACCGGCACCCGGGACCTCGGCACCCAGCTCACCGGCCTGGTCGCGGACAACAACAAGCAGCTGAAGCCCACCCTGGAGTCGCTCGGCCGGGTCACCGCCGTCCTGGTGAAGAACCGCAAGAGCCTCGACAAGGTGCTGTCGCTGGCGGGTTCCTACAACCGGCTCGTCGGCAACACGATCGGCAACGGCCGCTGGCTCGACAACTACGTCTGCGGGGTCGTCCCGAGGGACTACCTCCCCGCCGGCACGCCCCCGGCGACCGGATGCATGCCACCCAAGCAGCAAGGCGGCCGCTGACATGAGAATCACGCGCATCGTCGGCATCGGCGCCGGACTCGCCGTCGTGGCCGTCGCGGCCACCTCCGGCGTGCTGGCCATGGACGACGAGGGCAGGACGACCGTCACCGCCTACTTCGACCAGGCCACCGGCGTGTACGCCGGATCGGACCTGCGGATCCTCGGAGTGAAGGTCGGCACCGTCGAGTCGGTGCGGCCGAAGGGAGAGGAGGTCGAGGTCAGGCTCCGCGTCGACAAGGGCGTCAAGGTGCCCAAGGACGTGCATGCCGTGGTCGTCGCCCCCAGCCTGGTCGCCGACCGGTACGTCCAGCTCGCCCCCGCGTACAAAGGGGGACCGGTGCTGGCGGACGAGGCCGAACTGCCCGCTTCACACAACGCGACCCCGGTCGAGGTCGATCAGCTGTACGCCTCCATCACGGAACTCTCCACCGCGCTCGGGCCCGACGGGGCCAACGCCGACGGCGCGCTGGCGAAGCTCCTGGACACCGGAGCGAAGAACCTCGACGGCAACGGAAAGGCGATCGGGGACTCCATCGAGCAGTTCGGCAAGGCGACGAAGACCCTCGACAAGAGCAGCGGGAACCTCTTCGGCACCCTGTCCTACCTGCAGACCTTCACCACCATGCTGAAGGACAACGACGGCAACGTCCGCGAGGCCGAACAGCAGCTCAACTCGGTCACCGGATTCCTCGCCGACGACAAGTCGAACCTCAGCGCGGCCCTGAAGGAACTGGGCACCGCCCTCGGCCAGGTCAAGACCTTCATCAAGGACAACCGAGGCGTCCTGAAGGCGAACGTGGACGCCCTGGTGCCGGTCACCCAGACCCTGGTCGACCAACGGGCCTCGCTCGCGGAGTCGATGGACACGCTGCCGCTCGCCGCGGACAACGTGATCAAGGCCTACGACCCGTTGAACCGCACCATCAACGGCCGCACCAACCTCAACGAGCTCTCCATGGGCGGACCACTCACGGACGAGTCCGCGGGCCTGAGCGGACTCTCGCCCGTGGACGCCGCCCGCCAGCAGGCGCTGCCCTCGCTGCCGCTGCCCGCCGTGGGCACCGTCTACGGCACCCCCGACAAGACCGCCACGCAGAAGAAGGGGGCGAAGCGATGAGCCGCGTACCGCGCCGACCCGGCGCCCGCGCGACCGGCGTCGCCGCCGTGCTCGCGGTGGGCGTCGGCCTGGCCCTGATCGTCACCACGGTCGACCTGCCGACGTTCACCGGCATCGACCAGGTGCCGCTGCCCGGCGGCGCGGACCTCGGCGACCACCCGTACGAGATCACCGCCGAGTTCGGGGACGTGCTCAGCCTCGCCCCGCAGTCCTCGGTGAAGGTCAACGACGTGGCCATCGGCCGGGTCACCAAGATCTCGCTGGCCCCGGGCAGCTGGAACGCCAAGGTCACCATGCGGGTCAACGGGAGGATCAGACTCCCCGCGAACGCGTACGCGCACCTGGAACAGTCCAGCCTGCTCGGCGAGAAGTACATCCAGCTCTCGCCCCCCGCATCCGGCACCGCCAAGGGCGCCCTCGCCGACGGGGACCGCATCCCGCTCGCCCGGACCAACCGGAACCCGGAGGTCGAGGAGGTGTTCGGCGCGCTGTCGATGCTCCTCAACGGCGGTGGCATCAACCAGCTGAAGACCATCACCACCGAGCTCAACAAGGCGCTGACCGGACAGGAACCCCAGGTCCGCTCCATGCTCAGCCGGGTCAACACCCTCGTCACCGACCTGGACGACCACAAGGGGGACATCACCG
Source organism: Streptomyces laculatispora (assembly GCF_017353455.1). GTDB lineage: Bacteria > Actinomycetota > Actinomycetes > Streptomycetales > Streptomycetaceae > Streptomyces > Streptomyces laculatispora. The sequence goes on from NZ_JAFMPZ010000066.1 coordinate 36,342, forward strand.
ACGCCCTCGACGGCGTCAACCGGCTGTCCGCCACCCTCGCCACCCGCAAACAGGACGTCGGCACGGTCCTCACCAAACTCAGCCCCGGCATGAAGGTCCTGGAGAAGCAGCGCGGCTCGCTCATGACGATGCTGCGCTCGCTCGACACGCTCTCCACCGTCGCCGTCGACACGGTGAACAAGAGCAAGGCCGACATGGTCGCCGACCTCAAGGCCCTCGCACCCACCCTCCAGGCCCTCGCCGACTCCGGCCAGGACCTGCCCGACTCGCTCCAGGTGCTGCTGACCTACCCGTTCACCGATGAGGTGCTGCGCGGCGTGAAGGGCGACTACCTCAACGTCTACCTGGATGTGACGGCGCTGCCCGGCACCCAGATCATTCCGCCGCTCGACCCGGCCGGCGGCACCACACCCCCGGCCGTCCAGGGCAGCACGGCCCAGAAGTCCGGTGCGGCCCTGCCGCTGCCGCTTCCCTCGGTCACGGGGCCGGCCACGAAGGGGAGCAACCGATGATCACCCTGGCCATCCGGCTCAAGAACATCGCCTTCCTGATCATCGCGGTGCTCGTCCTCGGCTACCTCGGGGTGCGCTACGCCGACCTCGGCCACTACGTCGGCATGCGCAGCTACTACACCGTCAAGGTCCAGCTCCCGCAGACCGGCGGCCTGTTCACCCACTCCAACGTCACCTACCGGGGCGTGTCCGTGGGCCGGGTCGGGCCGATCGAGCTCACCGACGACGGGGTGGAGGCCGAACTCCGCATCGAGAAGGGCTCCCCGCCCATCCCGGACGCACTCAAGGCCGTCGTCGCCAACCTCTCCTCGGTCGGCGAGCAGTACATCGATCTGCGCCCGACCCGCACCGAGGGCCCGTACCTGGCGAACGGCTCCGTCATCGACCAGGCCGACACCACGATCCCGGCCCCCGTCACCGACGTACTCACCAGCGTCGACGACCTCGCCGGCTCCGTCGACCTGGAGTCGCTGCGCACGGTCGTCGACGAATTCGGCACCGCCTTCGAGGGGCGCGGCGACGACCTCCAGGTACTGCTCGACACCAGCAGTGACTTCGTCCAGGCGGCCGACGACGCGCTGCCCGTCAACACGCGGCTGATGATCGACGGCGAGACCGTGCTGCGCACCCAGGCCGAACAGGGCGACGCGCTCAAGGGCTTCGCGTCCGGTGCCGAGGAACTGGCCGCCGAGCTGAAGGGGTCCGACACCGATCTGCGCAAGCTGATCGCGGTCGCCCCCGACGCCACCGGCCAGATCAGCGGACTGCTGCGGGACCTGGACCCGAGCTTCGGCGTGGTCGTCGCCAACCTCCTCACCACCTCGGACGTCGCCGTCACCCGGCAGCGCGGACTGGAGGAACTGCTGGTGAAGCTGCCGGCGGTCGCGGCCGTGGGCTCCAGTGCCGTGGACGAGAACGGCGCCCGGTTCGGTATGTCCGTCACCTTCTTCGAGCCGCTGCCCTGCACCTCCGGCTACGGCGGGACGACCTACCGCAACGGGCTCGATGTCACGGCCGGCCCCGCGCTCAACACCAAGGCCCGCTGCACCTCGTCGCCCGGAACGGGCGTCAACGTCCGGGGCAGCGCGAACGCACCGAAGGGCGGGGCCCTGCCCCCGCCGGCCAAGCCCGGATCGATGCTCCTGGGCGACGACAGGTCGACGGACCGGCTTCCCGGGGCACTCGGTGTCACCCCCGACACCGCCCCGGCCGCCGACGGCATGGCCGGTCTGCTGGGTCTCGGCCAGGGAGGCGGCTCATGACATCGCGTACGAGGACATCGATCGGCTGGGCCGCACTGCTCGCCGCCGCAATTCTGATCTGCGCACTCGGCGGCTGGTCGTACGCCCGGGCGCGCGGCGACGACGACCTGGCGTACGCCAAGAGCCGGGACACCGCGCTGGCCGACGGGAGAGCGCACCTCGCCCGGCTCAACAGCCTGGACGGCAAGGACGCCAAGAGCGTGGACGCCGGTCTGAGCAGCTGGCTCCGGTCCTCGACCGGCCCCCTGCACGAACAGCTGAAGCGCACCCGGACCAAGGACGCGAGCGAGCTGACGAAGTCCGGTTCCACGGCGAGGGGCAAGGTCACCGACGCGGCGCTCACCGCGCTCGACGAGCGGACCGGTACCGCGCAGCTGATCGCGACCGTCGATGTCCGGGTGACTCCGCGCACCGGCAAGGGCGGCACCGAACGCAAACGGTTCGAGGCCACCCTCGCCCGGACCGAGGACGGCTGGAAGGTCAAGGCACTGACGGCGATACCGGTCGGGAGCGGCACATGAAGCGGCAGGGAGGGGCGACGGTCGTGACCACCGGCACGGATGTGGAGGGCGTCGGGGAACTCGGGGCAACCGCGGACGGGGAACGCCCGCAGGAGCCCGGAACGGACGTGTCCGGAACGCGGGAGCCGGTAACGGACGTGGCCGTAACGGAGGAGTCCGCGAAGGACGAGCCGGGGCAGGACGAGCCGGCGTCCGGCGCGGGCCGCCGCAGGCTGCGCCTCGTGGCAGGGGTACTGGTCGTGGCGCTGCTCGCGGCCGGTGGCGGTCTCTTCGCCATGGGCCGTCAGCTGCGCGACACCCCCGCCACCTCCAACACGGCGCTCACCGACAGCGAGGCGACCACCCGGGTCGCGGGAGATGTCACCAACGCGCTCGGCAAGGTCTTCTCCTACAGCCCCTCGGCCACCGCCGTCACCAAGGAGTCGGCGAAGCAACTGCTGGCGGGCAAGGCACTCCAGCAGTACGCGGCGCTGTTCGGCCAGGTCGAGAAGCAGGCAGCCGACCAGAAGCTCACCCTCACCACCCATGTCGTACGCGCCGGAGTGACCCGGCTGACCCACGACAGCGCGCATCTGCTCGTCTTCCTGGACCAGGTCTACGAACGCCAGGGCAAGGCCGCCAGTACGGCGGCGGCGCAGCTCTCCGTCACCGCCCAACTGCGCGACGGACGCTGGACGATCGTAGAGATCACCTCCAGATAGCGCTGTACGGCAGTACGTCCGCACAGCGGCACCGAACAGCGCACCGCACGACTCAGCACAGCACGGCACGGCACAGGGCCGGCAGGGAGAGGCAGCAATGGCACGGGTACGGATGACGAGGAATCCGCTGGTGGCGGCGGCGATCGTGCTGACGGTCGCGGCGGCCGGTGCGGCGGGCTGGGGCGGAGTGTCCCGGTACCAGGCATCGCACGACGACTCGGCGGCGTACGCGCAGACCCGCGACGACGCGCTGGCCGCGGGCGAGCAGGCCGTGCAGAACATGAACACGCTCGACCACCAGCGGCTGGCCAAGGGGCTCGACAGCTGGGAGGACTCCACCACCGGCGACCTGCACCAGCAACTCGTCGACGGACGGGACGCGTTCGTGAAGCAGATCCAGGAGGCGAAGACCGTCAGCACGGCCAAGGTGCTGTCCGGTGCGGTCACCGAGCTCGACGACCGGGCCGGCCGGGCCGGGGTCATGGTGGCGCTGCGGGTGACCGTGACCGCGCCGAAGGGCAAGCCCGCGGTGAAGGAGAGCCGGATGCTCGGGCAGCTCACCCGCACCTCCGAGGGGTGGAAGCTCAGCGCCCTCGGTCAGGCGCCCGTCGGCAACACGGCCGGCTGACGCCACCGACTCCCACCCCGCACCGAGAGGACCCCCGGACATGTCGACGACCCGTCACCTCGTCAACCGGCAGCGCCGCCTGGCCACCGTCGCCGCAGCAGCACGCACCGCCACGACCGCCACCGTGCCCAGGCCCGCCGAGCCGGACGCCGAGCCCGCGGACAGCGGGGCCGAGGGCGCCACGGCAGCCGGCGAGGACAGCCCCGGCGCCGGGAGCGAACCCGAGGGGGAGCCGGAGAAGGAGGGGTCGCGGTCCGGGCGGCCACTTGGTCCGAGGGCCTCACTGCCCGCGGTCCTGTGCGTCCTGACCGTGCTTCTCGGTTCCTTCGCCGCCTGGGCTCTCACCTCGGCGGGCAGCCTGCGGGACGACCCCGGCCGGCAGAACACCGCCCTCACCGACATCAGCAGCACCAGTGAGGTGAAGGGGCAGATCACCGAGGCGGTGGGCGCGGTGTTCTCGTACAACTACGCCTCGCCCGCCAGGGCCGACACCGCCGTGAAGACCTACCTGGTGGGCAAGGCGGTACAGCAGCACGAGGACATGCTCGCCGACGTAAGGGCGCAGGCACCCAAGCAGAAGCTCGTCCTCACCACGACCGTCACCGAGAGCGGCGTGCAACTGCTCGACGGCGACCGGGCCCGGCTGCTGATCTTCGCCGACCAGAGCAACACCCGTACCGGCAAGTCGCAGGAGACGACCTACGCCGCGGCGATGTTCGCCGTGGACGCGGTTCGCCGGGGCGGCACCTGGCGGATATCGGCCATCGACACGTTCTCCCGGTGAGCCGGGGGAGAGGAGAGCACGCATGAGGTTCAACGGCACCATGCGCCGCGGACTCGGCGGCACCGCAGCCGCCGTCGCCGCGATGGCAGCGCTCACCGCCTCCCAGGGACCGGGGCTCGTGGCGCATGAGGAGACGCAGGAACAGCGTCAGGAGTCCGACGAGGTCACGTGGTCGGAGGTGCCCAACGACGACTCCTACCACACCGAACTGCCGCCGCTGAAGAGCCCCGAGCCCCCGAAGCCGGGCGTCAAGCAGAGCCCGGCCGTCGCCGCGTCGTGGGCCGAGGCGGGGATTCCGGCCACGGTGCTCGCCGCCTACCGCAGGGCGGAGAGCTCACTGGGACGCAGCGACCCGGGCTGCGGGCTGCCGTGGCAGTTACTGGCGGCCATCGGCAAGGTCGAGTCCGGGCACGCGGGCGGGGGCAGGGTCGACGCCCGCGGCACGACGCTCTCGCCGATCCTCGGACCGGTGCTCAACGGCGCGGGATTCGCCAACATCCCGGACACCGACGGCGGAGCGTACGACGGGGACAAGACCTTCGACCGGGCGGTCGGCCCGATGCAGTTCATCCCCTCGACCTGGGCGCACTGGGGGCGGGACGGCAACGGCGACGGGCGCAGCGACCCGGGCAACGTCTACGACGCGGCCCTGGCCGCCGGGTCCTACCTCTGCGCCGGACCGCGCGATCTGACGGTACGGGCCGATCTCGACCGGGCGATCCTGAGCTACAACCACTCGGACACCTATCTGCGCACCGTGCTGTCCTGGCTGGAGTTCTACCGCAAGGGCACCCATCCGGTCACCGACGGCAAGGGCCCGGCACCAGTCCCGACCCGTCCACCAGTCCGGACCCCGACCCGACCACCACGAAGCCCGGTCCGGGCTGCGCGACGGACTCCCCGTCGCCGGACCCGAGCGACACCACCGGGGCCACGGAGTCTCCGTCGCCCGAGCCGAGCACGACCCCGGAGCCCTGCACCACGCCCTCGGTGCCGCCGGCCGCCGACTGATCCCGGGCCCGTTCGGCCCGGGCGGGCACTCCGGTTCAGCCACCGGCCGAGAGCACCGCGGCCAGGTCGTACCGCACCACCTCTTCCAGCTGCGCGTACGTGCAGGTGCCGGGGGTGCGGTCCGGCCGCCACCTGCGGAACTGGGCCGTGTGCCGGAACCGGTCGCCCTCCATGTGGTCGTAACCCACCTCGCAGACCCGCTCCGGGCGCACCGGCACCCACGACTGGTCCTTCTTCCCGGACCACCGGCTCGGGGTGCCGGGCAGCCGGGCGTGCTCGTGCGCCTCGGCGTCCTGCCAGGCCCCCCAGGGGTGGCCGGTGAAGTCCGTGAGCAGCGGCTCCAGTTCGGTGACCAGCTCCGCGCGGCGTTTCATCGGGAAGGCCGCGCAGACCCCCACGTGCTGGAGGACGCCCGCCTCGTCGTACAGGCCGAGCAGCAGCGATCCGACGACCGGGCCGCTCTTGTGGTGGCGGTAGCCCGCCACCACGCAGTCGGCGGTCCTCTCATGCTTGATCTTGTACATCACCCGGGTGTCCGGCCGGTAGGGCAGATCGAGCGGTTTGGCGACGACCCCGTCGAGACCGGCCCCCTCGTACTGTTCGAACCACTCCTGCGCGACGGCCGGGTCGGTGGTCGCCGGGGCGAGGTGGACGGGCGCCGAGACGCCGGACAGTGCGGCCTCCAGCACCGTTCTGCGTTCCGACTGCCGTGTGCTCAGGAGCGAGTCGTCGTCCACCGCGAGGATGTCGAAGGCGACCAGACTGGCCGGGGTCCGCTCGGCGAGCTGCCGCACCCGGGAGTCGGCGGGGTGGATGCGCTCGCTGAGCCGGTCGAAGTCGAGCCGTCCCTCGTACGCGATCACGATCTCGCCGTCGATCACACAGCGGGCCGGCAGGCTGTCCCGGACCGCGGTGACCAGCTCGGGGAAGTAGCGGGTGAGCGGCTTTCCGGTGCGGCTGCCGATCACCACCTCGTCGCCGTCCCGGTGCACGATCGCCCGGAAGCCGTCCCACTTGGCCTCGTACTGCATCCCCGGCGGGATCCGGGACACGGACTTGGCGAGCATCGGCTTCACGGGCGGCATCACCGGCAGATCCATGCCCCGATTGTGGACCGCCCGGCAGCCGGAGTCTCCCGATATGCGCCATATGTGTGCCCGGCCTACCGTGGCCGACATGGCAGCAGCGGGCAAAGCGGTGGAGCTGGACGCGGGCGGACGTCCCGTCCGGCTGTCCAGTCCGGACAAGGTCTACTTCCCGGAGAAGGGCTATACCAAGAAGGACGTGGCCGAGTACTTCCTGGCCGTGGGCCCCGGCATCACCCGCGCCCTGCGCAACCGGCCGACCACCCTCCAGCGCTTCGTGGACGGGGTCGAGGGTGAGTTCTTCTACCAGAAGCGGGCCCCGAAGAACCTGCCCGAATGGATCCCCACCGCCGAGATCACCTTTCCCAGCGGCCGCCCCGCCGACGAGATCTGCCCCACCGAGGTGGCCGCCGTCATCTGGGCCGCCAACCTCGGGACGCTCACCTTCCACCCCTGGCCGGTCCGGGGCGGTGACACCGACCATCCCGACGAGCTGCGCATCGACCTCGACCCCCAGCCCGGCACCGACTACGCCGACGCGGTGCGGGCCGCCCACGAGCTGCGCTCCGTCCTGGACGACCACGGCCTGCGCGGCTGGCCCAAGACCTCCGGCGGCCGCGGTATCCATGTCTTCGTCCCCATCGAGGCCCGCTGGACCTTCACCGAGGTCCGGCGGGCGACCATCGCGGCGGGCCGCGAGCTGGAACGCCGGATGCCGGACCGGGTGACCACCGCCTGGTGGAAGGAGGAGCGCGGCGAGCGGATCTTCGTCGACTTCAACCAGACCGCCCGGGACCGCACGATCGCCTCGGCCTACTCCGTACGTCCCCGACCGCACGCCCCGGTCTCGGCGCCCCTGCGCTGGGAGGAGATCGACGACGCGGAACCGCGCGACTTCGACATCCGGACCATGCCGGTGCGGTACGCGGAAGCGGGTGATGTGCACGCGGACATGGACGAGCACGCCTTCCGGCTCGACCGGCTGCTGGAGCTCGCCGACCGCGACGAGCAGGAGCGCGGGCTGGGCGACATGCCGTACCCGCCGGAGTACCCGAAGATGCCCGGCGAACCGAAGCGGGTGCAGCCGAGCCGCGCCCGGCACGACCAGGACGGCGACGCATGAGCGACCCCGGCCCCGACCCGGCTCCGCCCGGAT
>NZ_JAFMPZ010000474.1 GCF_017353455.1 Streptomyces laculatispora
ACATTCGGCAGCGGCCGCTGCGGGCACGGGAGGGACAACGCACCATGCACACCGCACACTCTGCACACACCGTCACAACCGGGGACCCACGACTCAGCTGGAGCAGCTCCGAAACCAGCCACGCACCCCGCCTGACCCACCGCCGCGACGGCATCCTGCCCGCGGTGGCCGCAGCGCTGTCCGTACGCGGCGAGACACTCACCTGCACCGCGGGCAAGGGCGACCAGCCGCCCGTACTGCACCACCTCGTCCAGGACTTCCTCGACACCCTCACCAGCAGCCAGCGCGAACGCTTCACCGGCCGCTGTCCCGAAGCGATACTGCTCTCCCGGCACCTCACCGCCGCGGAGGCCGGCCGCTCCAAACGAGCCCAGCGCAAGCCCCTCACCAACGGCGAGGCCCGCCGCGCGCTCAAGCACGCCCGGCTCACCGCACGCCGCATCCGCGAGGACGGCGACCCCCTGCACGGCAGCTACGCACCGCCCTGCCGCTCCTGCTCGGTGATGCTCGCCCACTTCGGCGTACGACCCGTCGACCTCACCACGACCGGAGCGGCGACCACCGCCGAGAAGGGCTGACCGCGCCCCCATGGCCGACCGAACCGAACTCCCCGAACAGGCGGGCCCGGCGAACCACGACCGCCAGGCCTCCACCCGCTTCCCCGTCGCCGTCGACGCCGCCCTGCGCGCCGCGGGCTGGCAGCCCGGCCGCTGGGACATCCGGCAGGCCGAGGAGTGGGCCGACGCGCTGCGCTCGCACGCCTCGCCGGCCGGCCACCAGCACGCCGTCTTCCCGTCAGCCGTGGAGGCCTGGGCCGAATTCGGCGGCCTCCACCTCACCGCGACCGCGCCCGGCCGCCAGATCGCACCGGCGGCGGTACGGATCGACCCCCTGCGCGGCCTGCACCTGGCCCGGACCCTGGCGGACCTGGGACGCGCCCTGGAGACCGAGGTCGCCCCGCTGGGGGAGGAAGGGGACGGGCAGGCGGTGCTCGCGATCGACGCCGAGGGGCGGGTCTACAGCATCGACCACACCGGTGACTGGTACCTCGGACCGGACATCGACCAGGCCCTGTCCACCCTGGTCACGGGCGCCCAACCCGCCCGCCTCACCTCGGCCTGACCCAGGCAGGTGCCCGCATCGGGCCCGTTCGGCGATTGAGGACGAGAGCGCTCCGCCCGGGGCCGGTAGCTGTCGCGGGCGGGCGCACGCGGAACCCCGGCGCCCACGGCCCAGGTTCCGTCCTCAAACGCCGGACGGGCTTGGACTCACCTCGGGGCCGTCCGCGTCCGGCAGCACCGCCGACACCCGGAAGCCGCCCGCGTCCGTCGGGCCGGAGACGAAGACGCCGCCCAGGCCCAGCACCCGCTCCCGCATCCCCACCAGCCCGTTGCCCCCGCTGGGCAGCCCCGCATCCGCCGTGGCCGAGTCCGAGGGACCGTTCTCCACCTGCATGGCGACCTCCGCCCCCCGATGCGCCAGCCGCACCCATGTCTTCGCGCCGGCCGCGTGCTTGTGCACGTTCGTCAGGGCCTCCTGCACGACCCGGTACGCCGTCTGCTCGACCTCGGGCGCGTACGGACGCGTCCGGCCCTCCACCGAGAGCTCCACCGTCATCCCCGCCGCCCGCGACTCCCCGACCAGCGTCTCCAGCTCGTGCAGCCGGGGCCCGTCCTCCACCGCGGCCACCCGGCCGACCGAGGCGAGCGGCACCTTGGTCACCCGGGCCACCATGGGCTCCCCGGTGCGCAGCACCCCGAGCATCTCGCGCAACTCGGTCAGCGCCTGCCGCCCCATGTCACCGACCAGCGCCGCGTTGCGCACCGCCTTCGCCGGGTCCTTGGGCGCGACCGCCTGGAGCGCCGCGGCGTGGACCACCATCAGGCTCACCCGGTGGGCGACCACGTCGTGCATCTCGCGGGCGATCCGGGTCCGCTCCTCCGTACGCGCCCACTCGGCCCGCTCCTCGGCCCGGTCCGCGAGCAGCGACAGCTCCCGCTCCAGCGAGTCCGCCCGCTCCCGCAGGCTCTCCATCAGCCGGCGCCGGGCCCCTATGTAGAGGCCGAACAGCATGGGCGGCGCGGTGAGCCCCAGCGCCATGAAGAGCGACAGCATCGGGACGTACCAGTCGCCGGGCCCGAAGTCGGCACTGGCCGACACGCCCTGACGCAGCCGCACGTACGTGACGATGAACGTGCCCACCAGCGACATGCTCATCAGCACCACGGTGATCCGCCGCGGCACGTCGGACGCGGCCAGCGTGTACAGGCCGACCAGGCCCATCAGGAAGCCCATCTCGGCCGGTGTCGTCGCGACGGACACCAGCACCACGGCGATCGGCCACCGCCGGCGCACCAGCAGGACGGCCCCGGCCAACAGCCCGAAAAGCACCCCCAGCGGCACCGGCAGCCCGGTGTCCCCCGCGAATTCCACCCCTTCCAACGCACACTCCAGCGCCGAGAACAGCGCCAGTCCCACATCCAGTGCGACACTCCGTCGCCGTTCCCACCACCAGTAGCCGCGGGTGGTCGGTCCCGCCGCTTCCCGGTCTGCCCCCGTTGCGGTCATGGCATCCAGCGTACGGGCGGGCGCATCTCATTTTCGGGTGACCTGGACAGCACGTCGCACGTTCGAACGCGGACGAAACGATCGGCGATCGCCCGAAACGGCGAATCGAACGCCCCGAAGGCCGACCGCGGAAACACCGGCGACGTCTGTCACGGCCGCCTCGTCACCCACGTGACCAAGAGCGCCGGATTCTGTCGTCGCGTACAAGGGGCTTGGTACGGCATAGTGTTGAGTGCCGATCCGGCAACCTGGACCAATGTCCGGCTTCGTCGGAATTAATCCCCCATGGTGTAATTGGCAGCACAGTAGCTTTTGGTGCTATTTGTCCGGGTTCGAGTCCTGGTGGGGGAGCTCAGCGCACGGGCCCCGACCTCACCGGTCGGGGCCCGCACTCATGTCCGGCCCCATGCCCCCCGGTATCCTGCGGATGTCCACCACCCGAAGCCGAAGGACATATCCGTGAGCTCCGAACGCCCGGCAGCCGTCGTCGTCCTCGCAGCGGGTGAGGGCACCCGCATGAAGTCGAAGACCCCCAAGGTTCTGCACGAGATCTCCGGGCGCTCGCTCGTCGGACATGTCGTCGCCGCCTCCCGCGAGCTGGAGCCCCAGCACCTCGTCGTGGTCGTCGGCCACGCGAGCGAGCAGGTCACCGCCCATCTCACCGCCGCGGACGCCCAGGTGCGCACCGCCTACCAGGCCGAGCAGAAGGGCACCGGGAACGCGGTGCGCGTCGGGCTCGACGAGCTGGGCGGGACCGTCGCGGGCACCGTCATCGTGGTCTGCGGCGACACCCCGCTGCTGTCCGGCGGAACGCTTTCCGCGCTCGCCGCCACCCACACCGCCGACGGCAACGCCGTCACCGTGCTGAGCGCCGAGGTCCCCGACTCGACCGGCTACGGCCGGATCGTCCGCGACCCGGCGACCGGCGCGGTCACCGAGATCGTCGAGCACAAGGACGCCACCGAGGCCCAGCGGGCGATCCGGGAGATCAACTCCGGGGTGTTCGCGTTCGACGGGCAGCTCCTGACGGACGCGCTGGGCAAGGTCCGTACGGACAACAGCCAGGGCGAGGAGTACCTCACCGATGTGCTGTCCATCCTGCGCGAGGCCGGGCACCGGGTCGGCGCCTCGGTCGCCGGCGACCACCGGGAGATCCTCGGGATCAACAACCGGGTGCAGCTCGCCGAGGCCCGCCGGCTGCTGAACCAGCGGCTGCTGGAGCGGGCGATGACGGCCGGTGTGACCGTGGTGGACCCGGCGTCGACGCTGATCGATGCCACCGTGACGTACGAGCGGGACGCGATCGTGCACCCGGGTACGCAGTTGCTGGGTTCGACGCATCTCGCGGAGGACGCCGAGGTCGGCCCGAACTCGCGGCTGACGGACACGGTCGTCGGAGCGGGCGCACGGGTGGACAACACCGTGGCGGACGGGGCCGAGGTGGGTCCGGGCGCGCTGGTCGGTCCGTACGCCTATCTGCGGCCGGGTACACGGCTGGGCGCGAACGCCAAGGCCGGTACGTACGTGGAGATGAAGAACGCCACGATCGGCGAGGGCACGAAGGTGCCCCACCTGTCGTACGTGGGTGACGCGACGATCGGCGATCACACCAACATCGGTGCCGCGAGCGTGTTCGTGAACTACGACGGTGTGGCCAAGCACCACACGACGATCGGCTCGCACTGCCGTACCGGGTCGGACAATATGTTTGTGGCTCCCGTCACGGTCGGGGACGGTGTCTATACCGCGGCCGGGTCGGTCATCACGAAGGACGTGCCGTCCGGTTCGCTGGCCGTGGCCCGCGGCCAGCAAAGGAATATCGAGGGTTGGGTGGCCAGGAAGCGTCCGGGAAGTGCCGCCGCGCAGGCGGCTCAGTCCGCGACGGAGGAGGCCGGCGGCGAAAGCTGACCGGAATCAGGCGCGTCGCGCACGGCGTACCGTGATAGATGCTCACCCCATTTCGGCTGGCTCGTTGCACATCGGGACATCTGCGTGCAGCGCCAGGAACACGTCTGAGGAGACTGTGCTGTGACCGGGATCAAGACGACCGGCGAGAAGAAACTGATGTTCTTCTCCGGCCGCGCCCACCCCGAGCTGGCCGAGGAGGTTGCACACCAACTGGGTGTCGGCCTCGTGCCGACGAAGGCCTTCGATTTCGCCAACGGTGAGATCTACGTCCGATTCCAGGAGTCCGCCCGCGGCGCCGACTGCTTCCTGATCCAGAGCCACACGGCTCCGATCAACAAGTGGATCATGGAGCAGCTGATCATGCTGGACGCGCTGAAGCGCGCGTCGGCCCGTTCGATCACGGTGATCGTGCCGTTCTACGGCTACGCCCGCCAGGACAAGAAGCACCGCGGCCGCGAGCCGATCTCGGCCCGCCTGATCGCGGACCTGATGAAGACGGCGGGTGCGGACCGCATTCTCACCGTCGACCTGCACACCGACCAGATCCAGGGCTTCTTCGACGGTCCGGTCGACCACCTCTTCGCGCTGCCGATCCTGGCCGACTACGTCGGTGCGAAGGTCGACCGCTCGAAGCTGACGATCGTCTCGCCGGACGCGGGCCGCGTCCGCGTCGCCGACCGCTGGTGCGACCGGCTGGACGCCCCGCTGGCGATCGTGCACAAGCGCCGCGACAAGGACGTGCCGAACCAGGTCAGCGTTCACGAGGTCGTGGGCAACGTCAAGGGCCGGGTCTGCGTCCTGGTCGACGACATGATCGACACGGGTGGCACGATCTGTGCCGCCGCCGACGCCCTGTTCGCGCACGGTGCCGAGGACGTCATAGTGACGGCCACGCACGGCGTGCTCTCGGGTCCGGCCGCCGACCGGCTGAAGAACTCGAAGGTCAGCGAGTTCGTCTTCACCGACAGCCTGCCGACCCCGGGCGAGCTGGAGCTCGACAAGATCACGGTGCTCTCGATCGCGCCGACGATCGCCCGCGCGGTGCGTGAGGTCTTCGAGGACGGTTCGGTCACGAGCCTCTTCGAGGAGCAGTAGGCGAAAGCGTCACAGAAGATCCACTTTGGGTGCGGCCTCCCCGCCGGGTAGACTCAGCGAGTTGCTCGGCGAGGGAGGCCGTACTCATAGGTACGGCGGTCCGTTATCGACGCGCTCTTCGTAGCAGGCCTGTCGTGGGCCGGGTGACCAACCGCAGTTTTGTCACCTTACGAGGAGTGCAGTCATGGCCGAGATCAAGCTCAACGCCGAGGTCCGTTCCGAGTTCGGCAAGGGCGCTGCCCGCCGCACCCGTCGCGCCAACCTCGTTCCCGCCGTCATCTACGGCCACGGCGCCGAAGCGGTCCACATCACGCTGCCGGCTCACGAGCTTCAGCTCGCGCTCCGTACCGCCAACGTCCTGATCGGTCTGGAGATCGACGGCAAGGACGCGCTGGTCATCCCGAAGGCCGTGCAGCGCAACGCCCTCAAGGGCAACATCGAGCACGTCGACCTGCTGACCGTGAAGCGCGGCGAGAAGGTCAACGTCGAGGTCGCGGTGCACGTCGAGGGCGAGCTGGCCCCGGGCGGCAACCTGCTGGAGTACGTGCAGAACACCCTGCTCGTCGAGGCCGAGGCCACCCACATCCCCAACTCCGTCACGGTCTCCATCGCGGGCCTGGACGCCGGCGCGTCCATCCTCGCCAAGGACATCCCGCTGCCGGCCGGTTCCGTGCTGGCCGAGGCCGACCCGGACGCGGTTGTCCTCGCGGTCGTCGCCGCTCAGGCCGAGGAGCCGTCCGCCGAGGGCGCCGAGGGCGAGGGCGCCGAGGCCTGAGCCTCGCGCCACCTGCTTGACTGACGGGGCGGCGGTCTCCCTCCGGGGGATCCGCCGCCCCGTTTTCCCTGTCCGTGACCCGCCCGTACGCGAGGAGACCCAGCGCGATGTCCGACGCCACCGACCCCTGGCTGATCGTGGGCCTGGGCAATCCCGGCCCCGAGTACGCGGCGAACCGGCACAACGTGGGCTTCATGGTCGCCGACCTGCTCGCGGAGCGGATCGGCGGGAAGTTCAAGCGGGCGCCGAAGGCCCAGGCGCAGGTGCTGGAGGGCCGGATCGGTCCGCCGGGTCCGCTGAGCCGCCGGGTGGTGGTGGCGAAGCCGATGTCGTACATGAACCTGTCCGGCGGCCCTGTGACGGCGCTGCGCGACTTCTACAAGGTGCCGCTCGACCATGTCGTGGCGGTCCACGACGAGCTGGACATCGACTACGGGTCGCTGCGGCTGAAGCTGGGCGGTGGCGACAACGGTCACAACGGGCTGAAGTCGATGACGAAGTCGATGGGGCCGGACTATCACCGGATCCGGTTCGGGATCGGGCGTCCGCCGGGCCGGATGCAGGTCGCCGACTTCGTTCTGAAGGACTTCTCGTCCACGGAGCGCAAGGAGCTGGGCTTCCTGGTGGACCGGGCGGCGGATTCGGTGGAGTGCCTGTTGGCGGAGGGTCTGGAGCGCGCGCAGAGCGCGTACAACTCCTGAGCTCCGGCGTACGCGAATCCCGACATACCCACCGGTAATCATGCTGTTTTCAGCCACGGCTTGACCGGGTGCGGGGCGCTGGCCAAGGATCGGCCCCCATGAAGCGCAGCTCCTCCCAACGTGCCCTGCATTACGGCCGCGCCGCCGCACTCGGCTGTGTCGTCCTGCTGCTGCTGGTGGCGGGTGCGCTGTCCTCGTGGGACTCGGCGCATCACATCGTGCTGGCCAAGGGCCGTGAGCACGGCACGATGACGGTCACCGGGTGCGGCAGCGAGGTCTGCACGGGGCCGTACGTGCCGTCGGACGGCGGGTCCGGGCGTTCCCGGGTGTCGGTCGACAAGTCCGTGGCGGCGAAGAAGGGGGACCGTTTCCCCGTCGTCGTGAAGCCGGGCACCTTTGAGGTCGTGCGGACGGGGACGCCGGGCTTCCTGCACGCGTGGCTGCCGCTGGGCGGTGCGCTGGTTCTCGCGGCGCTGGTGATCGGCGGCGGTCTGCGGCTGCCGCGGATCGCGTGGGGCGCCGGGATCGCGGGTGCGGTCCTGCTGGTGGCGACGTTCTTCGCCCTGTGACGGGACCGCACCCGCGGCGGCGTCGATCAGCCGGTGTTGCGCAGTCCGGCGGCTACGCCGTTGACCGTGAGCAGCAGGGCGCGGGCGAGCAGCGGGTCTGCTTCCTCGCCGCGTTCGGCCGCCTGGCGCTGGCGTGCCAGCAGCGACACCTGGAGGTAGGAGATCGGGTCCAGGTAGGCGTCACGGATGGCGAAGGTCTGCTGGAGCACCGGGCTGGTGCCGAGCAGTTCGGTGTTGCCGGTGACCTTGAGGACCTCCTGCACGGTCAGCGCGTGCTCGGCCTCGATGACGTCGAACACGTGCTTGAGCTCGTCGGGTACGAGGGTGTCGACGTAGTGCCGGGCGATGCGCAGGTCGGTCTTGGCGAGGGTCATCTCGACGTTGGAGAGGAAGTTCTGGAAGAAGTGCCACTGTTCGTGCATTTCGTCCAGGACGGTGTCGAGGCCCGCCTCGCGCAGCGCCTTGAGGCCGGAGCCGACGCCGAACCAGCCGGGCACGATCTGCCGGGACTGGGTCCAGCCGAAGACCCACGGGATGGCGCGCAGTCCGTCGAGCGAGACGCCCGAGCCGGGGCGGCGGGAGGGCCGCGAGCCCAGGTGCAGGTCGGCGAGCTGGTCCACCGGGGTGGAGGCGAGGAAGTACGCGGGCAGGTCGGGGTCCTCGACGAGCTTGCGGTACGCGTCGTGGGCGGCGTCGGAGACGGTGTCCATGGCCGCGTCCCAGCGGGCCAGCGCCTCGTCGGACTGGCGGGGTGCGGTGTGCAGCGCGGAGGCCTGGAGGGTGGCCGCGACGGTCAGTTCCAGGTTCTCGCGGGCGAGCGCGGGGATGAGGTACTTGTCGGAGATGACCTCGCCCTGCTCGGTCACCTTGATCTCGCCCTCCAGCGTGCCCCAGGGCTGCGCGAGGATCGCGTCGTGCGAGGGGCCGCCGCCGCGGCCGACGGTGCCGCCGCGGCCGTGGAAGAGGCGCAGGCGCACTCCGTAGCGGTGGGCGACGTCGCGCAGGCGGCGCTGGGCGCGGTGGATCTCCCACTGGGAGGTGGTGATGCCGCCGAACTTGGAGGAGTCGGAGTATCCGAGCATGACCTCCTGGACGTCGCCGCGCAGGGAGACGAGGCGGCGGTAGGAGGGGTCGGCGAGCATCTCGTCGAGGATGACGTCGGCGGCCTTGAGCTCGTCGGTGGTCTCCAGGAGCGGGACGATGCCGATCTTGGCCCAGCCGCCGTGCAGGTCGAGGAGGCCCGCTTCGCGGGCGAGGACGGCGGCGGCGAAGACGTCGTCGGCGCCCTGGCACATCGAGATGATGTAGGACTCGATGACCTCGGGGCCGAAGCGCTCGAAGGCTTCCTTGATGGTGTGGAAGACGCCGAGGGTCTTCTCGCCCGCGGCGTCGAGCGGGGCCGGGGTCGGCGCGAGCGGGCGGCGGGAGCGGAGTTCCTTGGCGAGGAGCTTCTGCCGGTAGTCGCGCGGCATGTCGGCGTAGCGCCAGGACTCCTCGCCGAGCCGGTCGAAGAGCTGGCCGAGCGCGTGGTGGTGGGCGTCGGCGTGTTCGCGCACGTCCATGGTGGCGAGCTGGAGGCCGAACGCGGAGAGCGTGCGGATGGTGCGGTCCATCCGGCCGTCGGCGAAGAGGCCGCCGCGGTGTTCGCGCAGCGAGGTCTGGATGAGGGCCAGGTCGGCGATGAGCTCGGAGGTGCCGAGGTAGTCGCAGCCGGGGCGGTGCGGGGTGCCGGAGGCGAGGCGCTCGCGGGTGTTGACGAGCTTCTGCCGGATGCAGGTGGCCTTGAGCCGGTAGGGCTCCTCGGCGTTCAGCCGCTTGTAGCGGGGGCTGATCTCGGGGAGGCGTTCCAGGTCGGCCTGGAGTGAGGCGAGGAGCTCGTCGGTGGCTCCGGTGTAGCGGATGGAGTTGGAGAGGAGTCCGCGCAGGTAGTCGACGAGTTCGAGGGCGTCGGTAATGCCGTGCTCGTGCTGGAGGATCAGCACCTCCCAGGTGACGGCGGGCGTCACGTTGGGGTTGCCGTCGCGGTCGCCGCCGATCCAGGTGCCGAAGGTGAGGGGGCGGGTGCCGGCGGGCAGTTCGACGCCGACGCGCTCCAGTTCGGCGGCCAGGTCCTCCAGGACGTCGCCCACGGCGTTGGCGTGGAGCTCGTCGAGGTAGTAGATGGCGTTGCGGGCCTCGTCGGCGGGCTCCGGGCGGACGACACGGAGTTCGTCGGTCTGCCAGATGAGGTCGATGTTCTCGGCGAGCCGGAGGTCGTGGCGGCGCCGGTCGGCCTCGATGACGGGGGTTTCGAGGAGTGCGGCGATGCGGCGCAGCTTGTTCAGTACGGAGCGCCGCGCGGCCTCGGTGGGGTGCGCGGTGAAGACGGGCCGTACGTTCAGGTTCTTGACGGTGGCCCGCAGGTGCTCCGGGTCGGCGTCCTTGAGGCGGTCGGCGGTGCGGGCGAGGAGCCCGCCCTCGGCGGCGCGCCGGTCGCGCATCTCGTGGGCGCGGTGGACCTGCTCGGTGACGTTGGCGAGGTGGAAGTAGGTGGAGAAGGCGCGCACGAGCTGTGCGGCGGTCTCCAGGTCCGTGTCGCCGAGAAGCTGGGCCGCCGCTTCGCCGTCGGTGCGGGTCAGGGCGCGGACCCGTTCGACGAGGTCGAGGAGCTCCTGGCCCTCCTGGCGTACGAGGGTCTCGCCCAGCAGGTCACCGAGGCGGCGGATGTCGGCGCGCAGCT
Source organism: Streptomyces laculatispora (assembly GCF_017353455.1). Taxonomy (GTDB): domain Bacteria; phylum Actinomycetota; class Actinomycetes; order Streptomycetales; family Streptomycetaceae; genus Streptomyces; species Streptomyces laculatispora. The sequence continues at coordinate 10,336 of NZ_JAFMPZ010000474.1, forward strand.
CGGGGCTGGCGGCAGGGGTCTGGTCGGCACTGCTCACAGTGTGCGGCTCCTTGCAGTGGTTGAGCACGGGATCCGGGACCGCGGCTGGCAGCGGGTGCCACGCCACCCCCGGGAAAGCAGAGTGCGGACCGCGCTGTCCGACCTCTCCAGGATAGGTGTCCGTGCTTTCGGTGCTGTTCGCGCCCCGAAGGGTGTCCGCTGTTGGCGGCGGGTACCTCCGGGGTACGCGCTGTGTCCCCTACCCCGTAAGACGCCACTCTGCGCCCGGTCGGCCGCTCCCTCTTGTGGCGGGGCTCCGCGCTGCCATACTTACGACGCCGTAGGTTACGCATGCGTAGCCCCGGCTTCCCGTTGCGTTCTCACCCCACAGGGGACTCCCCATGAAGACCAGCCCCGATGTGATCGAGGCCGCTCCGGCGGCCGACGGTCCTCCCTCCGCCACGCTCGGCGGGGACAACAAGCGGTCGATCGAGCAGTTCGCGCTCCTGCTGTTCATCGTCGTGCCGTTCCTGGCCCTGGTCGCGGCGGTGCCGCTGGCCTGGGGCCGCGGTGTCAGCTGGCTCGATCTGGGTCTGATGGTGGCGATGTACTTCATCGGCTGCCACGGCATCACGATCGGCTTCCACCGCTACTTCACCCATGGCTCGTTCAAGGCGAAGCGTCCGCTCCGTATCGCCCTGGCCGTGGCCGGTTCGCTCGCTGTGGAGGGTCCCCTGGTGCGCTGGGTGGCCGATCACCGCAAGCACCACCGCTTCTCGGACGCCGAGGGCGATCCGCACTCCCCGTGGCGCTTCGGCGAGACGCTGCCGGCCCTGATGAAGGGTTTGTGGTGGGCCCATATCGCCTGGATGTTCGACGAGGAGCAGACATCGGAGCAGAAGTACGCTCCTGATCTGATCAGGGACCCGGCGATCCGCGGGATCTCCCGTCACTTCCTGTCCTTCACGATTCTGTCGCTGGCGATCCCGCCGCTGGTCGGCGGTCTGGTGACGATGTCGTGGTGGGGTGCGGCCACGGCGTTCTTCTGGGGTTCCCTGGTCCGGGTCGCGCTGCTGCACCACGTGACGTGGTCGATCAACTCGATCTGCCACGCGGTCGGCAAGCGTCCCTTCAAGTCCCGTGACAAGTCGGGGAACGTGTGGTGGCTGGCGGTCCTTTCGTGCGGTGAGTCCTGGCACAACCTGCACCACGCGGACCCGACGAGTGCCCGGCACGGCGTGATGAGGGGGCAGATCGATTCGAGTGCCCGGCTGATCCGCTGGTTCGAGAAGCTGGGCTGGGCGACCGATGTGCGCTGGCCCGACTCCGCCCGTATCGAGTCCCGGCGCCACCCGGCGGAGGCCGACGCGGCATGATTGATGATGTGGCGACCGACGGAAGCACAAGCAGCGAGAAATCCCGCGCACCCTCGACCCGGCGGGCCCGGCGGGTGCGGATGACGGGCAAGGAACGCCGCGAGCAACTGCTGGACATCGGTCGCACCCTCTTCGCCGACAAGGGTTTCGAGGGCACTTCGGTGGAGGAGATCGCGGCGCGTGCCGGGGTCTCCAAGCCGGTTGTCTACGAACACTTCGGCGGCAAGGAGGGGCTGTACGCCGTGGTGGTCGACCGGGAGATGCGCCAGCTCCTGGACATGGTCACCAGCGCCCTGACCGCCGGGCACCCGCGTGAGCTGCTGGAACAGGCGGCGTTCGCGCTGCTGGACTACATCGAGACGTACACGGACGGGTTCCGGATTCTGGTGCGTGATTCGCCGGTCGCCCAGTCGACCGGCACGTTCGCCTCGCTCATCAGCGATATCGCCACCCAGGTGGAGGACATCCTGGGGCTGGAGTTCAAGGCCCGGGGTTTCGATCCGAAGCTGGCTCCGCTGTACGCGCAGGCGCTGGTCGGCATGGTGGCGCTGACGGGCCAGTGGTGGATGAACGCCCGTAAGCCGAAGAAGGCCGAGGTGGCGGCGCACCTGGTGAATCTTGCGTGGCACGGGCTGGAGAACCTGGAGTCCAAGCCGCGGCTGATCGGCCACCGCAAGAACTGAGCGGGCGGCGCACGGGAGGGGTTGGCCGTGGCGTGTCCAAGCCGAGACATTGATCCATTGCTAAACCACTTCTGTCCCGGGGGTCACAGTTGTAGAGTCTGTGACCATCCCGGGAACACATTCACCCTGCATGTAATGCACTTGTGAAGACGTTTCTCCCGGTTCCACCACGTACCCCTGGGGGGGCTTTGTCTTCCACTGAACCCCGCCGTTCCGTGCCCGCGCGCTCGAAGCGCGCGCGGCGGATCGCGGCCTGCACCGCACTCGTACTCTCGGCCGGCACGCTGCTGGCGGCCCCGGCCTCGGCCGATGACTCGGCGCCCGCACCGCATGGCGCCACCCAGCCCCGCGTCCCCGCGGCCGACGCGCAGCCCTCGCTGACACTGCCGAAGCGCACCGCGCAGAAGTCGCCGGCGGCGGCCGCCGAGGGCGCGAAGGCCGCGGTTGTTCCCGCCAAGCCGCGTTTCGACGTGGACGGCGACGGCTACAGCGACACCCTGTACCGCGGGATCGACGGGCACTACTACGTCATTCCGGGGAACGGGACGGACACCTACGGGTTCACCCTGAACACCTCCGACCCCGACGAGAGGCTCAAGGACGTCATCACGCCGGGGGACCTCAACGGCGACGGCAGTCCCGAACTGCTCAGCCTGTCGGCGACCGGCAGGCTCTCGCTCCACCAGGTCCCGGGCGCCACCGGCTCCGGTAAAGCCGGCTGGTCGGGCACCGGCTGGCAGAAGTACAACAAGGTCGTCGCCGCGGGCGACCTGACCGGTGACGGCCGGGGCGACCTGCTCGCCCGTACCCCGTCCGGTGACATCTACCTGTACGCGGCCACCGGCAACGTCGACAGCGCGCCCTTCAAGGCCGGCGTCAAGGTCGGCTACGGCTGGAACGTCTACGACCAGATCGTCGGCGCGAACGACGTCGACGGCGACGGGATCGGCGACCTCTACACCCGTACCCCCGCCGGTGACCTGTACTACTACGCGGGTACCGGAATCGCCGCGTCGCCGTACAAGAAGCGCGTCAAGGTCGGCTACGGCTACGGCGTGTACAACCAGATCATCGCCACCGACGACATGACCGGCGACGGCCTCGGCGACCTGATGGCCCGTACGCCCGACGGCACGCTCTACGCGTACGAGTCCACCGGTGACGGCACCCTCCTCAAGCGGACGCAGATCGGTACCGGCTGGCACGTGGCGTCGCTCTTCGCGAGCGAGGGCAGCAACCCGACGTTCGGCAAGAACGAGCTGATGGCCCGCACCAAGGGCGGCACGCTCTACTGGTACTACACGAAGAACAACGGCACGCTCAGCGCCCGCGTCCAGGCCAGTGACAGCGGCGGCTGGGCCGGCGCCGACATCAGCTTCCCGTCGTCGCTCGACAACGACGGCTACGCCGACCTGCTGGAGACACACAACGGCACGCTCTACAACGAGGGTGCGCCCGTCAGCAGCGGGTGGGGCGACTACGACACCCTCGTGGGTCCTGGCGACATGAGCGGCGACGGCAAGGGGGATCTGCTCGCTCGCACCAAGTCCGGCGACCTGTACCTCTACCAGGGCAACGGCTCGGGCACCGGCTTCTCCGCCAGGATCAAGGTCGGCTACGGCTACGGCTACGACACGTACAACGACATCTTCGGCGCCGGCGACCTCAACGGCGACGGTCTGAACGACATGGTGGCCCGTACGCCGAGCGGCACGCTCTACCTCTACAAGGGCACAGGCAAGGCCTCCGCGCCCTTCAAGGCGCGCGTCAAGATCGGCGTCGGCTACAACACGTACAAGACGTTCGCCGCACCGGGCGACCTCAACGGTGACGGCAAGGCCGATCTGATCGGCGTCGACGGCAAGGGCGACGTGTACCTCTACACGTCCACCGGCACCGGGACGATCGCCAAGCGCGTGAAGATCGGCTACGGCTGGGACATCTACAACAACATGTACTGAGCGTCCTGTTCGGCGAGGAGCGCCCTGTCCCCGGATTCCTCGGGGGCAGGGCGCTCCCGCGTCTCCAGCCGGCGGCCCGCCCGGCCGGACACCGGCTGCGTTGTTGCCAGACCAGGACATTGATTCGGCACTGAACCAATGCGGTCCCAGTGTTCACAGCTATAGGGTCTGTGAACATTCCGGGAACACTTCGCCCTACATGTGACACATCCATGAAGGCGTTTCACCCGGTTCCACCGCTTACCCCTGGGGGGGCTTTGTCTTCTGTGGAACCCGGCCGTTCTCTTCCCGCGCGCACGAAGCGCGGGCGGCGGATCGCGGCCTGCACCGCACTCGTCCTCTCGGCCGGCATGCTGCTGGCCGTCCCTGCCTCAGCCGACGGCCCGGCGGCCGCACCGCGCGGCGCCGCACCGCGGCCGGCCCCTGACCCGGCCCCGCAGCCGACTCTCGTCCTCCCGGAGCGCACCGCGCAGAAGCCGCGGGCAGCGGGTGCCGAGGGCGCGTCGGCCGTGACCGTCAAGCCACGCTTCGACGTGAACCGCGACGGGCAGAGCGACTTCGCGTACCGGACTCTGGACGGCGAGCTGAACGTCATCCAGAACCGTTGGCAGGGCGGCTTCCCGTACCTCCTCGAACGCGACGAGCCCAATGAGTTGGCCAAGGACATCGTCACGCCGGGCGACCTGGACGGCAACGGCATGCCCGAAATCCTCACGCTGTCGGCGACGGGGAAGCTCTCGCTGCACCAGGCCGTGACCAATGGCGTCGCCGGCCGCGCCACCTGGTTGTACTTCTGCCAGCCGGTGCCGGACCAGGTGGCGCGGCCGGCGACGCCATTGG
>NZ_JAFMPZ010000475.1 GCF_017353455.1 Streptomyces laculatispora
CCCGGGGTGCGTGCCGGTGGCCGGGCGGGGCCGGGGTCAGGGGCGCGGCCAGGGGTGCTTGGAGAGGTGCTCGATTCCGCTGTTGAAGCGCTTGAGGTAGCCGGCGAAGGCGGCGATGTCCTCGTCCGGCCAGTCGTCCATGATCTGGTCCAGGGCTCGCACGACCCGTTCGCGCTCCTGGTCGAGGAGTTCGGCGCCCTTGGCGGTGATGCGGAACTTGCGGGCCATGCCGCCGTCGGGATCGGCGATGCGTTCGGCCAGTCCGGCGCGTGTCGCCGCGGCTGTCTGGCGGTTGAGGGTGGAGGCGTCGAGGCCGAAGGCCTCGCTCAGTTCGCCGTTGGACATGGGTCCCTGGATCCGGATGCGGCTCAGCAGGATGTAGGCGCTTCGCTCCATGAGGGCGTACTTGTGCCGTCCGCCCCGGTGGTAGGGGAGGTCGTGCCGCCCGAGCAGCATCTGCTCGTACTCCACCTCGTCCGTGGGCCTGGCCATGTCCGCGGCCTCCTGCTCCTGCTCCGGGGTCGGTTGCGCGGCGGGTGCTGAACGCCGGCTCATGCTCTCATGCGGCGTGCATCGGACACGTAGTGTGTATGACACATTCGGCGTGTACGATGCACATCGCTATTCGGTGGACGAGACGACGACCCCTAGGAGTTCCTCCTCATGGATGCCCCCCAGCCGACAGCCAGAACGGGCGGTGTGGTCGCTACGCTCGCCTTCGCCGGCACCGTGGCGGCGGTCATGCAGACCCTGGTCACCCCGCTCATCGCGGAGCTGCCAAAACTTCTCAACACGACCTCCTCCAACGCCACTTGGGTGATCACCGTCACCCTGCTGGTCTCGGCGGTGTGCGTGCCGGTCTCCGGACGGCTGGGTGACCTGCTGGGCAAGCGCCGGATGCTGCTCGTGTGCGCGGTGCCGCTGTTCGCCGGTTCCGTGGTGTGCGCCCTCGCGTCCTCCGTCGTCCCCATGATCATCGGGCGCGGTCTGCAGGGGATGGGCATGGGCATGGTGCCGCTCGGCATCGCTCTGCTGCGTGACGTGGTGCCGAAGGAGAAGCTGAGCTCCTCCATCGCCCTGGTCAGCGCCTCCCTCGGCATCGGCGGCGCCCTCGGCCTGCCGATCGCCTCGGCGGTCGCCCAGTACGCGAGCTGGCGGGTGCTGTTCTGGGGCTCCGCCGCACTGGCCCTCGCCATCTCCGCACTGATCTGGTTCCTGATTCCGGACGTCCCGGCGGGCGCCAAGGGGCAGCGTTTCGACGTGCCCGGCGCCCTCGGCCTGGCCGTCGGCCTGGTCTGCCTGCTCCTCGCCGTCTCCAAGGGTGCCGAGTGGGGCTGGACCTCCACGACGACGGTCGGCCTGTTCGTCGCCTCCGTCGTGGTGCTCATCGGCTGGGGGTTCTGGGAACTGCGGACCAAGGACCCGCTGGTCGACCTGCGCACCACGGCCCGCCCCCGGGTGCTCATCACCAACCTCGCGTCGCTCTTCGTCGGTTTCGGCATGTACGCGGGCATGCTGATCGCACCGCAGCTGCTGCAGTTCCCCGAGGCCACCGGTTACGGCCTGGGCCAGTCGATGCTCGCGGCGGGCCTGTGGATGGCCCCCGGCGGCATCATGATGATGATCGTCTCCCCGTTCGGCGGGAAGCTCACCGACGCCCGCGGCCCGAAGTTCACGCTGATCTGCGGTGTGCTGGTCATCGCCGCGGCCTATGGGCTGGGCATCCTCCTGATGGGCTCCGCCTGGGGGCTGATGCTGTTCCTCATGGTCAGCAGCAGTGGCGTCGGCCTCGCCTACGGTGCGATGCCCGCCCTGATCATGAGCGCGGTCCCGGCGTCCGAGACGGCCGCCGCCAACGGGTTCAACACCCTCATGCGCGCGCTCGGCACCTCGATCGGCGCCGCCGTGATCGGTGCGGTCCTCTCGCAGATGACCATGGAGGCGGGCGGCTTCACCCTGACCTCCGAGGCCGGGTTCCGTACCGGCCTGATGTTCGGCTGCGGTGTCGCCGTCATCGCCGCGGCGATCTCGGCGTTCATCCCGGCCGTCCGCGGGTCCGCCGCCACCGGTGAGACGGCCGACGCGGCCGCCTCGCCGGAGGTGGCCACGGCCAGGGGCTGACCCCGGCACGCGCACCCGTACGCGGAACTGCCCGGCTCCGCCCCGAAAGGGGAGGGAGCCGGGCAGTTCCGCGTACGGGACCAGGCCGGAGGTGGCCACGCCCTCCCCTCAGCCGGCCGGGCCTCCGGGCGCGGGAGCGCTGTCGGGCTCCTCGGTGAGGATCGGGAAGCGGCGGGGGGTCACGAAGACGAGGACCAGCAGGGCGACGACGGCGGCCGCGGCCGCCCCGAGGTAGACCCGGTCGACGGCGGCGTCAACGGCCCGCCGCAGATAGTCCGTTGCCGCCGCGCTCAGTGCGCCCGGGTCGTCCAGGGCGTGCGAGACGGAGTCCAGATCGCCGGGCAGGCCGGGTACGGGGGCGTCGGCGAGCCGGGAAGCGAGGACTCCGTTGGCGACGGCGCCGAAGAGCGCGGCGCCGATGCTCTGGCCCAGCTGGCGGCAGAAGAGCACGGACGCCGTCGTCGTACCGCGTTCGGCCCAGCCGACGGTCGACTGGACGCCGACGATCAGCGGGAGCTGGAAGAGCCCGAGCGCTGCGCCGAGCAGCAGCATGATCAGTGCGGGCTGCCAGGCCCGGCCCGGATAGGGCAGCAGCGGGAAGGCGAGCAGGACCAGCAGGGCGCCGGACATGCCGGTGATCGCGGTGCGGCGGAAGCCGATGCGGTTGTAGACCCGGTTGGAGAACGCCGCCGACACCGGCCAGCTCAGCGTCATCACCGAGAGCACGAAACCGGCGGCGATCGGTCCGAGGCCGAGCACCGACTGCGCGTACGTCGGCAGGAAGACGGTCGGCGCGACCATCAGCAGACCCATCGCGCCCAGGGCGAGGTTGACGGAGGCGATGGTGCGCCGCCGCCACACCCAGCCGGGGATGACCGGCTCGGCGGCGCGCCGTTCGATGAACACGGTCAGCGCGGCGAGCAGGGCGGTCGCCGCCAGCAGGCCGAGGGAGGGGAAGGACAGCCAGGGCCAGGCGACCCCGCCCTGGACGAGTGCGGTCAGCAGCAGGGCGCCGGTCGCGAAGACGGCCAGCGAGCCCGCCCAGTCGATCCGGGGGCGGGGGGCGCCGGCCGCGCGGCGGACGCGGGAGGGTTCGTGGAGGTGGCGGGCGACGAGCCAGAGGGCGACGGCCCCGATCGGCAGGTTGATCAGGAAGATCCAGCGCCAGTCCGCGTACACCGCGAACAGCCCGCCGAGCACCGGTCCGGTGACCGCCGAAGTGGCCCAGACGGTGGACAGTTTCGCCTGGATCCTCGGACGTTCCTTGAGCGGGTAGAGGTCCGCCGCGATGGTCTGGACGGTGCCCTGGAGGGCGCCGCCGCCGATCCCCTGC
>NZ_JAFMPZ010000067.1 GCF_017353455.1 Streptomyces laculatispora
ACCAGCAGCCGGGCCGCGTCGGGCACCGTGTTGCCGGTGGTGCCGGAGGAGGCCACGGTCGGGGTCACCGTGGTGCCGGTCGCCGGATCGGAGAGCGCCGACACCGCGAGCACCTGGTGCGCCAGCTCGGTGGTCGTATTGACGCCCCGCTCGGGTTCGAGACCGGCGTGCGCCGCGCGTCCGGCGATGCCCAGTTCGTAGCCGGACACCCCCTTGCGCGCCGTCTTCAGCGCCCCGCCCTCGCTCGCCTCCAGGACCAGCACCGCGCGTGTGCGGCGGGCCTCGGCCTCGATGAGGGCGCGCGAGTCCGGGGCGCCGATCTCCTCGTCGCCGGTGAGCAGCACCGATACGCCGTCCCGGTCGTCGAGCACGGACAGCGCGTGGAACAGCTGCACCACCCCAGCCTTCATGTCGAAACAGCCGGGCCCCGTCAGCCGGCCCCCGGTCACCGCGAAGGGGTGCCCGGCCAGGGAACCCACCGGCCAGACCGTGTCGAAGTGGCCCAGCAGCAGCACCCGGTCACCGGAGCCGAAGCGCCAGCGCAGGGCGGGACTCCCCGGCGTGTCGAGCCACTCCGGCTCGGCACCCGTCAGCCGGGTGCCGAGTGCGGCGACGACCCGGGCGCAGGCCGTGACGGCGGCCCGGTCCTTGCTGGGCGACTCGGCCAGCACCAGCTCCTCGATGCCCGCCAGCAGGTCCGGCAGACCCGCCTCCAGCGCGGTGGCGAACGCGGGCACGTCAGAGGGCCTTCGGGGTGGCGCGGGCACCGTGGTGCAGATAGGGAGTGCCGTCGGCGAGCGTGTAGAACACGACCGGGATCCAGGTGCTGAACCCGGGCCGGCGCAGCACGAAGAGCCCCGGGCCGACCGGGTGCATCGCGTACTCCTTGTCGGGCTCCGCGGTCAGCCCGGCCAGCGGCCCCGTCACCTTGTCGAGCATCACCAGAGCGCCGTCCCGCTCCACGATCTCCATCCGGCTGGAGATCCGCTCGTACACCCCGACGTACTCGGCCGGGTCGAACGCGACCGGCTCCTTCGCGGGCTGGAGCGTTGCGCGCATCGTCACCCCGGCCAGCTCGCGGGCGATCTCCGAGAACACCTCCAGATACAGGCCCATGGTGTCGCCGCCGTTGGTGAGCAGGCAGATCGCGAGGTCGGACCCCGGCAGCACCCGCAGGAACGCGCTCTGGCCGATGGTCCCGCCGTCGTGGCCGTACACCGGCTGTCCGTCCCAGGTGTCGAGAATCCAGCCCAGCCCCCAGGCATGCCCCAGCAGGTTCGCGTCGGGGACCTTCACCTGCGGGCTCTGCATGGCGGTGGCGCTCTCGGCCGAGACGATCCTGGTGCCGTTCCCGGTGACACCGCCGTCGAGGTGCATCCGGGCGAACGCGAGGACCTCGCGCGGCGTCGAGCAGATCAGCCCGGCCGGTCCGGCCGACCGCATCAGGCCCCACTGCGGGGCGAGCGCCGGGGGCTCGCCCGGGTGTCCGGCGGCGGCGCGGTGGAGCAGCGCCTCCTCCGGCAGGGTGACCGTACGGGTCAGGCCGAGCGGCCTGTACAGGCGCTCACGCATCAGCTCGTCCCACTGGACGCCGGTGACATGCTCCAGCACCCGGCCGAGCAGGGTGAAGCCCGCGTTGCAGTACGACATGGTGGCGCCCAGCGGGTGGTTGGCGGCGACATCGGCCAGCAGGGCGGTGAACTTCTCCAGGCAGTCGTCGCCCCGGCCGGTGTCGGCGAAGAAGTCGCCGTCGATGCCGCTGGTGTGCGTCAGGAGATGGCGGAGCGTCACTCCCTGGGTCAACTCGTCATTGACGAGACGCAGTTCGGGGAGCACGGAGACGATGGGGGCGTCCAGTTCGAGCAGCCCCTCGTCGACCAGGGCCATGGCCACCGTGGTGGTCCATACCTTGGAGATCGAGCCGATCTGGAACAGGGTGTCGGTCGTCGCCGCGATCCCGGCCTCCATGTTGGCCAGGCCGGTGGACGCCTCGATCGTCACCTCGCCCCGGTGCAGGACGGCGAGGCTCGCGCCGGGAACCCGGTAGCGGGCGGCGAGCTCGGTGAGGCGGGCGGCCCAGTGGGCGGTCAGCTCGGCGGACAGGCCCGGGGGCAGTTCGGTGGACGGAACGGCGGTGTCGGTCATGTTCGGCTCCGGATTCGTGGTCATGGTCGTCTCCAGCTTCGTTGTGTTCAGCGGTCGGCGTGTGTGGTGACCCAGTCGACGAGGCGCCGGGAGTAGTCCTCCCGGTGCGAGGGCCGGCCGTTGAGGATGAACAGGTGCGAGCAGCCCGGGTACAGCACCAGCCGGACCGGCACACCCCGGGTGCGCAGCGCGTGGAACCACTGCTCGGCCTGGCCGACCGGGCAGGTGTCGTCCGCGCCGCCGTGCAGGATCAGCGTGGGCGCGCGGACCGCGTCCACATGGCTGAGCGGGGAGAGTGCCGTCAGCCGGTCCCGGTCGCCGATCTCGTGACCGGCGATCAGATACCCCTCCTCGGACGTCCCGGCCAGGCTCGTCAGGTCGGCGACCACGCCGCCCGGTACGACGGCGGCGAAGAGATCGCTGCGGGCGGAGAGCCAGCAGGTCAGATAGCCGCCGTAGCTGTAGCCGGTGAGCGCGATCCGGGCCGGGTCGACGAGCCCCTCGTCGATAAGGGCGGCGATCGGTTCGAGGACGTCCTGCTCGTCGGCCTCGCCCCAGGCGCCCACGGCGGCCCTGTAGAAGGACTCGCCGTAGCCGTCGCTGCCGCGCACGTTCAGCGTCAGGACGGTCCAGCCCCGGGAGACCAGCTCCTGGTGGTAGAGGTGGGCCGGATCGGCGTGCGGCGCCCAGGCGTTGTGCGGTCCGCCGTGCACGTCCACCAGCAGGGGGCCGCCCGGGGCAGTGCCCGGAGCGCGGGTGATCATCCCGTGCACGACGGTGCCGTCCGAGATGGTGAACTCCCGTTCGGTGAACGGGTGGAGGGCGACGTCGGGCAGCGACCGCGCCATGTGCGCGGTCAGCCGCGCGGGCTGCCGCCCGGTGCTCGGGCCGCCCGGCCGCCCGGACCCCGCGTCAGCCAGGTCGAGCAGCGCGATCTCGGCGAAACTCGCCGTGTCGGAGACGACCAGCGCGGCCCGGCCCGCCTTGGCGGCGACCGAACAGCCGCTGACCCCCTGACCGGCGGGCAGCGCGAACTCGCCGATCCCGGAAGCGTCGACGCGGTAGAGCCGGGTGGCCCCCCGGTCGCGGGCGCAGAACACGATGCCGTCGCCGTGGAACTGCGGCAGCGCCCCCGGGTATCCGGGCCCTCCGGGCAGGACGTTGCGGTCCAGAGGGGCGCTGAGCGACACCGGGGCGGATCCGTCGAGGGGCTGGCGCAGCAGCTCCAGATGGCCGACCCCCATGGTGGTCCGCCCGACGACGAGCAGTGCGCTCCCGTCGGGGTACCAGCTCACCGGCCCGGCCACGGGGGTGGCCGGGCCGGTGAGCTGGTACCC
>NZ_JAFMPZ010000068.1 GCF_017353455.1 Streptomyces laculatispora
CCCGGCCGGTGAGGACGCCGGCGCGGGCGCCACGGGCGGCGCCGTCCCGGCCGGGGCCTTCGGCATCTGCGGCGCGGCCTGCACGGCCTGCTGCGGCGCTGTCGGCTGCTGTGCCCGCTCCAGGAAGCGGAGCAGCTCCACCGGGAACGGCAGCACCAGTGTGGAGTTCTTCTCCGCGGCCACCGCCACCACGGTCTGGAGCAGCCTCAGCTGCAGTGCCGCGGGCTGGGAGGACATCTCCGCGGCCGCCTGGGACAGCTTCTTCGACGCCTGCAGCTCCGCGTCCGCGTTGATGACCCGGGCGCGCCTCTCACGGTCCGCCTCGGCCTGACGCGCCATGGAGCGTTTCATCGTCTCCGGCAGCGAGACGTCCTTGATCTCCACCCGGTCGATCTGTACGCCCCAGCCGACCGCGGGGCTGTCGATCATCAGCTCCAGGCCCTCGTTCAGCTTCTCCCGGTTGGACAGCAGATCGTCCAGGTCGCTCTTGCCGATGATCGAACGCAACGACGTCTGCGCCATCTGCGAGACGGCGAACCGGTAGTCCTCCACCTCGACGACCGCGCTCGCGGCGTCGACCACCTTGAAGTAGATGACCGCGTCCACCCGCACCGTGACGTTGTCCCGGGTGATCCCGTCCTGGGCCGGCACCGGCATCGTCACTATCTGCATGTTGACCTTGCGCAGCCGTTCCGCGCCGGGGAGCACCATGGTGAATCCGGGCCCTCGGATGTCGTTCCGGAGCCGGCCGAACCTGAGCACCACACCCCGCTCGTACTGCTTGACGACCCGGGCGGCGGCCGCTGTGTACGCGAGACCCGCCAGAACCACCACAACCAAAGCGATCAAGAGCTCCTGGACCATGACGGCCCCCTGCCAGCCGAAGACGTCGGAACACTCACTTCGCGCCACATAAGGCGCTATTACCACGGTATGCCCTGTTTGGGCATCGGTCGAACTTCTGTCCGTACCTTCCGTGCACCCGTAGCCCGCCCGGCCGTCTCCCGGATGCCGGGCCGCCGGAGAGCGGGCAAGGTGACCAGCGTCAGCACGTACCCCCGTGGCGTACGGGGACGGCGTGACGGAGTGCGTACGGATGAGCCGGACGAGACAGACGAGGACCTGCCCATGCCCGTGATCGACAACCGACGCCGCCGTCTCGGCACCGCAGCCGCAACGGCCCTCCTGACCCTCACCGTCGCGGGCTGTTCGGGCCTCGGCCGGACCGCTGTCGGTCCGGTCACCTACACGACCGAGCGGGAGGCCGTGATCATGGTGAACAGCCCCTCGGTCCGGGGCTGCCACCCGCTCGCCCCCGCGGGTGCCAAGGAAGTGGCCAACGGGACCCTGATCGACATCATCCTGTACCGCACACGCGACTGCACCGGACCCGGTACGACCTACCTCGCCACCACGCTCACCGACGTGCGAGCGCCCAGCTCGCTGCCCTGGCGCAGCTTCAGCACGGTCCACTGAGCCCGTCCGCCGACCGGCCGCTGATCCGGCAGGTACCGCACCGGGTGCGGGACCTGCCGCGCCGGGTGAACGGACCCGCCCGCGCCGCTACCCGGGCACGGCCCGCACCCAGACGCCGTCATCCGTGAGATAGCGGTCCACGCCCAGACCGGCCGCCGCCAGATACCCCTCGAACTGTTCCTTCGACAGGGGCCGCGACAGGAACGTCTGCGACCAGCGGGCATCGTCGAACTCGTACTCGGCGCGCACCGAGCGCACCCCGTCACCAACCGGCCGCGAGGAGACGATCCGCAGCGTGTACCCGGCCGGTTCGACGCGCTCCCTCGGGAGTCCGGTGTGGTAGTCCGGACCCTCGCGCTGGATGAGCACCACCCCGCCGTCGCGCACGTACCTCCGGCAGGTCCGCAGCAGTCCGTCCCGTACCCGGTGCTCGCCCGAGTGCACCAGGAACGACGCCAGCATCACCACGTCGAACGTCTCGTCACCGAGCTCCAGGGCCTCGATGGGGCTCCGCACCGTACGCGCGCCGCGCACCTTCTCCAGCATCTGCGCCGACTCGTCCACCGCGGTGACGTCGAAACCGTGGCGGATCAGCGGATGCGTCACCCGGCCCGCCCCACAGCCCAGTTCGAGGATCCTCGACCCGGCGGGCACGGCCCCGGCGATCACATCCGGCTCGTTGCCGACGGACAGCCGGGTGTACAACTCCACGGCGCAGCCGTCCGGGGTGATCGCGCCGGGACCGGTCCCTGAATAGCCCTCACGTACCAGTTGTCCGCTCATACATCGCCGAACGAACCGTCGCCGGGGGCCGTTCCCGTCCAGAACCGTGACCAGGGGCCGCTCGGCCTCCCTGAACAGCCCCACCGACACCGAGCAGCAGCGGCCGTACCGAGCCGGCTGCGCGCCGAGCTGCTGACCGGCTGGCCCGCGCCCTCAGCTCACCTCAGCACCCCGGGTAGCGGCCGGACGGCCACTGGACCGCGTGCTCGAACTCCAGGGACAGGTCATCGGCCACCTCGGCGATCACCGCCCGCCCTTCCGTGAGCACCAGCCAGGACGGCGGAAGGTGCACGTCGCCGTGGTGGGCGCCGAGCAGGTTGCCGCAGACGGCGCCGGTGGAGTCGCTGTCGCCCGAGTGGTTGACCGAGAGCAGCAGGGCCTCGTCCACCTGAGCGGCACGCGGCAGAACCAGTGCGCAGTACACGGCGATGGCGAGCGCCTCCTCGGCCACCCAGCCCGCGCCGAGCGACTCCACCTTCTCCGCGCTCGGGGCGCCCTGGGCGGCCAGCTCGAAGGCCGCCCGGAGCGCGGCGGTCGTCTCCTCGTGCCCGGGGTGGCGGGCCAGCAGCTCCATGGCCCGCAGTACGGAACCGGGCAGCGAGTCGCCGTCCAGGAGATGGGAGACGATCGCCGCGAGCGCGCCGGCCGCGTAGGCGCCGGTGGGGTGACCGTGGGTGATCTGTGCACAGCGGGCGGCCAGCCCGAAGCTCGCACCCGCGTTCTGGCCGGTCAGGCCGAAGGGGGCGGAGCGCATCACCGTGCCGCAGCCCTTGGAGCCGGTGTTGACCGGGCCGGGCTCGCCGAGCGGGGCCATCGGGTCGGGAGTGTGCCCCGCCGTGAGCCCGGTCAGGCAGGCGTTGCCGGGGGCGCGGCGCGCGTACAGCCAGGGCTGCTGCCTGAGCCAGCCGGTGCGGACGAGGTCGTCCCCTTCGCGGCCGGGCGGCGCGGGGTGGTTCTGGGTGTCCAGCCAGCGCAGATAGGCGTGCCTGATGACCGCGGTCTCGGCGCCGCCGATTCCCCTGAGCATGGCCCGGGAGTGGGCCCTGATCAGCCCCTCGGCCGTGAAGAGCGTCATCTGGGTGTCGTCCGTGACGCGCCCGGCCACCCCGTCCTCGTCGGCCGTGAGACCGCGTACGCCCTGCTCTCCGTGTGCCCGCCGGATACCCGCGAGCGACAGGAACTCCACCGGATTGCCCAGCGCGTCCCCGATCGCCCCGCCCAGCAGACACCCTCGGACCCGGGCCCTTCGGACGGAGTCGTTCCCCCATGCCGTACCGCTCATCGCCGGCACCCCACCCTCTCTCGTCGGTCCGCCGCATTCCGCCGTCGCGGGTCCATGCTGGTAGGAGAGGCGATCGCCATGCGTACCGGTAGTGAACCGACGACTGCACTCAGTGCTCTGCGAATGCGGCTCTGGCTGAGTCTATGGGGCCTGGCCTGGGCCGTCTTCGGCCTGACGGCATTCACCCTGACCGGCCGCCCGGGGTGGGCGGCCGTATGCGGTGTGCTGCTCGTGCTGGTGCTGGTGGATCTGGCCGTGGTCGTTCACCGCATCCACCAGGGCCCGCGCTTCCAGCCGGGCCGCACCGTCCCGCCGCACGAAGCGGAGCACGGGAGACGGCGGCGGTACGGGCACTGACCACGCTCCCCGGCGGCGGGCGGGCCGGTACGCGGCGACCGGCCTCAGCCCTCCGCGTCGAAGCGGGCGGCCCTCAGGTACTCCGGGTTGGGGTCGAGCGCCGCCGCGAGCCTGAAGTGACGGGTTGCCCGTTCCGGATGGCCGGCCCGCTCGAACGTCCGGGCCAGCGCGAAGTGCGCGAACGCGTTGTCCGGTTCCCGCTCCAGGACCAGTTCGAATTCGAGCTCGGCGGGGCGCAGTTGGGCGGCCGCGAAGAAGGCGCGGGCACGCAGCAGCCGGGCGGCGGTGTTCTCGGGGTGGGAGGCGATCACCGAGTCGAGCAGCTTCACGGCACCCCGGGGATCGCGCGCGGCCAGCAGCTGTTCGGCCGCGCGGAAGTCTATGACGTGGGTTTCCGGGTTCCTCTCGGGCACAGTCGCATCCTTCCCTCGGGCACCTCGGTGTGAACGTCGCTCCAGGGTCCGGTATTCCGGTCCGGGTCCGCCCGCCGCACCAGCTCCGGGGTCAGCCCGCCGCGGCCCTCCGCACCAGCTGCGACCAGACCTCGCGGACCTGCGGCTCCAGGGCCTCGACCGGTCCGTCGTTGTCGATGACCAGGTCGGCGACGGCGAGCCGCTGCTCACGGGTGGCCTGCGCGGCCATCCGGGCACGGGCGTCCGACTCCGTCATCCCGCGCAGTCGCACGAGGCGCTCCAGCTGGGTCCCTGGGGCGGCGTCGACGACGACGACCAGGTCGTACAGGGGGGCGAGGCCGTTCTCGGTGAGGAGGGGGACGTCGTGGACGACCACGGAGTCGGGGCCCGCGGCCCGTTCCAGCTCGGCGGAGCGGGCACCGACCAGCGGGTGGACGATCGCGTTGAGGGCGGCGAGCCGTTCGGCGTCGGAGAAGACGATCGAGCCGAGCTTCGGCCGGTCCAGAGTGCCCTCCGGGGTCAGGATCCCGGTGCCGAACGCCTCGACGAGAGCGGTGAGCCCGGGGGTGCCGGGTTCGACGACCTCGCGCGCGATCCGGTCGGCGTCGATGAGGACGGCTCCGTGGCCGACGAGCAGCCGTGACACTTCGCTCTTGCCGGCGCCGATTCCACCGGTCAGGCCCACTTTCAGCATGGGCGGCAGCCTAAGGGATGTCCCGTCATCCCTGGCGGGCGCCCTTGGTGCCGGGTCTGCGGCCGGACCGGCCGCCCTGCGTCGCCGTTCCGGAGCGGCGGATGGACGCAGGGCGGTCGTGGTGCCGACGGTCAGCTGTCGCCTTCCCGTTCGGCCAGGAACCGCTCGAATTCGAGGCCGATCTCGTCGGCGGACGGCAGGTCGAGCGGCTCGGCGACCAGGTTGCCCCGGGTCTCGGAGCCCGCCACCGCGTCGTACTGGTGCTCAAGGCCCTCGACCAGCGAGACGAGTTCCTCGTCGCCCTGCCCGATCTGGCGGTCGATCTCCGTCTGGGTGCGGTGCGCCTCGGTGCGCAGCGCGTGGGCGATGGCCGGCAGGACCAGTCCGGTCGCCGCCGTGATCGACTCCAGCGCGGTGAGCGCGGCGTCCGGGTAGGCGGAGCGGGCGACGTAGTGCGGCACATGGGCGGCGACACCGAGTACGTCGTGTCCGGCCTCCATCAGCCGGTACTCGACGAGCGCCTCGGCGGAGCCGGGCACCTGCGCCTCGTCGAACGGGCTGCGGTGGCCGGGCATGAGGTCGGTGCGGTTGCCGTGCGGGGTGACGCCGACGGGGCGGGTGTGCGGGACGCCCATCGGAATGCCGTGGAAGTTGACCGCCAGGCGCACCCCGAGCCGCTCGACGATCTGCTCGACGGCGGCGGCGAACCTCTCCCACTCCACGTCCGGCTCCGGCCCGGACAGCAGCAGGAACGGGGCTCCCGTGGCGTCCTGGACCACCCGGACGTCCAGCGTCGGGGTCTCGTACGCCGTCCAGCGGTCGCGCCGGAAGGTCAGCAGGGGGCGCCGTGCGCGGTAGTCGACGAGGCGGTCGTGGTCGAAGCGGGCCACCACCTGGTGGGGCAGCGATTCGAGCAGACCGTCGACGATCTGCTCACCGGTCTCCCCCGCGTCGATGTACCCCTCGAAGTGGTAGAGCATGACCAGGCCGGCCGACTCCTGGGCAAGCGCCATGTCGACGACAGCCAGGCCCTTCGGGTCCCATTCGTACAAACTCTGCGGATCAGCCACGGTTACCGCTCCTCCTTGTGTTCCTGAAGAAGAACGTCCCGAGGGGCACGGGCATTCCCTGCCGCACCCCTTCACGGGGTGTTTACCCACGTACCCGCGAGTGCAGTGCGGTGGCCCCCTTCCGTATCGGCCTTCCGTATCGGCCTTCCGCGCCGGGCCCCATGCCCGCCCTCCTCATACCCGCTTCCCCTTCGTGGAGCCAGGCGTTGGCGTGCAGGTCGACGAACGCCTCGACGGGAGCGCCGAGTTCACGACGGAAGTCGAGGGTGACCACTGCGGAATCCCGCCGGGTCCACTGCGGAATCCGGCCGGGTCCGCAGTCCGCCGACCCGCGAGGCCGCGTTACGGGCCGTCAGTTACGCGCGCATGGGGCGTGATTCCCTCCGCCCGCACCGTCCGCCACTCCGCCCCGGCAATGGTCCAGACCTTGACACGGCGTCACTCCGTCCCTACGTTCACGGGCAGCAAGTTCAGAACCTCGCCCCACGTTCACGTACGAGAACCCTGAACCTGAATCCTTCGACGGGAAGGCACCCCCATGCGCACCCGCACACTGCTCCCCGCCCTGCTGTCCACCGCCCTCGCCACCGGCGGCCTGGTCCTCGCCTCGGCCGGCGGCGCCGGTGCCGCGACGGTCATCGAGGTGAGCACCGCGGCCCAGCTCAAGTCGGCCCTCACCGCGGCCGGTCCCGGTGACACGATCCATCTCGCGAACGGCACGTACACCGGCAACTTCAAGGCGACGGCCCCCGGCACCGCCTCCGCGCGCATCACCCTGACCGGCTCCGCCGGGGCGGTCCTCACGGCCGGCGGCGGCTACGGACTGCACCTCAACGGCGCCTCGTACTGGACCGTGAAGGGCATCACCGTCTCCGGCGGCCAGAAGGGCATCATGGCCGACGGCGCCAAAGGCGTCGTCATCGACTCGGTGACCGTGCACGACCTCGACATGGAGGGCGTCCACTTCCGCAAGTCCAGCAGCGACGGCGTCATCAGGAACTCGCGGATCTACGACACCGGGCACGACGGCCGCGGCATGGGCGAGGGCGTCTACGTCGGCACGGCGGGCGATCTCTCCGACAACAGCGACCGGGTCCAGATCCTGGACAACACGATCGGTCCGGATGTCGGCGGCGAGAACGTCGACATCAAGGAGGGCACCACGGGTGCACGGATCGTCGGCAACACCTTCGACGGCAGCGGGCTGACCGGGGCCAACTACGACGACTCCTGGGTCGACGTGAAGGGCAACGGCGTGCTGGTCGAGGGCAACCACGGCTCCCGTACGACCAACAACGGCTACGAGACGCACACCCAGCAGAGCGGCTGGGGCTGCGGGACCGTCTTCCGCGACAACACCTCGGACCTGTCCGGCTCGACGGGCGACAAACAGCTCGCGTTCAACGTCACCAACTACAGCACGAGCTGTGCCACCACGGTCCGCGGCAGCAACACGGTGACCGGGGGCAAGGGCCTGACCAACATCGCCGTCACCCCGTAGCGGCCATCGCGGACATGAGTGAGGCCCGCCCCCCGAAGGGAGCGGGCCTCACTTTCATCTACTGCAGCCGATGACCGGCCGGAGGGTCAGAGCGTCAGCTCTGGCCGCCCGCCAGCTTCTCGCGCAGGGCAGCCAGGGCCTCGTCCGACGCCAGGGCGCCGGAGTTGTCCGCGGACTCCGAGGAGTACGAACCGCCACCGCCGCCACCGCCGCCGCTCGAGGCAGCCGGAGCGCTGCCGGCCGGGGCAGCAGCGCCCTCGGCAGCAGCGGCCTCGTCGGCCTCGCGGGACTTGATGACCTGGGCCTGGTGCTGCTCGAAGCGCGTCTGCGCCTCGGCGTACTGGGTCTCCCAGACCTCGCGCTGAGCCTCGAAGCCCTCGAGCCAGTCGTTGGTCTCGGGGTCGAAGCCCTCGGGGTAGATGTAGTTGCCCTGGTCGTCGTACGACGCGGCCATGCCGTACAGCGTCGGGTCGAACTCGACCGAGGCCGGGTCGCCACCGAAGGACTCGTTGGCCTGCTTCAGCGAGAGGCTGATGCGACGACGCTCGAGGTCGATGTCGATGACCTTGACGAAGATCTCGTCGTTGACCTGGACGACCTGCTCCGGGATCTCCACGTGGCGCTCGGCCAGCTCGGAGATGTGGACCAGGCCCTCGATGCCCTCGTCGACGCGCACGAACGCACCGAACGGAACGAGCTTGGTGACCTTACCGGGAACAACCTGCCCGATCTGGTGCGTCCGGGCGAACTGCTGCCACGGGTCTTCCTGCGTCGCCTTGAGCGACAGGGAGACGCGCTCGCGGTCCATGTCCACGTCGAGAACCTCGACGGTGACTTCCTGGCCGACCTCGACAACCTCGGAGGGGTGGTCGATGTGCTTCCAGGACAGCTCGGAGACGTGCACGAGACCGTCGACGCCACCCAGGTCCACGAAGGCACCGAAGTTGACGATCGAGGAGACGACGCCGGAGCGGACCTGACCCTTCTGGAGGGTCGTGAGGAACGTCTGGCGAACCTCGGACTGGGTCTGCTCGAGCCAGGCACGGCGGGACAGGACCACGTTGTTGCGGTTCTTGTCCAGCTCGATGATCTTGGCCTCGAGCTCCTTGCCCACGTACGGCTGGAGGTCGCGGACGCGGCGCATCTCGACGAGCGACGCCGGCAGGAAGCCCCGGAGGCCGATGTCGAGGATGAGACCACCCTTGACGACCTCGATGACGGTACCGGTGACGATGCCGTCTTCTTCCTTGATCTTCTCGATGGTGCCCCAGGCACGCTCGTACTGAGCGCGCTTCTTCGAGAGGATCAGGCGGCCTTCCTTGTCCTCCTTCTGGAGAACCAGGGCCTCGATCTCGTCGCCGACCTTGACGACCTCGTTCGGGTCGACGTCGTGCTTGATCGAGAGCTCGCGGCTCGGGATGACACCTTCGGTCTTGTAACCGATGTCGAGGAGAACCTCGTCGCGGTCAACCTTGACGATGACACCGTCAACGATGTCGCCGTCGTTGAAGTACTTGATCGTCTCGTCGATCGCCGCGAGGAACGCGTCCGCGTCGCCGATGTCGTTGACCGCAACCTGCGGAGTGGTGGCGGTGGTCTCGGTGCTGCTCGTCATGTGGGAAAGGGCTCCGGTACGGACAGTGAGTCGTAGGTACTGCTACGCCGTGAGCCCGTATCGCCTCTGCAGAAGCCGGACAGCCCGGGAAGCGCCGAATCCCGCGAGCGGGAGGCGCCTCGTGAACCGAGGGGACATACAACAGATGCGAGCGCGGCCTGCTAGGTCTGAGGCGCGCAGGCTCGCAGCGCAACTTGTAGCATACGGGCGCAGCAGGGCACGGTCAATGCGCGAAGGCGCACACCAGGGGCGGAACACCCCATACCCGGCACAACTCGTGTTCACCGAGGCCACATCGGCCCCGGTGAATTCCCGGACACACGGGTTCCATATTCACAGATCCCCCTTGGTACGTACCGCGTACGACGGGGTGAAGGCAAACTACAGCGACGGACACGATGAGCCAAGAGATCCACCAGGCCGAGCCCGAGGCGACACGCCGCGGCGCGGACGAGGCCGAGAGCAGCCGGGCCAGCCGAGGCTGGTGGGACCGCAACGCGGACGAGTACCAGAGCGACCACGGCGGCTTCCTCGGCGACGACCGGTTCGTCTGGGGCCCGGAGGGGCTCGACGAGGCGGAGGCCGGACTGCTCGGCCCCGCACCGGCGCTCAAGGGCCTGGACGTCCTGGAGATCGGCGCGGGCGCGGCGCAGTGCTCCCGCTGGCTGGCCGCCCAGGGCGCCCGCCCGGTCGCCCTGGACCTCTCGCACCGCCAGCTCCAGCACGCCCTGCGGATCGGCGACGGCATCCCCCTGGTCCAGGCCGACGCCGGGGTGCTGCCCTTCCGCGACGGCAGCTTCGACCTGGCCTGCTCCGCCTACGGCGCGGTGCCGTTCGTGGCCGACCCGGCCCAGGTGTTCCGCGAGGTGCACCGGGTGCTGCGCCCCGGCGGCCGCTGGATCTTCTCCGTCACGCATCCGGTCCGCTGGGCCTTCCCGGACGAACCGGGGCCCGAGGGCCTGTCCGTCGCCGCTTCCTACTTCGACCGCACCCCCTAC
Source organism: Streptomyces laculatispora (assembly GCF_017353455.1). Classification (GTDB taxonomy): domain Bacteria; phylum Actinomycetota; class Actinomycetes; order Streptomycetales; family Streptomycetaceae; genus Streptomyces; species Streptomyces laculatispora. Next base: position 10,190 of record NZ_JAFMPZ010000068.1, read on the forward strand.
GTCGAGCAGGACGAGAACGGCGACGCGGTGTACGTCGAGCACCACCGGACGCTCGGTGACCGGGTGCGGGACGTGGTGGCGGGCGGATTCCGCCTGGTCGACCTGGTGGAACCGGAGTGGCCCGCCTGGAACAGCCAGGAGTGGGGCGGCTGGTCGCCGCTGCGCGGCAACCTGATCCCCGGAACCGCGATCTTCGTCTGCGCGCGGGACTGATGCGTGCGGGGCTGAACACCGTCCGGTGAAGGGGCCGGTCCCCGGGGGTACGAGACTGGGGGCGTGATCCGCACCGACGCCCTGGACCAGCTGCCCGTCCGCACCGCCGTGCCCGCACTGCGGCGGGCCCTCGACGACCGCGGTGTCGCCGTGCTGTGCGCGCCCCCCGGCACCGGCAAGACCACCCTCGTCCCCCTGGTCCTGGCCGGGCTGACCGGCGACGGACCGGTGCGCCGGGTCGTGGTCGCCGAACCCCGGCGGATCGCGGCCCGTGCGGCGGCGCGGCGGATGGCCTGGCTGCTCGGTGAGCGGGCCGGCGAGCGGGTCGGGTTCACCGTGCGCGGGGAACGGGTGGTGGGGCCGGACACCGTGGTGGAGGTGGTCACCACCGGGGTGCTGCTGCAGCGGCTCCAGCGCGACCAGGAGCTGTCCGGAATCGATGCCGTGATCATCGACGAGTGCCATGAGCGCCATCTGGACGCGGACACGGTGGCCGCGTTCCTCCTCGACGTACGGGCGGCGATCCGGCCCGATCTGCGCCTGGTCGCCGCGTCGGCGACGACGGACGCGCAGGGCTGGGCCCGGCTGCTCGGCGACGCCCCCGTGGTCGAGGCGCAGGGCGTCTCGTACCCGGTGGAGGTGGTCTGGGCGCCACCGGTCCGGCCGGTGAAGCCGCCGCACGGGATGAGGGTCGATCCGGCGCTGCTGGCCCATGTCGCCTCGGTGGTGCGGCGGGCGCTGGCCGAGCGGGACGGCGACGTGCTGTGCTTCCTGCCCGGGGTCGGCGAGATCGGCCGGGTGGCGGGGCAGCTGTCCGGCGTCGCGGCCGAGGTGCTGCAGGTGCACGGGCGGGCCCCGGCGGCGGTGCAGGACGCGGTGCTGGCCGGTTCGGCCGAAGGGCGGCGGGTGGTGCTGGCGACCTCGGTGGCGGAGTCGTCGCTGACCGTGCCGGGGGTGCGGACCGTCGTCGACTCGGGGCTGGCCAGGGAGCCGCGCACCGATCACGCCCGCGGTCTGAGCGCGCTGACGACGGTACGGGCCTCGCAGGCGTCGGGCCGCCAGCGCGCGGGCCGGGCCGGCCGCGAGGCGCCCGGGGCGGTCTACCGCTGCTGGGAGCAGGCCGAGGACGGGCGGCTCGCGCGGTTCCCCTCCCCGGAGATCAAGGTGGCCGACCTGGCGGCGTTCGCGCTCCAGGCGGCCTGCTGGGGCGATCCGCGGGCAACCGGACTCGCGCTGCTCGACGCGCCCCCGGCCGGTGCGATGGGCGCGGCCCACGAGGTGCTCACCGCGGTCGGCGCGGTGGGCCCGGACGGGCGGGTGACCGAGCGGGGTGTCCGGATGTCGCGGCTGGGGCTGCATCCGCGGCTGGCCAGGGCGCTGCTGGACGGGGCGGCCTCGGTCGGCGGACGCCGGGCCGCGGAGGTGGTGGCGCTGCTGAGCGAGGAACCGCCCCGGGAGTACGGGGACGACCTGGCGGCCGCGTTGCGCACCGCGCGCCAGGGCAAGGACTCCTACGCGGCCCGCTGGCGCCAGGAGGTACGGCGGCTGTCCTCCTCGTCCAAGGGCGCCGACGGCGGCGGCGGATCCGGCCCGGACGATGCCGCCGTCGGCCTGGTGGCGGCCCTGGCCTTCCCGGAGCGGGTGGCGCGGGCCCGGGGCGAGGGGACGTTCCTGATGGCGTCCGGCACGGGCGCGGAGCTGCGGGACGGCTCACGGCTGCGCAGTGCGGCGTGGCTCGCGGTCGCGGTCGCGGACCGTCCGGCCCAGTCGGCGTCCGCGCGGGTCCGGCTCGCCGCGGTGATCGACGAGGACACGGCGCGGCTGGCCGCCGGGCACCTGCGGTTCGCGGGCGAGGAGGTCCGCTGGGACGGCCGCGACGTGGTGGCCCGCCGGGTGGAACGCCTCGGCGCCATCGAGCTGTCGGCGCGCGCGCTGAAGCAGCCGGAACCCGCCCTGGTCCGCGAGGCCCTGGTGGAGGGCCTGCGGCGGGAGGGTCTCGGCCTGCTGCGCTGGACCCGGGACAGCGGAGCGCTGCGGGAGCGGCTGGCCTTCCTGCACCGGGAGCTGGGCGCGCCCTGGCCGGATGTGTCGGACGAGGCGCTGCTGAACCGTACCGAGGAGTGGCTGGAGCCCGAGCTGTCGCGGGCCCGGCGCCGCTCCGCGCTCGCCGGGATCGACGCCGGGCAGGCGCTGCGCCGGCTCCTGCCGTGGGCGACCGGCGAGGCGGCCCGGCTGGACGAGCTGGCTCCGGAGCGGATCGAGGTGCCGAGCGGTTCGCGGATCAGGGTGGAGTACGGCGGGGCGCAGCCCGTGCTCGCGGTGAAGCTCCAGGAACTGTTCGGGCTCCAGGAGACCCCGCGGGTGGCCGGGGTACCGGTCCTGGTCCATCTGCTCTCCCCCGCCGGCCGCCCGGCCGCGGTGACAGCCGATCTCGCGTCGTTCTGGCGGGAGGGCTACAAGGCGGTGCGCGCGGAGCTCCGCGGCCGCTATCCGAAGCACCCGTGGCCCGAGGACCCGACGACGGTGGAGGCGACCCGGTTCACCAAGGCCCGGCTCAAGCGGGAGTAGGTTCCGGGTCGGGGACGGGATCCGGTGCGATGTGCGGCCTCGGTGTGCCCGGCCGCCGGGAGCGCGCCTCCAGCCAGAGCGCGAGGGCCAGGAGCGCGGCGCCGAGGAAGAGGAAGCCCCAGGGCAGGTACGAGGTCAGCAGCAGGACCAGCAGGCGCTGGGACTTGACCTGGTCGACGATCGAGGCGATGTAGTCCTCGCGCATCTTCACGTCCCCGGCGAACACGGTGACGGTGTCCTCGGGCATGCCCATCGCCTTCGCGTTCCGCATCTCCTCCTTGTGGATCTCCTCGCCGTTGACCGGCGCCCCGGTGACGGGGTCGACCCAGAACATCCGCTTGGTGGTGTACCAGCGGGTCATTCCGGTCTTGGCGATCTGCTGCGGGGTGATGCCCTTGATGGGCATCGTCTTCGGCATGGGGACCTTGGTCCACGGGACGGTCTGCTCGAAGTAGTAGACCTTCAGACCGCGGAAGGTCTGGGTGCCCTTGTAGTGGATGGGCGAGCTGGTGCGGGTCTGGGCGTCGAAGTACTCGTAGTCGCGCTTCTCGGTGAGGAAGGGCCACTTGTACTCGATGCCCTCGCGGCTGACCCGGTCGCCGTCGACCATTTCGCCGGTGGCGTGGACCGGGGCCTGGCTGTGCGCGTCGAAGATGTAGCGCTCGGGGATCTTGGAGACCATCTTGCCGTCGGGACCCTGGACGTAGGAGAGGGCGTCCCAGACGACGACGTCGCGGCCGGCGCTGCGTTCGATCTTCTCGGACTCCTCCACATTGCCCTTGAGGGTCTGCACGATGGTGATCTTGTCGACCTTCTTGGCCGTGAGGGTGCTGTAGTCGAGCAAAGTCGCGGGCTTCGCCTCCAGCACCGTCTCCTGGTACTGGTTCGGCGGGATCTTCGCCAGCCGCGGGAAGGCGTACCAGCGCAGCAGCGGCGACAGTGCGGCGAAGAAGACGGCGAAGGCCAGGAGTACGAGGCTGGCTCGGCGGCGCATGGGGTGTCCTCCCTCTGCATTCCGTGGTGCGGACGGCGTTGTGCGGTGTGACGGCGCTATGCGGTGCGGACGGCGTTGCGCGGTGCGGACGGCTAGTTCTTGGGGCCCGGGACCGTGGTCAGCAGGGGTTTGGGCGAGGTCTCGCCGGGTGGTGCGCCCACCGCGCTGATGGTGAGCACGAGGGCGAGAGCGGCGGCCAGTCCGATGGCGGCGGCGACGAGGGCACGCATGCTCGGCCTCCCGGGAGCGCGTAGCTGATGGGTCGTCAGGGCTGGGGCACCGTAGCAACCGGGGCGCGAGATGAGAACACGTAGAACAGCCCCTCCGCCAGGTCTCGGCGAAGGGGCTGTTCCGGGTGACGGTTCGGTCAGGCCGCGGCCTCGACCGTGAGCTCGATGATGACGGTGGCGCCGCCCTCGGCGGTGAGGCGCAGCTTGTACGTGCCCGCCGTGTCGCCGGCGTGGATCTTCGGGAGGACGAGCTTGCCGTCGGCGTCGGTGCTCAGGTCCGTGAGGGAACGGACCTGCTTGCCGTCCTTCTCCTCGAAGTACGGGCCCTTGTCGTTCTCGACCGGCTTCTCGTCGTCGGTGATCATGGTGGCGGTGACGGCGACGCCGTGGGCGACCGCCTTCTTGTACGTGGCCGCGACCTCGATGTCGGCGAAGGTGGCGCCGGGCGCGGCGGTCAGCTTCTCGGTGTCGGTCCTGGCGATCGCGTCGGCCTGCCGGGCGGTGACCGTCGCGGGGTAGCTGACTGCGGGCAGCGAGGTGCCGGTGGCCGTCGCGCGCACGGCGAACTCACCCGCCTTCTCGCCCGCCTTCAGCACCGGTGCGGTGACCGTGCCGTCGGCGCCGGTGGCGAGGATGACGGTGCGCTTCCCGCCGGCGAACGCCGCGTCCGTGTCCCCGGTGATGGCGAAGGTCACGGACACCTTGGCGAGCGGACCGCCGAAGCCGTTCCGCGCCCGCACCTTGATCCGCTCGGCGAAGGCGTCGCCCGCCGTGGCGGTCAGCGGGCCGGTGCCCGCGTTCTTCAGCCCGGCCAGGGTCTGGGACGGTGTGGGGTCGGGAGTGGGCGGCGGGTACGACGGCTTGCCGGCCGGACCGCCCGGGTCCGTCGGGGTGGGGCTCGGCTTCGAAGGAGGCTTCGGCGTCGTCGAACCGTGCGGCGAGGGCGAGGGCGACGGTGACGGTGACTTCGTGGTGTCGGGGCGGCCGGACCGCGGGGTGTCCGTACCGGTGCCGAGGCCGGCCGGCAGGACGCCGCTGCCGTCCGGGACCTCATGAGTGCCGCGCTTGTAGTAGTCGAACCAGGAGCGGACGGTACGCAGATACTCGTCCGAGTGGTTGTAGCTCAGGACCGCCCGGTCCAGGTCCGCGGCGAGCGACAGGTCGCGGGAGCCGGCGCAGAGGTAGCGTCCGGCGGCGAGCGCCGCGTCGTAGATGTTGTTGGGGTCCTTGCGGCCGTCGCCGTTGCCGTCCTGGCCCCAGGTCTCCCAGGTGGACGGGATGAACTGCATCGGGCCGACCGCGCGGTCGTGCGTCGAGTCGCCGTCGTAGGCGCCGTTGTCGGTGTCCTTGATCAGGGCGAACCCCTGGCCGTTGAGGGCCGGGCCGAGGATCGGGGACAGCGTGGTGCCCTGCGCGTCGACGCGGCCGCCGCGGGCCTGGCCGGACTCGACCTTGCCGATCGCGGCGAGGAGCTGCCACGGCAGCCGGCAGGCGGCGTCCGTGCCCGCGACGGTCTGCTGGGTCTTCTTGTACGCCGCCAGGATCGAGGCCGGTATGCCCGATTCAGCACTGCCCGTCACCGGCAGATCGACTGAGGCACCGGGCTTGTCGGGCGTGTTCAGCGGCGGCAGGTCCGTGAAGTAGGGCGAGTTGCCGGAGGCCGCGTTGTCGTCCGAGGGCGTCGCACCCGCGGCCGGCTGGTCGTCCTCGGACGCGACCAGGGGCGAACCGGGGGCCTGCGAGGCGGAGAGTGCCGCGACAGCGGCGGCGGCCACAGCAGTGGTGGTCGCCCCTCTGCGCAGTCGGCGACCGAATTGCACTGCCATAACGTGTGGGCCCTCCCCGTCGTCGGCTGTCCGCGCTCCCCTGCGCCTGGACTCAGGCGACCCTACGGCAACTTGTGCCGCCCGAACACAGCGGCCTTACCGCTTCTCACCGGTTTCTCACGTTCCGGATCACCAGGTGTACAGGGGGCGGCGCTTCCGTGACGGCGGCTCACACATACTTCCACCATGCCGTTCACCCTCAGCCATGCCGCAGCCGTCCTGCCGGGGCTCCACCGCGACGGAACGGGGCGCGGGCCGCTCGTCGCCTCGGCCCTCGTCGCCGGTTCGTTCGCCCCCGACATCACGTACTACGCGGACACCGCCATTCCGGGCGCGATGGAGTTCGGGCAGGTGACTCACGCGGTGTGGGGCGTGTTCACGGTGGATGTCCTCATCACCGCGGCGACCGTCGCGCTGTGGCTGCTGCTGCGCGAACCGCTGGTGGCGCTGCTGCCGCACAACCGTCAGGGGCGGGTGTACGCACTGGTGCGGGGAGCCCGCCGTGCACCGGGGCGGGGACCGCGGGGTGTCCGGGACGGTGCGTGGTTCGTGGCGTCGGCGGTCATCGGGGCCGGTACGCATGTCGTCTGGGACGCGTTCACTCACCACGGCCGGTGGGGGGTGCGGCTGGTGCCGGTGCTCGGCCGGAACGCGGGCGGGTACCCGGTGTTCCAGCTGGTGCAGTACGGCACTTCGGCCCTGGCGCTGACCGTGCTCACCTGGTTCACCGTGTCCGCGCTGCGGCGCACCGGCGAACAGCCGGCGCCGGCCTCCGTACCCGTGCTCGACCGCCGGGCCCGGTGGTACGCGGGCGGCGCCATCGGCCTGTGCGTGCTGCTGGGCATCGTGCACCGGTGCGCGCGCTGGTACGCGTACTTCGGGCACCTCGACACACCGCTCGACATCATCCCGACCGCGTGCTTCGGCGCGGGCGCCGGACTGGCGGTGGGACTGGTGCTGTACGGGGTGTGGATGCGGCTCCCGGGCCGCGGCGGCACCGGCGCACCGTCGCTCCCCGTCGCTGGACGGGCCCGGAAGACGAGCCCGTCCGACGACTGAGGGCGGGACGCCCCCGAAGCCCTGTCCGTCAGTGCGCGGCGGACTCCCAGTCCCTGCCCACGCCGACCGACACGTCCAGCGGCGCGCGCAGCCGCACCGCCGTCGACATCTCGTGGCGCAGGATGCGCTCCACCTGCTCGCGCTCACCCGCGGCGATCTCCAGCACGATTTCGTCGTGCACCTGGAGCAGCATCCGCGACTCCAGCTTCGCCTCGGTGAGCGCCCGGTCGACGTGGAGCATCGCGACCTTGACGATGTCCGCGGCCGTGCCCTGGATCGGTGCGTTGAGCGCCATCCGCTCGGCCGTCTCCCGGCGCTGGCGGTTGTCGCTGTTCAGGTCCGGCAGGTAGCGGCGGCGGCCGAAGACCGTCTCCGTGTAGCCGGTGGCACGGGCCTCCTCCACCACCCGGTGCAGATAGTCGCGGACCCCGCCGAACCGCTCGAAGTAGGTGTCCATCAGACCGCGGGCCTCGCCCGCCTCGATGTTCAGCTGCTGGGAGAGGCCGAACGCGGAGAGACCGTACGCCAGCCCGTAGCTCATGGCCTTGATCTTGCGCCGCATCTCCGGGTCGACCGCCGGCTTCTCGACGCCGAAGACCTGCGAGGCGACCGTGGTGTGCAGGTCCTCGCCGGAGGTGAAGGCCTCGATCAGGCCCGCGTCCTCGGAGAGGTGGGCCATCACCCGCAGTTCGATCTGGCTGTAGTCCGCCGTCATCAGCGACTCGAAGCCCTCACCGACGACGAAGCCGCGACGGATCGCCCGGCCCTCGTCCGTACGGACGGGGATGTTCTGCAGATTGGGATCGGTCGAGGAGAGCCGGCCCGTCGCCGCCACCGTCTGGTTGAACGTGGTGTGGATGCGGCCGTCCGCCGCGATCGTCTTGACCAGGCCCTCGACCGTCACCCGGAGCTTCGCCTGCTCGCGGTGGCGCAGCATGATGACGGGCAGCTCGTGCTCGGTCTGTGCGGCCAGCCACGCCAGGGCGTCGGCATCCGTGGTGAAACCGGTCTTCGTCTTCTTCGTCTTCGGCAGGCCCAGCTCGCCGAAGAGCACTTCCTGGAGCTGCTTGGGCGAGCCGAGGTTGAACTCCCGGCCCACCGCGGCGTGCGCCTCCTTCACCGCCTGCTGCACCGCGCCCGCGAACTGCTGCTCCATGCCCTCCAGATGGGCCCGGTCGGCCGCGATGCCGTGCCGTTCCAGGCGGGCGAGCAGGATGGACGTCGGCAGCTCCATGTCGTGGAGCAGCTCGGCGGCACCGACCTCCTTCAGCCGCGTCGTGAACGCGTCCCCGAGATCCAGCACCGCACGGGCCTGCGTCATCAGGGCGTCGGCCTCCGCCTGGTCGTCCGCGCCGAAGGCCAGCTGCCCGTCGGAGGCGGCCGCCGGGGCCAGCTCCCGCCCCAGGTACTCCACCGCGAGGGCGTCCAGTGCGAAGGAACGCCGGCCGGGCTTGACCAGGTAGGCGGCGAGCGCGGTGTCCATCGAGACGCCTCCGATCCGCCAGCCGTGCTCCGGGAAGACCCGCATGGCGCTCTTCGCGTTGTGCATGACCTTCGGCCGCCCGGCATCCGCGATCCAGGCCGCGAACGCCTGCTCGTCGGCCTCGTCGAGCTGCGAGGGGTCGAACCAGGCGGCGGCCCCGCCGGCCGCGGCGAGCGCGATCTCGGTGACCGTGCCGCTGCCGAACGCCCAGGTGTCGACCGTGGCGACGCCGAGCGGCTGCCCGCCGTGCTCGGCCAGCCACGGGGCGACCTGGCCCGCGCCCAGCACCGAGCCGTCCAGCTCGATGCCCGCGGCGGGTGCCGGTGCCTCGTCCTCGGCGGCGCCGGGGTCCACCGCCAGCAGCCGCTCGCGCAGGCTCGGGTTGCGGATCTCCAGCACATCGAGCACACCGGTGACCGCGGTGCGGTCGTAGGGGGCGCGCTCCAGGTCGGCCGGGGTCCTCGGCAGCGCCACGTCACGGACCATCTCGGTCAGCCGCCGGTTCAGCCGCACCGCGTCCAGGTGGTCGCGGAAATTCTGCCCGGCCTTGCCCTTGACCTCCTCGGCCCGCGCCACCAGCTCGTCGAACGAACCGAACTGGTTGATCCACTTCGCGGCCGTCTTCTCGCCGACCCCGGGAATGCCGGGAAGGTTGTCCGACGGGTCACCGCGCAGCGCCGCGAAGTCCGGGTACTGCTGCGGGGTGAGCCCGTACTTCTCCTCGACCTTCGCCGGGGTGAAGCGCGTCAGCTCCGAGACACCCTTGGTCGGGTACAGCACGGTGACGTTGTCCGTGATCAGCTGGAACGAGTCCCGGTCACCGGTGACGATCAGCACCTCGAACCCGGCCGCCTCGGCCTGGGTCGCCAGCGTGGCGATGACATCGTCCGCCTCGAAGCCGTCGACCGCGAACCGGTCGGCGTGCATCGCGTCGAGCAGCTCCCCGATCAGCTCGACCTGCCCCTTGAACTCGTCCGGCGTCTTCGACCGGTTCGCCTTGTACTCGGGGAACTCCTCCGAGCGCCAGGTCTTGCGGGACACGTCGAACGCCACCGCGAAATGCGTCGGCGCCTCGTCACGCAACGTGTTCGCCAGCATCGACGCGAAGCCGTACACCGCGTTCGTCGGCTGCCCCGCCCCGGTCGTGAAATTCTCCGCAGGCAGCGCAAAGAACGCCCGGTACGCCAGGGAGTGCCCGTCCATCAGGAGCAGGCGCGGTCGGTTGTCTGCCGTCTTCTTCGATGCCGTCTCAGCCACGCCCCCGATCCTGCCATGTACCACTGACATTCCGGACCGGCGACGGCCCCGCGACCACTCCCGGGCCGCCCGCCCCCGCCGCGTGCCAGGATCAAAGGACAAGGAAACACGCACAGCGGACCCCGCACGGTCCGCAGCCGGCTCAAAGGGGAACACGATGGCCACCAAGCCGCCCGCAGGTGACCCGGTCCAGGACGCACCGGAGGTAGAACCGGCCCAGCGCGCCGCCGCCGGGCTGCCCGCCGTCGCCCACAGCCTGCGCATCGCCCAGCGGCAGATGGGGGTGCGCCGCACCGCGCAGACCCTCCTCAAGGTCAACCAGAAGAACGGCTTCGACTGCCCCGGCTGCGCCTGGCCCGAGGGCGACAAGCGGCACACGGCCGAATTCTGCGAGAACGGCGCCAAGGCCGTCGCCGAGGAGGCGACACTGCGCCGCGTCACCCCGGACTTCTTCGCCGCCCACCCGGTCGCCGATCTCGCCACCCGCAGCGGCTACTGGCTCGGCCAGCAGGGACGCATCACGCAACCTGTGTATCTGCCCGACGGGGCCGACCGGTACCAGGCCGTGACCTGGGAGCGCGCCTTCGCCATCATCGCCGAGGAGCTCGGCGCGCTCGGCTCCCCCGACGAGGCCCTCTTCTACACCTCCGGGCGCACCAGCAACGAGGCCGCGTTCCTGCTCCAGCTGTTCGCCCGCGAATTCGGCACCAACAACCTGCCCGACTGCTCCAACATGTGCCACGAGTCCTCCGGCTCGGCACTGACGGAGACCATCGGCATCGGCAAGGGCTCCGTCTCCCTGGAGGACCTGCACCGCGCCGACCTGATCATCGTCGCCGGACAGAACCCCGGCACCAACCACCCCCGGATGCTCTCCGCCCTGGAGAAGGCCAAGTCCGCCGGCGCGAAGATCATTTCGGTGAACCCGCTGCCCGAAGCCGGACTCGAACGGTTCAAGAACCCCCAGACCCCCCTCGGCATGATCAAGGGCGCGGCCCTCACCGACCTCTTCCTCCAGATCCGCATCGGCGGCGACCAGGCCCTCTTCCGGCTCCTCAACAAGCTGATCCTGCAGACCGAGGGCGCCGTCGACGAAACCTTCGTCGCCGAACACACCCACGGCTACGAGGCGTTCGCGGCAGCGGCCGCCGAAGCGGACTGGGACGAGACCCTCGCCGCCACCGGCCTCGACCGCGCCGCCATCGAACAGGCCCTCGCGATGGTCCTCGCCTCGAAGCGCACCATCGTGTGCTGGGCCATGGGCCTCACCCAGCACAAGCACTCCGTGCCGACCATCCGCGAAGTCGTCAACTTCCTCCTGCTGCGCGGCAACATCGGCCGGACCGGCGCCGG
>NZ_JAFMPZ010000069.1 GCF_017353455.1 Streptomyces laculatispora
GTCTTCCACCGTCACCGGCCCGCTCGCACGCCGTCAGCAGCGCGGCGGCCAGCCGGCGCGGGTCGACCTGGTGGTCGCCGTCGACCCGCAGCCCTCCGCGTACGCCCGGCGCGAGCATCGGCTCCAGGCGTCGGCACTCACGCCCGGTGAGCCAGTCCGACTCCAGTCCAGACCGGCGCTGCAGCGCGTGCAGTTCCCGCAGATGGGCGCGGTCGTCGGTATCCAGGGCGACGGCCAGCGTGCCGCAGGCGCGGAAGCCGATGTCCTGTCCGCTCGCCGCCTCCAGCTCGGCCGCGAACCGCGGATAGCGCTTGGCGGAGGCGACGTTGAGGCCCAGCAGCATCTCTTCGCCGTAGTGCAGTTCGGTGACGGCGGCCAGCATCCCGGCCGCGACCCGGGCGGCCCCGCCGCCCGGCTCGGGATCGACGACCGCGGTGCTCAGACCGCGCTGCGCGGCCCGCCAGGCAGTCACCAGGCCGATGATGCCGCCCCCGATGACGAGGACGTCGGACCCGCTCGTGCGGTGGATACGCATGGGCGTCCAGCCCCTCCCTTCGCCGGCATGACCCGGATCAGGTTCGTACGGTCGGAGGCCGTCCAGCCTCCCTCTCAGCCCGGTGCGTCCGGGCTCCCGCGAGTGTTCTACGTGGGCCACCCTAGACCCCGTCCCGCGGACCCGGAAAAGTGAGCCGTCACAAGGGGGGCCGGGCAGGGCGGTGGGTACGGCACGGTGGAGGACCACTTTCCTGACGGCCCATCAGGTGATTAAGGTGGACGGGTGAGTGAGCAGCAGCGGGCAGAGCGGTCGGAGCGGCAGTCGGAGCCGGCGGGGCGGCGGGTGGTCGTCGTCGGCGCGGGCATGGCGGGCGTGCAGACGGCGGTGGCCCTGCGGGAGCGGGGCTTCACCGGCGCCGTCACGCTGATCGGCGCCGAACCCCATCAGCCGTACGACCGGCCCCCGCTGTCCAAGGCGGTGCTGCTCGGCAAGGCCGAGGAATCCGCCTTCGACATCGACTTCGAGGCACTGGGCATCACGTTGCGGCTGGGCTGCGAAGTCACCGGCGTACGCGCCGGCGACCATGAGCTGGACACCTCCGCCGGGCCCGTTCCCTACGACGTCCTGGTCATCGCCACCGGCGCCGAACCCGTCGTGCTGCCCGGCTCCGAGGGCGTGCCGGGCGTCCATCTGCTGCGCACCCTGGACGACGCGGCGCGGCTGCGGCCCGTCCTGGGCGCGCGGCACACCGTCGTGGTCGTCGGCGCGGGCTGGATCGGCGCCGAGTTCGCCACCGCGGCACGCTCCGCGGGCTGCGAGGTCACCGTCGTCGAGGCCGCCGAACGCCCCCTCGCGGGTGCGCTGCCCGCCGAGGTCGCGGCGCCGATGGCCGCCTGGTACGCGGAGAGCGGCGCCGGACTCCTCACCGGGGCGCGGGTGGCCCGCGTCGAGCCCGGCAGTGTGGTCCTGGCGGACGGCCGCACACTCCCGGCCGACGCGGTCGTCGTCGGGATCGGCGCACGGCCCGCCACCGGCTGGCTGGCCGGCTCCGGCATCGCGCTGGGGCCCGACGGATCGGTCACCGCCGACGCGGCGCTGCGCACCTCGCTGCCCGATGTGTACGCCGTCGGTGACTGCGCCTCGTTCCCCTCCGCGCGCTACGGGGCGCGCCTGCTCGTCCATCACTGGGACAACGCCCTGCAGGGACCGCGGACCGCGGCCGCCCACATCGTCGGGGCGGCCGGCGGGGACGGGGCGGAGCCGCCCGCCTACGACCCCGTGCCCTACTTCTGGTCCGAGCAGTTCGGCCGGTTCGTGCAGTACGCGGGACACCACGACGGCGCGGACACCCTGCTGTGGCGCGGCGATCCGGCCGGTCCCGCCTGGTCGGTGTGCTGGCTGCGGGACGGCGTCCTGGTCGCGGTGCTCGCCGTCGGCCGGCCGCGCGATCTGATCCAGGGGCGCAAGCTCATCGAGGCGGGGACGCGGCTCGATCCGGAGCGGGCCGGTGACGCGTCCGTACCACTGAAATCGGCGACCCGTCAGGAGAGGCACGGATAGTGGACATTGACGTCCGGTATGTGGACTGCCTCTTGGAAGGAGAGGGAGATTGATGCACTGTGCATCTTTTGAAGTGATCATTTTTCGTACTCTTCGAAGGACGCATATGTTTCGGCACAGATGGACCCGCGCGCTGCGCGGAATCTCCATGGCCTCGGCGTCGGTCGCCCTCGTCGGAGGCGCACTGGCCGCCCCGGCCCAGGCGGACACCGCCCCCAAGCCCGGTTCCAACCCCGCCGTCGACTACCAGGACCCGGTCGACGCGACTCCGCCGGTCTCCCGCCCGGACACCGAGCACTGTTCGGTGACGGCCGTCGACCACGACTTCGGCTACACCCTCGGCGGCCCGCCGTACACCACCACGCTCACCCCGCCCAAGAAGTGCGAGGGCCCCTGGAACAAGGTCGTCCTCGACTGGTCGGGCAGTGTGAAGGGCCGCCAGTACGACCGCCTCGCCGCGGTCTTCATCGGCGGCGCGGAGGTCTTCCGCACCAGCACGGCCGAGCCCGACGACGACGGCATCAGCTGGCACGTCGCCAAGGACATCACCGACTTCGCGCCGCTCCTCAAGGACCCGCAGAAGCTCCAGCTCGAACTGGGCAACGTTGTCAACGAGACGTACACCGGCGTGTACAGGATCAAGCTGAAGATCACGTACTACCAGGCCGACCGGCGTCACCCGGCCGCCACCACGGCCGACCGCGTCGTCCCCCTCGGTGACACCGGTTCCGACAGCGCTCCCTGGATGAGCGTCGGCAAGGGCGGCTCCACCCGCACCGACGTCACCTTCCCGCGCAATCTGACCGACGCGCGCCTGGAGGTCTACGCCCGCGGCGGCGGCTGCGACGAGCAGTGGTTCGACGCGGTCCCCAGTGACCTGGCGGAAACCGCCCCCGACTACCTCTGCGGCGGCGGGCCCTACCGCGAGGTGCAGGTCACGGTGGACGGGCAGCCCGCGGGCCTCGCCCAGCCGTACCCCGTGGTGTACTCCGGCGGCATCGTGCCGACCCTGTGGCGCCCGATCCCGGCCATCGACCAGTTCGGGACCGAGGCGTACGACATCGACCTCACCCCCTTCGCGGGTCTGCTGGCCGACGGCAAGCCGCACGCCATCGGCATCACCCCGTACGGGGCGGCCGACAGCTGGAACGTCGACGGTTCGCTCTTCCTCGGCACGGACGCGCACAAGGCGCGCACGAGCGGCGGGGTGACCGCGAACACCCTCAGCCACACGCCGGTCGTGAAGACCGTCCAGACCCCGGGCGGGAACGGCTCCACGGACGTCTCCGTGTCGACCGGCCGCTCCTGGAAGATCTCGGGATACGTCGAGACCTCGAAGGGCCGGGTCACCACGACCGTCGAGCAGGAGTTCGTGTACACCAACACGGACAACGTCTCCGCCACCGGCAGCCACCAGGTGATGCACCAGCGTGACCACGGTTCCACCACGGTGACGACCCAGGCCCGCGGGCGCACGGACGCGCAGCGCAGCACCTGGTCCTACCCCATCGACGTGGACCTGGACATCCCGTTGTACGGCGACTACAACAACTACGACATGAAGGCGGCCGTCACCCAGCGCCGCGTGATCGTCGACACGTCCCGGAAGGGCTCCGCGCGCGTGTGGCGCACGGACGCGGTCACCGACGACACCGTGGACTCGACCGGCAGCATCGCCCGCACGGCCGGCGTCGTCCAGTCGGCCGATGGGGCCTCCACCGAGAATTACCGGGGCACCACGGACACCGGGGCCTGCTACGCGCGCTCCCTGAGCACCGCCCACGGCTGGGTCACGGCCGACCGGCAGCACCACTGCCGCGTCGCCGACGTGGCTCGCGAAGCCCTGAAGGGCTGAGTCCGGGTATCGGCTGTCAGTCCGGGATGGCAGGCTTGTCCCGTGACCGAGATTGACGCAAAGATCGATGCTCTCGTCCCTGCCTGGCTCCACCTTCCCGATATCGCCGAATTGTTCGGTATCGAGGTGACGCGTGTGCGGCAGCTGGTCAAGGAGGGCCAGCTCATCGCCGTACGACGTGGTGAGAACCGGGCCCTCCAGGTGCCTGCCGCCTTCATCGACGGCGACAAGGTGGTCAAGGGTCTTTCGGGGACCCTGACGCTCCTGAGGGACGACGGCTACTCCGACGCGGAGATGCTGGAATGGCTCTTCACTCCCGACCCGAGCCTGCCGGGCACGCCCGCGCAGGCGCTGAGTGAGAATCGCGGCACGGAGGTGAAGCGCCGGGCCCAGGCGCTCGCCGTCTGACCGACAGCCGTACGGGGGATGCGGGCCGCACGGTGCGGCCCGCATCCCCTCCGCACCACCTGCCGAATGCCATCGCTTTCCCGGGGGAACCGCACCATGTCCACGCCTCGCGCGCTGCTGTCCGATGCCCGGCTCTACCTGTGCACGGACGCCCGCAGGCGCCAGGGAGACCTCCCCGAGTTCCTCGACGCGGTCCTCTCCGGCGGGGTGGACATCGTCCAGCTCCGCGACAAGGGGATGGAGGCGGCCGGGGAGCTCGAACACCTCGCGGTCCTCGCCGACGCCTGCAGGCGTCACGGCAAGCTCCTCGCGGTCAACGACCGGGCCGACGTCGCCCATGCCATCGGCTCCGACGTGCTGCACCTGGGCCAGGGCGACCTGCCGGTGCCGGCCGCCCGCGCGGTCCTCGGCCAGGACGTGGTCATCGGCCGCTCCACGCATGCCGAGGCCGAGGTGGACGCCGCGGTCGCCGAGCCCGGCGTGGACTACTTCTGCACCGGCCCCTGCTGGCCCACCCCGACCAAGCCCGGCCGGCACGCGCCCGGCCTCGGCCTCGTCCGGTACACCGCCTCGCTCGCGCCCGTCCGTCCGTGGTTCGCCATCGGCGGGATCGACGCCGGCAATCTCGACGAGGTGCTGGACGCCGGAGCGCGCCGCGTCGTCGTCGTACGGGCCCTCACCGAGGCGGCGGACCCCGCGGCCGCCGCCGCGGAACTGGCCGGAAGGATCCGGGCGCGCGCCGACGCGTGATCCGGGGGGCGCGGACGGGACCGTCCCGAGCGACGTGTTTGGGACAACAGTGTCCGAAGCGTGGACAAGTACCGGTCAATTCGGGCAAATCCCGCCGGTTCGGTTGGGTGGCCGCCACGCCCTGGTTAACCTGCCGTTATGGCCCTTGGCACACCCTCCACCAGGACAGATCGCGCGCGTACCGTGCGTGAGATGCTCGCGACCGGCGAGACCTTGCACTCGTTCGAGTTCTGGGCGCCCAAGACCGAGAAGGGCGAGCGGAACCTCTGGAACGCCCTGCGCCGGATCGAGGCGGTGGGGCCGAGCTTCGTCTCGGTGACGTACGGAGCAGGCGGGTCCACCCGGGCCGGGACGGTGAAGGCGACGCAGGACATCGCCGACGAGTCCACCCTGACCCCGGTCGCACACCTCACGGCGGTCAACCACTCCATCGCCGAACTGCGCAACATGGTCGGTCAGTACGCGGACGCGGGAATCCGGAACATCCTCGCCGTGCGCGGGGACCCGCCGGGCGATCCGATGGGCCCGTGGGTCGAGCACCCGCAGGGTGTGCGGTACGCGGCCGACCTCGTCCGGCTGATCAAGGAATCCGGCGATTTCTGTGTCGGCGTCGCCGCATTTCCCGAGATGCACCCGCGCTCGGCCGACTGGGACACCGACATCCGGCATTTCGTGGACAAGTGCCGCGCCGGTGCGGACTATGCGATCACGCAGATGTTCTTCGATCCCGAGGATTACCTGCGTATGCGTGACCGGGTGGTCGCTGCGGGTTGCGACACCCCGGTCATTCCCGAGGTAATGCCCCTCACGAGCGTCCGTCAGTTGGAGCGTTTTCCGCAGCTCAGCAACGCGACCCTGCCCGCAGCACTGAAAGAACGCATCCTCGCCGCCAAGGACGACCCCGCCGCTGTACGCTCCATTGGCATCGACTTCGCAACGCGGTTCTGCGCGAAGCTGCTTTCCGAGGGTGTCCCCGGGCTGCACTTCATCACGTTGAACAACTCGACGGCGACGCTCGAAATCTACGAAAATCTCGGACTGCACAAGCAGTCGTGACCGGCCGTACCCGCCACGTTCCGGGGCGGTGGCCGTAGAAGGGGCGGGCATGGGCTGGACGGTCCTCTACATCGCGTTCGGCATCGTTGCGCTGTGGCTGCTCGGTGAGGTGCTGCTCCAGTACAAGGCGCGGCTTCGCTGGCGCCTGCTCGCCTTCACCGGCTTTGTCGGTGTGGTCATCGGTGTCCTGTTGCCGTCCGTGCTCGTCATCACGATCGGCGCGATCGCCTTCGCGACCGGCCAGACGTACGTCACGCTCTCGTTCCGGCGCGGTTTCTCGACCGGCTGGGCCATAGGGGGCAGCCCCGGGGAGAGCCGTCGCCGCCGTGGCAACAGCGACCGCGAGCCCCGTCTCCAGGTCTCGGACCTGGAGACGGAGTACGAACCCGGCGCACCGCCGCAGCCGTCCCACGCTCCGCAGAGTCCGGCGGCGGTCTACGAGCCGGAGCCCCTGCCGGACGACACCGGGCAGTACGGCGTCTACACCGACACCCGGCCCCAGCAGGAGCAGCACCAGGAGCCCCAGCAGCCCCAGGGCCAGCCGCAGTACGCCGCCTACGACTCCTACACCGACTACTCCGCCCACCCGGCGCAGGGCGGCCAGGACATCTACGGCGGCCAGGACGGCTACGCGGGCCAGGACACCTACGCCGGGCAGGACGGCTACGCGGGAGCCGGGCAGCAGTACGCCGCGTACTCCGACCCGTACATCGGCACCGGCACGACCGCGGGCGCGCCGCAGTACGGCACGTACGACAGCTACGGGAACCACGACAGCAACGGCGGCCGGCAGCAGTACGCCGACCCGTACGCCCAGTCCCAGCAGTACGCCCCCGAGACCCCGCCGGGCGGGGTCTGGGTGCCGCAGCAGCGCGAGGGCGAGCAGTTCCCCCCGGAGCAGCCCGCACAGCCGGCCCCGTACCCGAACGGTTACGACACCGGCCACAACGACCAGTACCGCTACTGACACCACCGGCCGGCGGGGCATTCCGATCCCGTCCGGCGATCGAGGGCGAAGCGGCCGCCGGGACGCCCGCCCCGCCGCCTCACTGGGAGCCGCGGAACGCGTCCCCCTCGACGATCAGCCCCGCGACCAACGTCCCCGACATCCCCGCGTGCGCCAGCCCGCCGCCCGGATGCGACCAGCCGCCCGCCAGCAGCAGCCCCGGCAGCCGGGTGCGGTTCCCCGCGTGCAGATACCCGCCACCGGCCCCGGCCAGCGCGGGCGGGGGAACCGCGCCCCCCTCCGCGCCGGTCTCCGCGGCCGTCTCCGCGGGCGTCCGCACCTGCGCGTGGATCAGCCGGTCCCGCAGGCCGGGCACGGCCGCGTCCGCCGCGTTGATCAGGGTGTCCGCGTACCGCTCCCGCAGCGCGGCGTCCGTCCAGTCCACCGGGCCGTGCGGGGCGACCGTCGCCATCAGCGTCACGGCCTCATGGGCCGCGTCGGGACGGGTCGAGGGGTCATCGGGGCGCAGCACGGTCACCGTGGGGTGCGCGGCGAGCCGGCCCCCGAACACCGCCTCGCGCTCGGCCGCCCCGTCGGCCGGGTGCACCAGCGTCCGGTGCACGGCATCGGCGGGCCGGGCCCCGGACAGCGACAGCAGGACCTGGAACCGGCCCGCCGCCCCGCCGCCCGGCCGGCGCCGGACCGTCACATCGCCGTCCTGCCACATGTCCTGGCCGGGCATCAGCCCCGGGTGCGGCTGGAACCCCAGCACCACGTGGCCGGCCTCCGCGACCGTCCCGTCGGCCAGCTCCACGCCCGCCGCCCGGCCGTCCTTCTCCACCACCCGGGCCACGTCGGCACCGAAGACGAACTCCACCTTCCGCGCCAGGCACCGCTCGTACACCGCCTGCGCCAGCGCCCGCATACCGCCGGAGACGTACCAGCTGCCGAACGTCTCCTCCATGTACGGCAGCAGGGCCGCGCTCGCCGGGGCGTGCAGCGGATCCAGGCCGTAGGACAGCGCGTACCCGTCGAGGAGGGCGGCCAGCCGGGGGTCCGCCAGCTCCCAGGAACCGACCTCCGCCACCGTGCCGGCCCGCAACGCGGGGCGCAGCAGCCGCCGTCGTGCCGGCGCCGGGTACGGATCGCGGGCCAGCACCTGCCAGTCGGGGCGCAGCGGCTCCTCCAGCAACGGCCGCCTGGACCGGTCCCAGGCATCCCCGGCCCGGTCCAGGAACGCTCCCCAGCTCTCACCGGCACCGTCCCCCAGCGCGGCGTCCAGCGCTGTCACGACCCCGGCCCGCGAGGCGTTCGGCAGCGACACCGCGGTGCCGTCCGCGAAGACGTGGCGGCTCGCCGGATCGACCTGGGTCAGGGTGACGCACCGCTCCAGCGGCTCCTTGCCCGTCTTCACGAACAGGTCGCGGTAGACCGCCGGCAGATGCAGCAGGGAGGGCCCGGTGTCGAACGCGAAGCCGTCCCGGGCATGGCGGCCGACCGAGCCGCCGAAGGTCCGCGACCGCTCGTACACCGTCACCCGGTGGCCTGCCACGGCCAGCCGGGCCGCCGCCGACATCGCGCCCATCCCGGCGCCGATCACCGCAATACGTGCCATGGCAGCGACTTTATCGGCCGCCGCCGACAACTCAGCCGCCAGGCCACTGGGAGGCGGGGGCGGTCAGCCGCTTCTCCTCCCGCCGCTGCGCCCTGCGGCGCCGGAACCGGCGGACACGGGAGGCCAGGAAGGCCAGGATCAGCAGACCGAGCAGCAGCAGCGTCCCGGCGATGCCGGCCGCGATCACCGGATGGAACAGGGCGAACGTGACCACTCCGGCCACGCCCAGATCCTCGACCGTGCTCATGGCGATATTGCTGAACGGCTCGGGGGAGGTGTTGACCGCCATCCTGGTGCCCGCCTTCACCAGATGGCTCATCAGCGCGGTGGAACCGCCGACGGCCCCCGCCGCGAGCTCCGGCAGCGAACCGTCCCCGCCCGCCAGCAGTGCCGCGACGACCGCTCCGGCGAGCGGCCTGATGAAGGTGTGCGCCGTGTCCCAGGCCGAGTCCACGTAAGGGATCTTGTCGGCCACCATCTCGCACAGGAAGAGCACACCGGCCACGACGAGCACATCGGTGCGCTGGAGCGAGGCGGGCACCTCGTCGCTCACGCCGGTCGCGCCGAAGATGCCGAGCAGGAGGACCACCGCGTAGGCGTTGATCCCGCTCGCCCAGCCACTTGTGAACACCAGAGGGAGTACGGACACGGACGCGATCGTAACCAGATGGCGCAACCCCGCGGGAGTGCCCGGGTGCCCAGGGCTGAGTATCCGTACCTAGGGGGCCAATTGAGTAGGTACGCGGATGGGCCGCGACCTGCGCGGACGGCAGAGTGGGGACCACGGAAGGGGCGCTGCGCCGGTACCGCCGGCACGGGGCGGCGGAGCAGGCGCGGTGCCCGTCCGGAACGGGGGTGCGCGACGGAGGACCCGGGGCCACGGGGGAACAACGG
>NZ_JAFMPZ010000070.1 GCF_017353455.1 Streptomyces laculatispora
CGCGCGGCGGCCGGTACCGGCGACGCTCCTGGTGACGCTCGCCTGGGTCGCCAACTTCTACACCGCGTACATGGCCACGCTCGGGGCCGCGCTGGTGCTGGTGGTACGGCTGCTGCTGGAGGACGGGACGTCGCGGGAGCGGGTCCGGGGGCTGGTGCGCGCGGTGCGGACGGTGCTGCTCGGCATCGGTCTGGCCGCGCCGGTCCTGCTGCCGGTGTTCCTCGGCACCAAGCACGCCTACCCGGGCTGGAACCGGGAGTTCGCCCCGGCGGCCTGGCCGGATGTCGCGGCACGGCTGCTGCCGGCCACGTACGGCTTCTTCAGTCCGGCGGTCTTCCTCGGCACGGGCGCCCTGCTGCTGGCCTGCGCGCTCGCCTTCCACCGTGCCGCGCCGCGCGCCGAGCGCTGGGTGTGGCCGGGGCTGGTGGCCGCGGTCGCGCTGTCCCTGCAGTGGGGGCCCACCCATCTGCTCTGGCACGCCTTCGCGACGCCGAACGGCAGCCCGTTCCGGCAGACGTTCGTGCTCTGCGGCCTCGTGGTGATCGCCGCCTGGACCTCGGTCGCCCGTGCCTGGCCGGACCGGCGGGCGCTGCTGGGCGGGGCCGGGGTGCTGGTGCTGATCGCGGCCGCGGCCGCGCCCAGCGCACTGGTCACCCGGTGGACGTATCCGCTGTTCGCCGCTGGGCTGGTGGCGGCCCTCTGCGCCCTCGCGCTGGTGCGCAGCGGCAGGTTCCTCGCGCTCGCGGTGCTGCTGCTGGTGGGGGCGCAGGCCGGGCAGGCCGCCGCGACCACCGCGTACGCCGACCGGCAGCGGCTGAGGCTGCTCGACGACTACGCGCCCTGGGGCGAGCGCCAGCGCCTCCAGGCCGATGCGGTCTCCCGTGCCGACGGCTGGCCGCGCTACCGCACCGATCCGGGCCTGGAACAGAGCACCGCCAACGATCCGCTGGTGGTCGGCGGCCAGGGCGGGGCCTACTACAGCAGCCATACGCCCGACGTGACGACCCGCACCCTCCTCGCCCTGGGCGGCGGCTGGACCTCGCGCGGCCGCGCCCTGCAGAGCCTGGACAACCCGGTGACCGACGCGGTGTTCTCGGTCGGCGCCCGGGTCCATGTGCCGCGCGATCCGCACCAGGTCTGGAACCGCCCGGACGAACGGCCGGTGACCGTGACCCGCGAGGACGTGCCGCCGCTGGTGACGGTGCGGCCGTCCGGGTCCGGGGGCGCGGCCCGGTGGGGGCGCTCGCCGTTCCGCAACCAGGAGGAGCTGCTCGGCGCCCCGGTGTACACCCTGCCGACGACCGTGCTGCGGTCCGAGGACGGTGCGGCCGCCCCCGCCAGGAATCCGCACGCCTACGAGGTGCGGGCCGGCGCGTACACCCTGAGTGCGAGCTGTCCGGCCGGCAGCCAGGTGTTCCTGTGGGCGCCCGACCTGTTCGGCACCGCGCGGCTGGGCGCCGTCGGCGAACCGAACGATCTGCGGGGCGACCTGCCCGCGCGCCGGGCCGCGATGCTGCCGCTGGGCCCGGGCGGGGGACGGATCGCCGTGACGCTGCGGGCGGAGCGGGACAGCACGGTTCCGCACGACTCCGTCGGCTGCCTGGACCCGGGGCGCCTGGCCTCGGCGGTGGCGGGGCTGAAGCAGACGGGGGCGACGCGGGTCACCGTCTCCGGCAGCGGTGTGCACGCCGAACTCCCGCCGCACACCGAGGGGGTCGCCGTGCTGGCCGCGCCCCGGATCGCGGGCTGGAGCTGCGACGGGCGTCCGGCCGACTCGTACCTCGGGCTCGTCGCGGTGCCGGTCGGCGACGGCCGGACGGCGGTGGACTGTTCGTTCCGGCCGCCGGGGCTGCGGGCCGGGGCGCTCGCCGGGGCCGCCGCGCTGGCGGCCCTGCTGGCCACGGCGTTCGCACCGGCGGCCCTGAGCCGGGCACGGCGGCGGCGCGCTCGCCCGTAGGGCCTGCCGACCGCGCCCCTCAGCGCACCCCGTACCGTGCCTCGACGCCCGCGACGATCAGCCGCAGCCCGTCCTCGAAGCGTTCGTCGTAGTGGTCGAAGATCTCGGAGCCGGCCGCCGCGGCGAGCGGGTAGCGGGCCATCCGCTGCGCGCGTTCACCGATGTCGAAGCCCTCGCGCCGCTGGTCCGGCATCGGGCGGACGCCCTGCTCCTCGCTGACGAAGCCCATCGTGTACGCGTACGCGGTGGGGGACGGCTGTTCGACGTCTTCCGGGGCCCGCACTTCACGCTGCTGGCGGTCGGCACCGACGCGGACCTGCCGCAGTCCGCGGGGCCGGCGGTCCGGGTGCACCGCATGGACGCGTACGAGGCGTACGGCAAGGGGCTGTTCCTGATCCGGCCGGACGGCTACATCGGCTGGGCGGGCGAGGACACGGCCGGGCTCGCCGGATACCTGGCACCGCTGGGCCTTGAAGTCGAGCTCGGCTGAGTTCCCGCGTTCGTCGCCATGGGCCCGGGTGCGGGCGGCGCCGCCCGGTCAGACGCTGCTGAGCGAGAGCTTCGCGGCGAAGCCGAGGAACAGCACACCCGCGGCCGAAGTGGCGCCCGCCGACAGCCGCTTGCGGCGGCGGAACGCGGCGGACAGCCGGGTGCCGCCGAATATCAGCATCGACAGGTACAGGAAGCTGGCGGCCTGGAGCAGGGTGCCCAGCAGCAGGAAGGAGAGCGCCGGATAGGCGTACCCGGGATCGACGAACTGCACGAAGAACGAGATCAGGAACAGGATCGCCTTCGGGTTGAACAGGCTGACCACCAGCGCCCGGCGGTACGGCCGCTCCATGGCGCCCACGGCCTCGGCCCCGTCCGCCGACTCGCCCGTCAGCTCGGCCACCCGCCGGTGCCGCTCGCGCCACATGGACACCGCGGCCCGCAGCATCCCGACGGCCAGCCAGGTCAGATAGCCCGCCCCCGCGAACTTCACCACGGTGAAGAGCACGGGCGTCGTCCGCAACAGCGACGAGGCCCCCAGCGCGGACAGCGTCATCAGCACGGTGTCCCCGGTCCACACCCCGGCCGCGGCCACATAGCCGGTCCGCACCCCGCGCCGGGCGGCGACGGACAGCACGTACAGCGAATTCGGACCCGGCAGCAGAACGATCAGCACCAGGCCGGCGAGATAGGTCGGAAGGTCATTGACACCCAGCATGAAACGGAGTGTCGCACGCGGGCGGGACTCCCGGTCCGGAGGGGTTCACCGGGGCCGGGGTTCAGGCCACGAGGTCGGCGAACCCGGCCTTCGAGCCGTCCGCCCGTGCGACAGAGACCCGGTCGCCGGTGCGCACCCTCGCTCGACGGAGTCACCGGCCCCCGGGTCAGAACGCGTCCGCCGGCACGTAGATCCCCCACACCTCCCGGAGCGCGTCGCAGACCTCGCCCACCGTGGCGCGGGCCCTGAGCGCGTCCTTCATCGGGTAGAGCACGTTGTCCGTGCCTGCGGCCGCGCTCCGCAGGGCGGCCAGGGCCGTCTCCACCGCGTTCCCGTCGCGCTCGGCGCGCAGCCGCGCCAGCCGGGCCGCCTGCCGGGCCTCGATCGCCGGATCGACGCGGAGCGGCTCGTACGGCTCCTCCTCGTCGAGCCGGAAGCGGTTGACGCCGACGACGACCCGCTCGGCGCTGTCCGTCTCCAGGGCGATGCGGTAGGCGCTGCGCTCGATCTCGTTCTTCTGGAAGCCGTGCTCGATCGCGCTGACTGCGCCACCCAGGTCCTCGACCCTGAGCATCAGCTCCAGGGCCGCGGCCTCGACGTCGTCCGTCATCCGCTCGACGACGTAACTGCCCGCGAACGGGTCGACGGTGGCCGTCACGTCCGTCTCGTACGCCAGGACCTGCTGGGTGCGCAGCGCGAGCCGGGCGGACTTGTCGGTCGGGAGCGCGATGGCCTCGTCGAAGGAGTTGGTGTGGAGGGACTGGGTGCCGCCCAGGACCGCGGCCAGGCCCTGTACCGCGACGCGCACCAGGTTGACCTCGGGCTGCTGGGCCGTGAGCTGGACGCCCGCGGTCTGGGTGTGGAAGCGCAGCATCAGCGACTTGGGGTTCCTGGCGCCGAACTCCTCCTTCATCACCTTCGCCCAGATCCGCCGCGCGGCGCGGAACTTGGCGACCTCCTCCAGGAGCGTCGTACGGGCGACGAAGAAGAACGAGAGCCGCGGGGCGAAGTCGTCGACGTCCATGCCGGCCGCGACGGCGGTCCGGACGTACTCGATGCCGTCCGCGAGCGTGAAGGCGATCTCCTGCGCGGGCGAGGCCCCGGCCTCCGCCATGTGGTAGCCGGAGATCGAGATGGTGTTCCACTTCGGGATCTCGGCCCGGCAGTACCTGAAGATGTCCGCGGTCAGCCGCAGCGAGGGCCCCGGCGGAAAGATGTACGTGCCGCGGGCGATGTACTCCTTGAGCACATCGTTCTGGACGGTGCCGCTCAGCTGCCTTGCGGGCACCCCCTGCTCCTCGGCCACCAGCTGGTACATCAGCAGGAGCAGCGCGGCCGGTGAGTTGATCGTCATCGAGGTGGAGACCTGGTCCAGCGGGATCCCGTCGAACAGCACCCGCATGTCCTCGACCGAGTCGATCGCCACGCCGACCTTGCCGACCTCACCGGACGCGAGGGCCGCGTCGGAGTCGTGGCCCATCTGGGTGGGCAGGTCGAAGGCGACGGACAGGCCCGTGGTGCCGTTGGCGATGAGCTGCTTGTACCGGGCGTTGGACTCGGCGGCCGTGCCGAAGCCCGCGTACTGGCGCATCGTCCACGGGCGGCCGGTGTACATCGACGGGTACACACCGCGGGTGAACGGATAGCCGCCCGGCTCCCCCAGTTTCTCCGCGGGGTCCCAACCGTCGAGCGCGTCCGGCCCGTAGACCGGCTCGATGGGCAGTCCCGACTCAGAATCGCGCGTCATCCGCTCCGCCTCCCGCTGGTCACCGATGCGGAACCTGAGGCGTCCTCGGGTGCCCGCTAACGATTTCCCCATCATCCGCAGGATTCGGCAACCGGGCAGAGCGGGAATCCGTCCCATGGGATACCCGAGACCCCAGGGGGCCGAGATGGTACGCACCAGAAGGACCGGGCGCGGCCACGCGCCCAAGGGCGGCAAGGGAGCCGCGGCGGCGACCGCGGCCGTCGCCGTGCTCGCGCTGACCGCGGTGACCGCGGGGTGCGAGCCGCAGGCCGCGGGCAGCACCCCGTCCGCCCCGGCGCCCGCGCCGACGAGCGGCAGGCCCACCGACGACGCCAAGCCCGGCGCGGCCGAGCCGCGGACGGCGACGCCGTCCGCGAGCGCGAGCACGAAGCCGAGCGCACCGCCGAGGTCCACGCCCGCGCCCGACCCGCAGGGCACGGTGCTGATGGCGAGCGGCGCGCAGGGCAAGCAGGTGCGCGAGCTCCAGGCCCGGCTGCGTCAGACAGGCCACTTCGGCCGCAGCCCCACGGGCTACTACGGCACCGTCACGGTCGCCGCCGTGCAGTCGTTCCAGGGCAAGCGGGGACTGTCCCGTACGGGGAAGGCGGACACGCTCACCTGGCAGAAGCTGCTCGGCATGACACACGAGCCGACGGCCGCGGAGCTGAACCCGCCGACCACCCGCCCGGTCGCGAAGCCGGACAAGCGCTGCATGACGGGCCGGGTGATCTGCATCAGCAAGAACAGCCGGTCACTGTCCTGGATGATCGACGGCAAGGTCCTCTCGTCGATGGACGTGCGGTTCGGCTCGCAGTACACGCCGACCCGCGAAGGCACCTTCTCCGTCTACTGGAAGTCCCGGCACCATGTGTCGACGCTCTACGACTCGCCCATGCCGTACGCGATGTTCTTCAGCGGCGGCCAGGCGGTGCACTACTCGTCGGACTTCGCGGCCCGCGGCTACAACGGCGCCTCGCACGGCTGCGTCAACGTCCGGGACGAGGGGAAGATCGCCTCGCTGTTCGCCCAGGTCCGCGACGGCGACAAGGTCGTCGTCTACGGCTGAGTGCCGGGCGGGGCCGGAGGATCTGAGGGGCGCGGGCGGGACCGGGGGAACGTGTCCCGCCCGCGCCATTGCGCCGAGCCGCAGGTACGGGGGGAACCCCGGCTCAGGACGCTGCCGATGACCAGTCGGCTCACTCCGTACTGCGTCTGTGTGCCGAAAAACGTCACACCCCGTGGCGGGCGGGGGTCAGCGGACCGCGACGGGGGTGTCCGGCGCCGCCGGCTGCGAGGCGGTGACGTCCGCTCCGGGGTCCGTTCCGGCGAAGGCGGTCGACGGGTGCGGGGACGCGGGAGTGAACCCGATCGACGGGAGGGAGCCGGAACCGCCGGGCGGCGATTCGCCGTCGCCGTCCGAGTCGCCGTCGCCGTCACCGTTCTGGCTGTTGCCGTTGTCGCCGGCCTTGTCGAGCATCCGGTCGCAGAACCGGTCCAGATTGCGGGCGCCCTTGGCCAGCGCTTCGAGGCGGCGTCTGCGGTCGTCGTCGAGCTTGCCGTCGCGGTAGTCGCGGCAGGCCTTCAGGGTCTTGGCGTACCAGGCGCCCGACGTGCCGTCCTGGGAGGTGCCGGGCTGTCCGGCGCCGTCACCGTCCGTGCCCTCGGTGCTGTCCGAGGAACCCTTGGCCGGGTCCTCGGACGGTCCGGTGCCGGTCTCGTCCTGGGTGCCGGGGCCGGTGGGACGGCTGCCGCCGGGTCCGGCGGTGCTCTTCCCGTCGGGGCGGGCGGAGTCCGGGGGCTTCGGTGGCACGCTCTGCGCGCTCGGTG
>NZ_JAFMPZ010000071.1 GCF_017353455.1 Streptomyces laculatispora
CAGCCGGACGTCACCGGCAGCGCTGCCGCGCACCCGGGGATCGGGATCGCGGCTGAACCGTTCGACGAGGGCAGCGCACGACCCGGGATCGTCGAGCGCCAGAAGACGCATCCGGGGCTCCGGGGCCTCGGCGAAGCGGACCAGGTCGTGACGGGGGAAGTTGGGGTGGTTGCGGGGGCGCCCGGGGAACGAGAAGCTGCCGGGCCACCAGCTCCACACCTCCAGGAGCAGCTCCGCCGGGGCGTCGTCGCAGGACTCCGTGAGGAAGAGGCGCACGACGCGGTCCTCGTCGTGGGCGAGGAGGTCCACGACATCGGACGGAAGGCGTGGGGCGCGGGCCACGCTGCGGCGGATCCGAAGGTTCGGTGACACGGCGAGTTGACGCATCACGGCGGCGTCGGCGTGGAGGGCGGCGATCCACCACACCGCGTAGGTCCGGTCATCGACGCCGATGTCAGCGACGGTGGCGGCCATCGACGCGACCTCGGCCGGGTCCGAAGGCGGTCGGGGCCCGGAGCCGGGCGCCGGCTCGACACCGGTCCGGCGTCCTGACTCCGGGTACGCGGCCTGTTCCGCCGCCAGCTCGGCCAGAGCGCTGCGGAACGGCGAATCCGGCGAGGCGGTCAGGAGCCGGTCCCACTGGGCGGGCGAGAGCCTCCCCGATTCGGCGGCCATTGCGCGAACGCGCCTGGAGGGGTGGATGACCGCGGCGTCGAGGACACCGGCCGGGAGGTCGTCGCGGTACAGGAAGTACACGTTCGGGTGCCGCCCCACGTCGAAGAGGCTGATCAGCACCTCCGCCGGCGCGGCCCGGTTGAGTCCCAGACCCCTCAACCACGCCCCGGCCAGCTGCTCGCAGGGCCGGAAGGCCTCGGACAGTGCGGCCCAGGCCTCCCGGCCGGCATCGGTCTCGGTCATCCATCGATTGAACAGGTGCGGAATTGAATGATCAATGCTTCCTCACGTCCCGGGGCTGCGGGCACACTCGGCCCGGACGGGCGGACATGCCTCCGATCGAGTCACACGGACCCGCTGACCGAGGAAGTTGTCAGTGGTCGGTGCGATCCTGCTGGTATGGACGAGATCATGCGGCGACGGGTGTACGGCGCCGATCACGACGACCCCGATCCGGGGCCCCGGCCGGGGCGTGTCTACCGGGAACTGGTGGGCGGCCCGCTCGACGGGCTGCTGCTGGACGTGACCGGCTGGACGGCGGTCGCCCTCGCGGACGGCTCCGCCCTGATCACCGAGATCGGCTCCTACGGGGCCGGCGGCAGGGCCGAGTACGGACCGAGGGTGAATGAGCCGTACAAGTGGGACTGGCGGGGCGACACCCCCTGAGCGCCAGGGTGTGTTCCGTGTGTTCTCGGGAACCCCGCCCGCCCCGCGGCGTCCGGCGCTCCGGGGCGGCACCGGACAGGCGGGCTGCCCCGTGGCACCGGCCGTTCACTCGTGTGCCCCGTCAGTGCTCAGCGGCCCCGGTCCGCGTACTGCTGCGGCACGACCACCAGGAACGCGTCCTGTTCCAGGTCCATCACGACCTCGGCCGCGACACCCTCGCCCCGGCGGGCCGCCGCGAACTCCTCCGCCGGCCAGCTGCCCCGCGGGCCTCCTGCGGGGAACTGCTCAAGCACGGTGCGAAGCACGGTCCACCCCCCTGTCGTTCCTTCTGCTGTCCGCTCCAACGACGTCCGGCCCGTCCCCGTTACGGCTCCGGGGGCGTCGCTCCCCGTGCCCCGGGCCGCCCGCGACGGCCGCCCGTGGTTGCGTTCGTGCAACGGCATCGCCTCAAACGGGTTTTCGCGGGAGGGTGTTGCGGGCAAGCCACGGGGGGCTACGGAAGAGGGGGAACCGTGATCGTCTGGATCAACGGTCGGGTCGACAAAGAGCCTGCTCGGCGGCCTACCTGCTTCTATTCGCTCCGAAACTTAGCCCTACTCAGCTTTAGCTAGCCGTAGTCAGCCTTGATTGGGAAGATCTTTCTCCCATCCGTCTCCCATGGGAGACGGATGGGAGAGGGCTGCGATGGAGTCCCAGATCCGGGACCATTCGGTCAACCACGGGGCGCCGTGAGCTATCGCCGCCGAGGGGACTCGGGCTCGCCGGGCTACCCCAGGGGGCCGCCGCCATCCGGCTCCCGGGCCGCCGGTCAGATGCTTGCCCGCCGGGCGTGCGCCCGGCGGGCAAGCAAGGTGAAGTCCCATGCATGGCCGGGTCCGGGGCCGGGCCCGTGGTCCGTCGGCGGCGGGTAGACCTTCTGCCGGCAGGCGGCGTCGCAGTACGCATAATCAACGTCGGCTTTCTCCTCAAGTCACTGGACCAATGAGCCTTTTCCAACCTCACGTTGATGCGTGATGAAGGACGAAGACGGCCTTCACGATGTCGGTGATCCGGTTGGTGCTGCAGCGGAGCTTCCGCAGGAGGCGCCAGCCCTTGAGAGTGGCCATGGCCTGCTCGCCGAGGCAGCGGATCTTGGCGTGGCTGCTGTTGTGGCGGCGCTTCCGTCTCTTTAGGCGGCGGTCCCGGAACGGGACCCGGACGGGTCCGCCCGCGCCTTGGTACGCCTTGTCCGCCCAGCACTTGAGCCGTGCACCGGTGAGTGCCTCGACGATGCCGTGAGCACGGGCGGCGGTCAGGTCGTGCGTGGAACCTGGAAGGGCCGGCGAAGCCCGCCGCAGCCGTCCGAACGGGTCGGTCAGGACCTGAATGTTCATTCCATGGCGTTTATGTTGGCCGGAGTAGTACGGGGTGTCGGCGGCAATCCGGTCGATCGGCAGGAGCGTTGCGTCGAGGATCACGAAGGCCGGCCGGCTCGCGGTCCGCAT
Organism: Streptomyces laculatispora; assembly: GCF_017353455.1. Classification (GTDB taxonomy): domain Bacteria; phylum Actinomycetota; class Actinomycetes; order Streptomycetales; family Streptomycetaceae; genus Streptomyces; species Streptomyces laculatispora. Next base: position 2,826 of record NZ_JAFMPZ010000071.1, read on the forward strand.
GACCTCGGAGAGGCTCGGCGCGAGCGCGGCCAGGGCCTCTATCGCCTCACGGATGTAGCGGAAGACTGTAGCGATCCCGATGCCGGACCCGGCGGCGAGCTGGGCGTAGGTGTCGCCACAGCGCAGGTGGGCCAGGGCCAACAGGGCCTGGCGCCCGGCGTCAGCCGCCGCCACCGGGTGCCGATCTCACGACGGCGAGCAGCCAGGCGCTGAGCAAGGTGCCGCAGGTGCGTGCTGGACAGATCGATCGCCGATGGGTAAACAAGCACACGAAGCTCCTGGTCGGCACGGGTGATCTTGGTCGTGAACCCGTCTACCAGGAGCTTCATCAGTTCGTACAGCCCACCAACCACCCCTCCACATCGTCAGGTTGGAAATGGCTGTGTGCCACGAACAAGAGGAGGGGCTCGATGTAGGGGAGCCGCTGCGATTGATGCTGTGCAAGAGATGAAGGATTTGGCCCTTCGGAGCCGCCCTGCGGGGGGAGGCTTCAAACTGCCACATGCTGCGGGAGCGGTGACGCGACCGTGGTGAGCGATGTGGAAAAGGCACCCTTTGAAGTGTCAGGTAGGGATCAGGAAGACGAGCGCGAGCGAATCACTGACGACGTGTCGTTATCCAACTCAATTGGCATCAAAACCGGGGCGATGGCTTTTGCTCCGGGATGAGGCTGGCGGGTTCCCGTTTATTGGCCAGGCGGTGTCCGGCATGGAGGTGACGTGAGCCTGATCTGCTGCTCTTGTACGGAACGTGGGAAGACATGCCCCGACACCGCAGCCCGGAACGGGCGCGAGAGGGAGCACTCCAAGCGGCGAACACCGTGAGGAGCCGAGTACCGTCGCGGGGCATGTCGGCGGACCGGCCCGTAGTAGTGCTGAAGCCCCTGTAATGAGGGTGGAGCGAAGGGGCCGGGTCACTCGTGACTGTGGGAGCTTGACCAACCGGACGTGCTCCGGGAGGAGTCGATGAACCAGTTGAAGTCACCGGAGAAGTCGTTTGAGATCTCGAAGTGGGAAGTCTGGGAGGCGTTCCAAGAGGTATAGAGGAATCAGGGCGCGCCAGGGGTGGACGGGCAGTCCATCGCTGACTTCGAATCAGACCTGCGGGGCAACCTGTACAAGATCTGGAATCGGATGTCATCGGGGACGTACTTTCCCCCTCCGGTGCGATCGGTGGAGATCCCCAAGCAGCATGGTGGCGGCACAAGAATGCTCGGCATTCCCACTGTCGCTGACCGCGTTGCTCAGACCGTGGTGGCCAGACATCTCGGAGTCCGGGTGGAGCCTGCGTTCCATGAGAACTCCTATGGATATCGGCCACATCGGTCGGCTCTGGATGCGGTGGAGCGCTGCCGGGAACGGTGTTGGAGGAAGGACTGGGTGATCGATCTCGACATTCAGAAGTTCTTCGACAGCGTCCGGTGGGACCTCATCGTCAAGGCCGTGGAGACTCACACCGATGCCGTGTGGGTGATTTTGTATGTCAAGCGGTGGCTCCAAGCGCCGCTTCAACTGCCCGACGGTTCCTTGCTGAAGCGGGACCGGGGGACCCCGCAGGGCTCCGCGGTCTCGCCCGTGCTGGCGAACCTGTTCATGCACTACGCGTTCGACCTGTGGCTGGTCCGCAACTTCCGGGATGTCCAGTTCGAACGGTATGCCGATGACGCGGTCGTGCACTGCGTCAGCGAGCGCCAGGCTCAACAGGTCCTGGCAGCGCTCGGGAACAGGATGGAAGAGGTCGGGCTGCGGTTGCATCCCGACAAGACCAAGATCGTGTACTGCAAGGACGGGAACCGGCGCGGCGCTTACGAGCACACGTCGTTCACGTTTCTCGGGTTCACGTTCCAAGCCCGCAGAGCGCGGAACAGGAAGGGGAAGAACTTCACCAACTTCCTGCCCGCGATCAGCAAGGAGGCCCTGAAGAAGATCAGCGGGGAGGTTCGCTCCTGGCGGCTTCACCTGCGGATCGGCCTCACCTTCGCCGAACTGGCCCGCAGGATCAACCCGATCGTGCGCGGCTGGATGCAGTACTACGGAGCGTTCTACCGCTCCGAACTGCTGCCCCTCCTGCGGCGTATCAGTGCCTACCTGATGCGCTGGATCCGCAAGAAGTACAAGCGATTTCGGTCGTTCAAGTCAGCCCACAGGTGCTGGCAGCGCATCACCAGCCGGCATCCCAGGCTCTTCGCCCACTGGGCGTGGACACCGTGTTTCTGGTGATCAGAGTGACAAGAGCGGAGTGACGGGAGACTGTCACGCTCCGTTCTGTGGGAGCCCGGGGGTGAGATCCCCCCGGGCGACCCGACCACTGTGATTGCATCGCCCCGCCGAACTATCGCCCCGCCGAACTGTTCGGCGGGGCAGCGTTACTACGCTCCTGGTGACCGTGAGTGGTCGCCAGGAGCGTAGTAACGCCAGGTCGGGTCGTTGATCCAGGCTGTCTGGGGTATTGCGGGTGGTTGGGGACGGCGGCCGAAGCGTTCGGGGTGACGAGTGTATGCCTGGGCGAGGACCTGCTCACAGGTCAGGTCCTCGAGGACGAGCTCCTGCTTTTGGTCGTCGCCGTCGACCGGGTCGGGCGCGGCGAGCGGACGCGGCGCGGGCAGCACGACCGGCGCCATCGGCGCGGCCGGGACGTCGTCGGCCGGCTGCGCGGCGGCTGCTGCGGCGCGGGCTGCCTTCGCTTCGGCCTGCCGGGCGCGGTACTGCTCCCACTCGTACGCCTTCGCCCATGCCCTGGCCGTCACGGTCTCGTGCAGTTGCTGCTCGGTGGCCGCCCGCCGCTCGGTTCGACGGCATCGTTGTTCCATGCCCCGCCGGATCGGGCTTGGCTCCGGATAGCCGTCCAGAGGACCGTAGCTACGGCGGGGACACTGTGGCGCAGGTGTTCAGTTGGTCGTGGTGAGGTTCTTCTCCAGCGCGGTGATGTAGTTGGGCAGGTGGTGGTCTTTGATGGCGTCGGTCTCGGGGGCGAACAGGTCGGCGCCCAGGCCCTTGGCCCGGTCCTGCAGCATCGCGACCATGGGCATGGCCTGGTGGAGCCGGCCGCTGGCGTCGAAGTAGCGCAGCGCGTCAACGTGGGTGTAGGCGGGCTCGGGCGGGAGGTGCGGAACGATGTCGTTGTTGTTGACGAAGCGCCCGCGACCACCCGAACGGACGCAACACCGCCGGGGCGGGTCGGGCGGCTTGCGGATCGCCGTCCGATTTTCGAGCTGCGCGAGCGGCTCGCCACCACCGCAGCCCAGCTGGCCGGTCCGGACCAGTCACCGCCACTGATCGAGGTCTGGTTGTCGCTCTTCTTACCCCTGGGCGCCCGTGACTTCGCGTACAGCACCACCGCCGCCAACTTCGGCGCATCCTTCAGCCCGGCGATCGACGGGTCCGCCAGCAGCGCCTGGACCGTGGCAAGCAGCCGCATCCTCCGACCAAGGCGCAGCGGATCGTCGTCGCTGTTGGCCCCGCTCACGTGCGAAGTGACCGCGAGGCCAACCCAGAGAATGCCGTCCTGTCAGGGCACCCCTCCCGACCGTACGGTCAACCGTCCCTGACTGCGTGGTCACGTTGGTGGGATGTTGATCGGTTGAGGGCGCGTCAGGGCGTGGTAGGGGTCGGGCGGGGGCCTGGGTCACGCGGCGGTGGGCAGGGCGGTAGCACCGGTGATCTGGTCCCAGACGGCGAAGCGGATGGTCATCTCGGCTCGGTGGTCGGGGGCGGTCATGTGGTGGCGGTCGGGTCGGAAGTGGGGTGAGATCCCGGTGAACGCGGACAGGAACCGCTGCGCCCCGCCAATGCTGCTTTCATCGGCCCTGTTCTCGTATAGCTGCCGCCAGGTGGCGAGTAACGCTGAGTGACTACACGGGGCTGCGGTCGCGCTGCTGGAGGGCGGCGAAGTCGGCTTGGGCCGCTTCTGTGGCCTCGGGGTACGCCTGCTGTTTCTCGTGCTCGGCCAGCGCCCGGTAGATGCTGGCCACGCTGGGGTTGTGTCCCTTGCGTTTACCGGTGGGGATGATCAGGGCGGGCTGGATCTGCTCGACGGACTCGCCGTTCGCCTTGCGCCGCAGCACGGTGTGCAGCATGTCGTCGGTGATGACCGGGGGCCGGCCGCCGTACTTGCCCTTGCGGGCCGCGGTCTCCAGCCCTTCCAGCGTCGACTCACGGATGGCCTCTCGCTCGGTCTCGGCCATCGCGGCGAAGAAGCCGAACAGCAGCTTTCCTGGTCCGGTGGGGTCGTAGATCCCGGCGAGGGGGCCGACGAGCATCTCCAGGACCAGGCCGTGCTCGGTCAGATGGTCGGCGAGGGCGGTCAGCTCTGCGGCGTCGCGACCCAGTCGCTCATCTCGTTCACCGTGAAGATCACGCGGCAGTGAGGGGCGTGTGCCTTGATCTCCCGGGCGGTCTTCAGCGCCTCCTCGAAGGCGGGGCGGACCTTGATCCGGGTGCTGATCTTCTCGCTGAAGATCTTGTCCCTGCCGATGCCGTGCCTGGCGAGCGCGTCCAACTGCGAGTCGAGCTCCTGGCTGAGGTGCGAGCACCGGGCGTAACCGATCCGGATATCCGCGCTCGGCAGGTCGGGGTCGACGGCCGCGGGCAGCGGCTTGCCGGGCCGCCACGGCTGCCCCGGACCCCGGGTGGCCGGGGTCGGCACCCGCAGCTCCTTCGCCAGCGTGGGCACCTTGGTGAAGCGGCCGGTGTGGTACGCGCTCGTGACCGCGCCGGAGCGCGAGCGGCACGGCGAGCCGGGGGCGGCCTTGCACTTGGGGCACGGATGGCGCTCGACGTGATCGGCTTCGGACTCTGGTTCGGGGGAAGATTCTTGAGGGTCCGTCATGACCCCGGATTTTCGCACAACGCAAGTCTCAGAACCCCACCCTTGCCGCTTTTGAGCGCGAACGGGTTCTGAGAGTCGATCCGTCTCTGGTGATCTTCGTCCGGCTCTATTTGATCTTGCTCGGGCAAAGGGTCGTTTCTGGGAATCGCAGGTAACAGCTGCAGACGGTGACACCGGTTTCTCCAATCCATTCTCAGTCGGTCGGGTGGCCAGCGATGTCGAACACCGAGTTGAGTTGGTGGAGTTCGTCGGCGGCTTTGATCTGACGGGGGTTGTCCAACCGGACGAGGGCATCGTGGGCCGTGGTCAGGGTCGTATGGGCTTCGTGGTGGCGGTTGAGGTGGCGCAGGACGATGCCGAGGTCGAGGCGGGCGGGTTCGCTCCAGGCGGGCATCTGTGCTGCCTCGAAGTGGGTGAGCGCGTAGCGCAGGGGTTCTTCGGCCTCGTTCCATCGGTGCAGGGCCGCGAGGTCGTTGCCGAGGTGCTGGCGGGTCACCGCCAGATAGAGGCCGATGAGTTCGGGTAACTGTCCGGGGACGCCGGCGCGGCAGATGGCTTCGCTGCGCCGGTGGACGGTCAGGGCTTCGTGGGGGCGGCCGACCTGGCGCAGGTGGTGGCCGAGGCTGTTGAGGACGGTGAGTTCGGCGAGGCGGCTGGGTGCGCCGGTCTGCTGGCGGAGATGCTCGGTGGCTTCGTGCAGTCGGGTGATGGACTCCTCGGTGCGGCCGAGGCGGTGGAGGGCTCCGGCGGTGTAGCCCAGGGCCCAGCCGATCTGGAGCTGATCACCGCATTCGCGGGCCGCGGCCAGGGCGTGCTGGGCGGCGGTCAGGGCGGCGGTGTGGTCGTAGAGGCACATGTTGTAGGCCCAGGAGAGGTAATTGAGGTGGACGGCCTCGTCGCGCCTGCTGCCCAGGGCGCGGGCCGAGCCGACGGCGCACCGGAAGACCTGCGCCCACAGTTCCCAGTGCGGGGTGCGGTCGGAGAACCAGTGCATCGCCTGCGCGGTGTCGATCACCTGCTGGTGGTGGCCGGCGGTGTGGGCGCGGTGCAGGGCTGCGAGCCACTGGGGCCGCTCGGCCTCCAGCCAGATCCGGGCCCGGTCCCGGTCGGCGACCGCGGTGGCCGGGTCCGGCGGGGTGTCGGGGTGGGGTTCGGTGTCGAAGAGCCGGGCTGCGGCGGTGGCCCGGCGCAGTGCCCACCGGTCGGCCCGGTCCCGGGCGGCGGTGATGTGCGCGGGCTCGTCCTCTTCGGCGAGCTGTTCGGCGGCGAACAGGCGCAGGAGGTCGTGGAAGCGGTAGCGGTCGGCGGTGGGGTGTGGCTGGAGCAGTCCGGCGTCGGTGAGGTGCTGGGTGCATCGGGCGGCCTGGCGCAGGGGCAGGTCAGCGAGCAGGGCTGCGGTGGTGGGGCTGAAGTCGGGGCCGTCCGCGAGGCAGGCGCGGCGAAAGACGGTGCGTGCGGACGGGGGCAGCTGCTGGTAGGACAGGGCGAAGGCGGCCCGCACCCGCAGGGACCCGGCCTCGAGGTGGTCCAGGCGTGTTTCGTGTTCGGCGAGTTGGGCGACGAGTTTGGTGAGGGTCTCGCCGGGGCGGGAGGCCAGGCGTTGTGCGGCAATGCGCACGGCTAGGGGCAGGTGCCCGCACAGCTCCGCGAGGTCGCGGGAGGCCTGGCTCTCGCGGTGCACGCGGTCGGGGCCGATGACGCGGGTGAGGAGTTCGACCGCCTCCTCCCGGCGCAGCAGCGCCAGCTCGGTGCTGTGGACGGATTCGAGTCCGGCCAGAGAGCGCCGGCTGGTGACCAGGGTCAGGGAGGGGCCGTGGCCGGGCAGCAGGGGGCGGACCTGGCCCTCGTCGGCGGCATTGTCCAGCAGGAGCAGTACCCGGCGCTCGCGCAGCACCGAGCGCAGCAGGCCGGAACGGTCGTCGGTGGCGGCCGGGACGGCGGCCTCGGCCACGCCGAACGCGTGCAGGAGCCGGGCGAGCGCCTCGCGCGGCGCGGTGGGCTTGGGGTCCATGCCGCGCAGGTCGACAGCGAACTGCCCGTCGGGGAAACCGGGCGCCAGAACGTGGGCGGCGTGGACGGCGAAGGCGGTCTTCCCCAGCCCCGGCTGTCCGCACACCACCACCACGGCAGGATGCGCGGGATCACCCCGCTCCACCAGCACGCGCAGATCCTCCAGAGCATGCCCGCGCGCGGTGAAGTCACGGAGATCACGCGGCAGCGCCAGCGGATGCTCACCGATAGCCCCCGACCCCGGCCCCGTTCCGGCGGACGATTTGGGCCCCGTCCGCCGACGGCGCGCGGACGACCCAACCGGGCGGCGTCCTCCAACTCCTGGCCCACGACGCCGTCCAGTCCCAACGCCGCCACCAAGGCCTCCACCGTGCGCAGCCGCGGCCCCCGCGCGCGCCCGCGCTCCATGTTCGACAACGCCCGCACACTGATCCCCGCCC
>NZ_JAFMPZ010000072.1 GCF_017353455.1 Streptomyces laculatispora
CCGCCCCCAGACCCGCTCCGGGCCGGCGGAGCCGGAGCGGGTCTGGGGGCGGTGACGGGGCTGCTCGGAGTGGGCGGCGGGTTCCTCGCGGTTCCCGCGCTGGTCACTGTGCTGGCCTTCGAGATGCAGGCCGCCGTCGGGACCAGCCTGCTGGTCATCACGGTCAACTCGCTGGCATCCCTGGTCACCCGCTCCGGCAGTGCGGCGGGACTGGACTGGGCGGTGATAGCGCCGTTCACGGGCGCCGCGATCCTGGGCGCCTGGGACGGCAAGCGGCTGGCGGAGAAGGTGTCCGGGCGGGGGCTGCAGCGGCTGTTCGCCGTCGTGCTCCTAGCGGTCGCCGGATTCATGCTCGCCGACGCGCTGGCCTGACCGCCACCGTCAGGCCAGGGAGAGGAACAGCTTCTCCAGCCGGGCCCGCATCTGGTCCCGGTCCCCGGCCGCCTGTCCGCCATCGGCCATGCACTGCTGCAGGCCCGTCGCGATGATCGCGAACCCGGCCCGGTCAAGGGCGCGGGAGACCGCGGCCAGCTGCGTGATCACGTCCTCGCAGTCCCGGCCCTCCTCGATCATCTTGATGATCCCGGCGATCTGGCCCTGGGCCCGCTTCAGCCGGTTGAGCACCGACTTCAGCTCGGCGGCCGCCATGTCCAGCTCCACGCTTCCTCCTCCGTTAATACCCCTAGGGGTATCCTATCGTGTTCGGGGCCCTCGGCCCCGGCCCGCACAGAAATGGAACACCGCACATGACCACCCCCACCTCAGTCCTCCCCGCCCAGGCAGCGGCCCGGCTCGACGACTACGCCGTCATCGACGTCCGTACCCCCGGTGAATACGCCTCCGGCCACGTTCCCGGCGCCCACAACATCCCCCTGGACCACATACGCGCCGCACTGCCCGCACTGAAGGCCGCCGCTGCCCGCGGCGACCTGTTGATGGTCTGCGCCTCCGGTAACCGCTCCGCCACCGCCTGCAGCGAACTCGCCGCCGCCGGTATTCCCGCGGCCACCCTCACCGGTGGCACCGGCGCGTGGGCGGAACAGGGCCACCCCCTCGACCGGTCCGCAGGCGCCTCCCGCGTCTGGGGCATGGAACGCCAGGTCCGCCTCGCCGCCGGGTCCCTCGTCGTCCTGGGTCTCGCCGTCGGCACCCGCTACCGCCCCGCCCGCGGGCTCTCGGCCGCCATCGGCGGCGGCCTGGTCTTCTCCGCCCTCACCAATTCCTGCGGCATGGCCGCCGCTCTCGCCAGGCTGCCTCACAACCGTCCCCGCCCCGCTGACCTCGACGCCACCCTCGCCGCGCTGCACCAGCGGTAGCCGCGGATCCGGCGCAGCCGCTCCGGGCCGATCGAGGAAACCCACAGGACCCCGGACGCCACCGCGCCCCGCGCGAACCGCACACATACGGTTCGCACGGGGCGCGGTGGCATGTACAGGGGGATACGCGGCTCACCGGTCCGTAGTCACGTCCGGGCCCCGTCGCTGGTTGATGTGGGCCGTGAGCAGGTGGGAGTCGAGCAGGGAGGCGTCTGTCGTGCGGTCCGCCCGTGCGTAGCCGGCCAGCATGCGCTTGGTCAGGACCAGGGACTCGGACGAGCGGCGGACGAGTGGTCTCGTCCAGGCCGCGACGGTCTCGTCGAGCCGGTCGAGCGGGGCGGTCTTGTGGAGGAGGCCGATTCGGTGGGCGGTGGCCGCGTCGAAGGCATCGCAGGTGAGCATGAGTTCGCGGATTCTGGCGGCGCCCGCCTCGGAGACCAGCCGGCCCATCGCGCCTCCCCAGGCGGGCGGGAGTCCGATGCCGACCTCCGGCATGCGGAAGCGGCAGGTGTCCGCGCCCGCGCGGAGGTCGCAGAACGAGGCGAGCGCGAGTCCTGCGCCGAGCACCCGGCCGTGGAGGCGGGCGATCGTGACCGCGTGGGTGGTCTCCAGCGCCTGGCACAGACGGTGGGCCTTGTCCGCGATGCGCCGCAGTTCGGCTCCCGTCGGATCCGCGGCGAGCGCCGCCTGGTACTCGTTGCGGTCTGCGCCCAGGCAGAAGTCCGTGCCCAGGGACGACAGGGTCAGGACGCGGATGTCCGGGGATTCGTGGAGTTCGTTGAGCAGGAGCAGGAGATCGTCGATGACGGCGACGCCCAGTACGTCGTCCTGCTCCCAGGGGTTGAGCCGGACATGGAGCACAGGGCCGTCCTGCTCGACCTGTATCGCCTTGCGGGAGTGTCTGGGCAGAACACGGGTCGTTTCGATCATGCGAGGGCAACATCCAAGTTCAGCAGGCGCCGGAATGCCACCCGGGGCGCCATCGAGGGGCGGCGGACGAGGGTGAGACGGGGAAGGCGCCGAATGAGTTGACGGAGAAGTATCTGGGCCTCAAGCCGGGCCAGCGGCGCGCCGAGGCAGTAGTGGATGCCTCCGCTGAAGGCGAGGTGGGCTGGTTTGCGCAGGGGGTCGAACCGGTCGGGGTCGCTGTGCCTGGCCGGGTCGCGGTGGGCCGCCCCCACCATGAGGTGGACCATCTCGTCCTTGCGTATCTCCATTCCGCTCAGGACGCAGTCCTCGGCGGCGACCCTGCTGATGACGTGGGTGGGCGGGTCGTAGCGAAGTGTCTCCTCCACGAACCCGGGTACCAGGTCGGGGTGGTCGGCGACCAGGTCCCAGCGTTCCGGGCACTCGACGAGCAGGTGCGTCATGGTCGTCAGGAGTTGCGCGGTGGTCTCCAGGGCGGCCAGGAGGACGAACAGAACCAGGAAGTAGACCGCCTCGTCCGCCTTCTCGCGGTCGGCTTCCAACGAGTCCCACGTCTGTATCCAGCGGGACACGGGGTCCTCGCCGGGATGTGCGCGACGGTCGCTCACCAGAGCCATGAAGTAGGCGCGCAGCTCGGCCGTCGCCGCGTCGGACGCGGCCAGCTGGCTCGCCGAGGGCAGCAGTTCCTGGGTGAAGACCTGGTCGTGGGTCAGCTGCCGCAGACGGGGCCAGTCCGCGGCGGGCAGGCCGAGCCAGTCCCCTATGGTGGCGACCGGCAGTTCCTCGCCCACCAGGACCGCGAAGTCCGCCTCCCCGTCGCGCAACCGCTCCGAAAGGGCGTCCAGTAGCCGGTCCGTCGTCGAGCTCACCGTCCGGCTGATCCGCTCGATGGTGGACCGGTCGAACGTGCCGGCCGCCCTGCGCACCCGCTTGTGGTCCGGGGGATTGAGCGCTGCCAGGGTGTTGCTCATCTCCTGTGAGGAGGAAGCGTTCCAGCGCGTTCCCGGACCCTGCCTCTCCCGCCACCGTTTGTCGGGCTCCAGCCAGTCACGGCTGCGCAGCACCTGGTCGCAGACGTCGAAGCTCGTGACGACGGAGCCGCCCCAGGGTGCGGGGATGACTTCGCCCCTCGACAGCAACTCCTCGTATATGGGGAAGGGATCGGCCTGCCCTCCTGCCGTCCGCAGACGGGAGAAAAGCGAGGCTGAAGCGCGGCGATCGTGCACCGGAGTTGCGGCAATGCCCATGATGACTGTTCCTTTCCAAGAACCAGCCGCCATGCATACCCGCAAGATCGTTGAACTATCCAATAACACAGAGAACTCAGGAGGTTACTTAAATCACTCCCCTCTCGTCCATGCCAGGAAGCGGCTGAACAGTCCCCCCTTGTGCTGCGACGACGCGGCGCCCATCGGGCCGGATGCCCCTGCGGCGGACCGCTGTTCGGGGGTCGCGGACGGCTGGGACCCCTGGGCTGCTCGCGGATGCGTGTGCTCGGCGGCCGACGGCACCGTCCTCGGGGAGAAGCGGACCGGCAGGGTCACCAGCGAACGGCTCCACGGAGTGGGCGCCCAGGTGAGTGTCTTGAACGGAACGCGCATCTCGATGTCCGGCAGCCGGTTGAGAAGGGTCTCCACGGCGGTGACCGCGATCATGAACGCCGGGTCCTTGGCCGGGCACGCGTGCGGGCCCGCCCCGAAGGCCAAGTGCGCCTTGGCGCTCAGCTGCTGACGGTGCTCGGTCAGCTTGGGATCGGTGTTCGCCGCGGCGAAGGAGACCAGGACCGGGTCGTTGGCCCGGAGCACCCTGCCCCCCAGTTCGACGTCATGCGTCGGGTAGTGGGCCGCGTAGTTGGCGATCGGCGCGTAGTTCCACAGGGTCTGGGAGACGGCGTCCTCAACCGGCAGTCCGGTCTGCCATTCCTCGCCGAGGTACAGCGCGCTGCTGGTCGCGATGGCGGCGGTCAGCGGCGCGGTGCCGCCGGAGAGCAGGGTCACGAGCTGGTGCAGCACCTCCTCGTCGCTCAGCTGGGCCGAGTGCTCCATCAGACGCGTTGTCAGGTCGGCCGCAGGCCGGCGCCGCTTGAGGGCGATCAGCTCGGCGAGTGCTCCGCCCAGCACCTCGTCGGCACCAGGTGTCCCCTCGAAGATGCCGCTGATCCCGGCGATCACGCGGTCACCGATCTCGGGCGGGCAGCCGAACAGGTCGCTGAAGACCAGCAGCGGCAGCGGCTGGGCGTACTCGGCCATCAGCTCCGCCTGGCCGCGGGGCTCGGCGCTGAAGCGGCTGATCAGGTAGTCGGCGGACTGCTGCGTCTGCCGCACGAGCTGGAGCTCGTTGACCGTGGCGAGGCTGTCCGTGACCGCCTGGCGCAGGCGGGCGTGTGCGGCGCCGTCGCTGAACAGCGCGTTGGGGCGGTAGCTCATCATCGGCAGCGCGGGGCTGTCCGCCGGGACGCGCCCCTCGTTCAGCGCGTTCCAGCGACGGGAGTCGCGGACGAAGGACGCGGGGTTCTGCAGGACGTACAGGGCGGCGTCGTAGCTGGTGACCAACTCCACCTGGACATCGGGAGCGATGTCCACGGGGGCGCTCAGGCCGAACGTCCGCAGATGCGCGTACTGGCCGTCGGGGTCGGCTCCGAACGCGGGGCCGTACAACTGGGTGTTCCCGTGCGCGGGGCATCCGGGAGGGGGTATCTCGTGCGGGTCAAGCGGCTGCTGCATTCCTGCGCTCCTAGCCGAGTAGGGACATGAGGTGTTGGACGAGGGTGATGAGCGCCTGGGCCGAGGAGTTCTCGTCGCGTACGTTGCACTTCACGATGGGTGTGTCGGACGCCAGGTTCAGCGCCTCGCGGACTTCTTCGAGCGGGTAGTCCGTGGTGCCCTCGAAGTGGTTGACCCCGATGGCGTACGTCAGGCCGAAGCTCTCGACCAGGTCCAGGACGGGGAACGACTCGTGCAGCCGCTCCGGGTCGACGAGGACCATCGCACCCAGCGCCCCCCGTGACAGCTCCTCCCACATCTCCTTGAAACGCTCCTGCCCGGGCGTTCCGAAGAGATAGAGGACGAGCGTGTCACTGAGGGTGAGGCGGCCGAAGTCCATGGCCACGGTGGTCGTCGTCTTGTGGGGTGTGCCCGACAGGTCGTCGAAACCCTCGCTGGCCTCGGTGATCTCCTCCTCGGTCCGCAGCGGCTCGATCTCGGAGAGACTTCCGATGCAGGTGGTCTTCCCGACCCCGAAGTGCCCCACTACGAGGATCTTTACCGCATTGGATACGTCTGGATCCAGGTGCACGCGTTACGCTCCGAATCGATTCTTCAGGCCTTCGAGCACGGCGCTGACAAGTTCTCTGTCGACACGTTCGGCGCGCGGTATCGGTCTCCTCACGAGGATGAGGCTGTCCTCCTCCAACTGCGCCAGCAGGATGCGCACAATGCCCAGCGGCAGGTGTGTGTGGCCCGCCACTTCGGCGACGGACAGGAAGCCGTCGGCCACCAGGTCCATGACCTGACCCGCCTCGGGCGAGAGCGTGCGCGCCGCAGCCGATGCGTCCTGTGCCGCCATGACGAGGGTGGTGTGTTCGTACTCGTGGTCCGGAGGTAGCGCCCGTCCGTTCGTGATCACGAAGAGGGGGACTAACGGGGACGTCAGTTCCAGATCCAGGTCCTGCTCGGGCTCGTCAGGCATGGCCTGCCCCCTCCCCTCGTGGTGTGGGCGCGGTCAGTCTGGGAACCACCTCGTGCAGGCGCGTGGTGAACTCCTCGATATCGCAGTCGTGCTCGGCTGCGGCGGCCAGGAAGGCCCCGGCACCCGCCGCCATCAGGAAGATCCAGCCGTGCTGGAACTCGATGACCGTCTGACGCCACTCCGCGCCCTCCAGGACACCCGCGAACTGCGAGGTGACCCTGCTGTAGGCGTGAATGCCTGTCATGGCGGCGGAGATCGTGTCCGCCACGTCCCTGTTCATCCCGCTGGTCGCCCCGCGGGGCAGTCCGTCGGAACCCAGCAGGACAGCGTGACGGGCGCCGCGCACATCGGCGATCACCCGGTCGAGGTCGGCGAGCACGAATCCGGAATCACCGGTGCCCCCGCGCCGGGCCGCGCCGGTGTTGCGCGTACCGGCGTCGGCCTCGGCGTTCACCCTCGGCGGCGAGGTGAGGTTGTTGCCCAGCCGGGCGACGAGGCGGTGCATGCGGAAGGAGATCTGCTGCATGTCCACATCGGGCGCCGCGGCGGCGGCCAGATAGGCGCCCTGCCCCGCTCCGATCAGGAAGCTCCACCCGTGGGAGAACTCGATGATCGTCTGGTTCCACTGCCGGTCCGCCTCCGGCCCGGCGAAGTGGGCCGTGGCCCGGCTGAGCGACTGCATCCCGGCCATGGCGGCGGAGATGGTGCGCACCTCCTTCTCGGCCAGGCCTTCCGTGGCCCCGCGAGGAAGGCCGTCCGCGGACAGCAGGACGGCGTGCCGTGCCCGGGGCACGTTGTGCACGATGTCCTCGAGCATCCACGACAGGTCTGCGCTCATGCGTCTTCGGACCCTTCGGGTGACGTGGCTTCGAGATTGCGGCCCGAAAGCGTGCCGCGCTGGAAAGCGCCCAGGCCGCGTCCGGAGGGGCGGCTGTTCTCCGCGGGAGCCCAGGACGCGGGCCGGTCGGCCTCGGGTTCGGGCACGCTCGCGATGGGCGCCTGACGCGATCCGCGCTTCGGCAGACCGTGCGTCGTACGCGTGGGCGCGCCCTGCGGCCGGCCCTCGTTGCGCAGGATGCTGCTGACGGCGGCCTCCGGGGCCGGCGGTGTCTCCTCCATGGTCCACAGCTCCTCGGGCAACAGGACGACGGCCCTCACGCCGCCGTACCGGGAGACTCCGGTGACATCCACCTTGAAGCCGTACTGACGCGCGATCAGACCGACCACCGGGAAGCCGAACTTCGGCTGGTTCCCGAGCTGCGACAGGCGGGGGACGATGTCACCGGAGAGCAGCTCGGTCGCCCGTTGCCGGTCCTCGTCGTTCATGCTGACACCGGCGTCGTCGATGACGATGCACAGGTTGTTCCTGACCCGCTGGAACGTCACCTCGATCGGTGCGTCCTGCTGGGAGAAGCTGGCAGCGTTGTCAAGCAGTTCGGCCACGGCAAGGGCCACGGGCGCGACCGCGGACGCCTTCAGCGCCAGACCGGTCTGCTGCATGATGGCGATCCGGTGGAAGTTCCGGATCTGCCCCTGGGCGCTGCGCACCACGTCGTAGACGCTGGCGGGCCGGTTGCGGCGGCCGAGCGGCGCACCGCACATGACCGCGATGCCCTGCGCCTTGCGCGCCATCTGCGCGTTGGCGTGGTTGACTTCCAGCAGGTCACTGAGTACCGCGTGACCGCCGTACTTCCGCTGCACGCCGTCCAGCAGCGTCGTCTGCTCCGCCGCGAGACTCTGCAGGAAGCTGGCGGCACCCTTGAGGACCGCCTTGGTGTTCTCCTCGGCCGCCTCCTTGGCCTCTCGGAGAGTGCCGTCCTGCTCGCTCCTGAACCGGTGCAACTCGGCGCGGGAGACATGGAGGTGGTTGTCGGATATCTGGAGCTGGCGCCTCAGCTCGGCCTCGGTCTGCTTCTTCTTCGCCCCAAGGGCTCTGTTGCGGGCGGCGAGCGCGACGGCCGCGACAACGGCTATCGCCGCCACCGCAACCAAGCACCACGCGAGTGCGTCTTGAATCATGGAAACCTTTCCCGGCGCATGGCATGCGGACGGCGACGGATACACCTCGCGAGGGCCCGTGACGCAGCCGCTCGGCACGGCCCGGCCGCTGTCGCGTGGAGAGGGCGGGCCACCGATCGCAAATCAGCATCTGAACCTATTGAATGAAGATCACAGATGCCGGGATGCTATCACCGGATCTTTGCCCCAACAGACGTCAGTCGCGGCCCCGAAATCCGCAAAATCCCTTGTGTGTAGGCATGTTGAAGGGCCCGCTCGCTCTGCCGCGGGTGACCGTCGCAACTCTCGCCGGGGACCCCTCATTAACTGAGGGGTCTTCACAAAAGGAATGACAATCTCTCACATGCGGTCACGCCGTGAACAGCCGGTGCCCCGCAGTCGCGTTCGCGGGCGTCAGGAGCCGGATGTGCGCGGCCCGGCCGTCGGCCGCCTGGCCCCGGACGCGGTAGGGCGCCTCCGCTCGCACCGCGCCGTCGAGGATCTGATGAGCCCGTCCAAGGAGAGCGGGCGGTGCGCCGACGGCACGGAAGTCAGCGCGCCGCGTGAGCGGATCGCCGCCACCGTCCGCTCATGACCGCTCCACGCACCACCCCTGTGCGCGCCGCTCACCGGCCGGATGCCCCTGGATAGGATTCCGTCCGTGCCCTGATCCACCGAAACGGCACAACGAGCCCCAGTGCCCGTGGATTTCCGACCGGTCACGCCGACGCGGCAGAGCCCCGAACGGCGGCCGGAACGCCAAGTGAGTGGAGAACCAGTCATGCGTGGAGGCAGCATCGCCGTGGTCGGCGGCAGCATAGCGGGGTGTGCCGCGGCCCTGGCCGCTTCGCGCGGGGGAGCCGGCAAGGTCACCGTCTTCGAGCGTGCCGACGCCGAACTCCGTGACAGGGGAGTGGGTATCGCCCTTCACAACGACCGCTACGACGAGCTGAAGGACGCCGGGTACGTGGCTCCCGAGATGCCCTGGGCGCCGCTGACCCGGCGGGTGTGGAGCGTGCGCGAAGGTGACGCGGAGCACGGCCGGGCCGTCGGTGAGCAGCCGTTTCCCTTCCGCGCCTACAACTGGGGTTCGCTGTGGAGCGAGTTGCGCCACCGGGTGCCCGAGGGTGTCACCTACCGGTCCGGCGCCGTGGTCACCGACGTGGATCCGGACCGTGACGGTGTGACACTGCATCTGGCCGACGGCTATGAGGAGCACTTCGACGTCGTGATCGGCGCCGACGGCTACCGCTCCGTCGTCCGCGAGGCCATGTTCCCCGGCGCCGAAGCGGCGTACGCCGGATACATCGGCTGGCGCGGCACCTCGTCGGACGTCGACGGTCTCCCCCTGGACGGTCTGGCCGCGCACAACATCGTCTTTCCGGGCGGCCACTGCATGATCTACCGCATCCCGGACGGCGCCGGCGGGCACCGGCTCAACTGGGTGCTCTACACCGCGCCCCCGCAGACCGATGCCCTCCAACCCGACCTGCGGACCCCGACCTCCCTGCCGCCGGGCCGTCTGAACGCCGAGCTCACCGCCCGTCTGCGTGCCCTGGTGGCCGACAACTTCCCGCCGTACTGGGCGGCCAGGGTCCTGCGCACACCCGCCGAGACCACCTTCATCCAGCCGATCTACGACCTTGAGGTGCCGCACTACACCTCGGGGCGGATGGTGCTTGTCGGCGATGCGGCGAGTGTCGCCCGGCCGCACATCGGCGGCGGCAGTGTGAAGGCGCTCCAGGACGCCACCGCCCTTGAGGCCGCCTGGGTGGCCGGGGACAGCTGGAAAGAGGTTCTGGAGCGGTACGACACCGGTCGTGGCGCCGTCGGGGCGGCCATGGTCGCGCTTGCCCGCAGGATGGGCAGTGCCCAGGTCGAGAACACACCGGACTGGTCCGCCATGGAGCAGGCGGAGTTCGACGCGTGGTGGCAGGACCAGAACAGCGGCTCCGACCGGCGCAGCGGCTTCGGCGGCCACAGTCTGAAGGCCGGTTAGGCCGGTTACGCCGGCTACGCCGCTTGGTCCGGAGCGCGACGGGGGCGGTGACCGGATGCCGGTCACCGCCCCCCGTGGGCGCCCGCGTCCGTCTTCAGGGGGCCGCGGGCGCGAGTTCGAGTGCGGCGTGCAGGGCGCCGGCATCGGCACGGGCCTCCGCGCCGTCCAGACGAAGCGTGGTCCGTCCCGAGGTGAGGACCGTGAGCGTATGGGCGCACTCGGCCGCCTGCGCCGGGCTGGGGGACACCAGCAGTACGGCGATGCCCTCGTCGGCCAGCGTGGTGACCAGCTCGTGGACCTGCCGGACGAGGGCGGGCGCGAGGCCCTCGGTCGGCTCGTCGAGCAGCAGCACGCTCGGTGAGCCGAGCAGTGCCCGGGCCAGGGCCAGCATCTGCTGCTCGCCGCCGGACAGATCCGCTCCCCGGTTGCCCCGGCGCTCGCCCAGCCGGGGCAGCAGCTCCAGGACCCGCGCGGGCGTCCACACGCTCGGGCGCGGGGTGTCGCCCCGGCGTGGCGGGCGATAGGACAGCCGCAGGTGTTCGGCGACGGTGAGGCCGGCGAAGACCCGGCGGCCCTGCGGAACGAGGCCGATCCCGGCGCGGGCGATCCGGTGGGCGGGCCGGCCCGTCACGTCCCGGCCGTCGAGCCGGACGGTGCCCGCCCCGGGACGCATCAGTCCGGCGACGGTGTGGACGAGGGTGGTCTTGCCCGCGCCGTTGTGGCCGACGACGGCGTGGACCGTGCCGGCGGGCAGCGACAGGTCGACACCGTGCAGGACGGTGCCGCCGTGGTAGCCCGCGGTCAGGCCGGTGAGTTCGAGCATCGTGGGCCGGGTCATCCTCTCGCGTCGGTGGTGGACGGGCCGGCGACGCGCGGAACGGGGTCCTCGGCGCCCGGCTCCGCGGCCACGGTGTCCGCGGCGTCGTCCCGCGCCCGCTCCGCCGTCGTGCCGGTGTTGTGGTAGGCGTCGCGGACCTCGGGACGGGCGAGCGCCTCCCGGGTCGGTCCCGTGACCAGGACCCGTCCGGCCGCCAGCACGGTGACCGACGTGGCGAGTTGGGCGACGACCTCGACGTGGTGCTCGACCAGGATGATCGCGACGCTGTCCGGCAGACCGCCGAGGATGCCGAGCAGCCGGCCGATGTCACCGTCGGTCAGACCGGCCGCCGGCTCGTCCAGGAGCAGCAGGCGCGGGTCGCCCGCCAGCGCGGCGGCGAGGTCGAGCATGCGGCGCTGTCCGTGGGAGAGCGTGGCGGCCGGCCGGTGGGCGAGGTCCGCGAGGCCGACGGTCTCCAGATGACGGCCCGCTGACTCGGTGTGCAGCCGGTAGCGGGACGGGCTGCGCCAGGCTCCGCGGCGCTTCGGGTGGTGCGGCCAGCCGGCCAGTACGACGTTGTCCAGCACGGTCAGCTCGGAGATCACCGCCGGCTGCTGGAAGCTGCGGGCGATGCCGAGACGGCTGCGTTTGGCGGTGGCCGTCCGGGTGATGTCCGTGCCGTTCAGGGCGATGGTGCCGTGGTCGGCCCGGTCCGTACCCGCGATGAGGTTGAGCAGCGTGGTCTTGCCGGCGCCGTTGGGGCCGATGACGGCGTGCCGGGCACCCGCGGGGAGCCGCAGGCTGACATCGTCGACGGCGGTGAGGCTGCCGTATCTGCGGGTGAGGTGGGCGAGGTCCAGCACCGGGGCTGATGGTGCCGCGGTCTTCGCGGGCGTCATGGGGAGACCTTCCCGGCGGGGGACGGGGTGGATGCGGACGCGGTGGTTGCCGTGCGCGGTCCGTTCGGAGCCCGCCCGCTCCGGCCGGGTCCGCCGCGCAGGCCGGCCAGCCCGCGGGGCAGCAGGTACACGGCGGCGATGAACAGCGCCCCGAGCAGCAGTGGCCCGTGGCCGGGCCATGAACCGGCGACCCAGTCCCGGGTGAAGACGATGAGTCCGGCACCCAGCAGGGCGCCGATCACGGATGTCGTGCCGCCGATGACGACCGCCAGCAGCGCGAACGCGGCGATCTCGAAGCCGACGTCGGCGGGGGAGAGGTACTGCTGGACGCTGACCATCAGCGAGCCGCCGACGCCGGCCAGCGCACCGGCGCAGACGTGGGCCACCAGCAGATAGCGCCCCACGGGGTGCCCCGAGGCGCGCATCCGGGCCTCGGCGCCCCGGGTACCGGTGAGCAGCTTCCCGGCCGGGGAGCGCAGCACCAGCAGGGTGACGGCGACGGCGACGACGGCGACGACGAGCGCGTAGTTGTAGAGGTCGCCCTCGTCGGTCATCCCCTCACCGCCCCACAGCGCCTGCGTGGACGGGAAGCCCACGAGACCGTCGGCGCCGCCGGTGACGGACTTGACCTGGTTGATGACCGCGCTGGTCAGCTCACCGACGGCGAGCGTGATCATCAGCACGGTGGTGCCGCGGGCCCGGATCACGGCGGGCCCCGTCACGGCCGAGAACACCGCTGCGGCGAGCGCCGAAAGGACGATCTGGACCGGGCCGACCGTCCACCCGGCGTCCGCGAGATTCGCGGTGGCGTACGCGCCCACGGCGAACGGCGCGGTCTGCCCGAGCGTGGGCAGTCCGGCGTAGCCGGTCAGGATGGTGACGCTGACCGCGAGGAGCCCCAGGGCCAGGGCGGAGCCGGCCAGCGAGATGCTGTACGAGTCGAGCATCCCGGGCAACGCGATCAGCAGCACGAGCAGGACGAGCAGCGGAGCGGCCCGACGCCACGCGGCCCCGCGCACAAACCCGCCGAGCCCGCTGTGCGCGCCGGGCGGCGCCGGCGGACCGGCCGAATCGCCGGGCACGCCGGGATCGGCCGAGGGCTTCGCGTCGCCCGCACCGCCCGCCGTCCCGTCCGTCGTCCCGTCCGCGGGGCCGGTCGCCGTGGCGGCCCGGCGCGCCCCCAGCCGTGCGGCGAGCCGGCGGCGGAGCCGGGCCACCGGGTCCGGGTCCTGCGGGCCGTGCACCGCCGCCGGTTCCGCGAAGCGGGAGCGGAACACCAGCACCGCAGCCATCGCGGCGAAGAGCAGGTACGGCGCCAGGTCCGGCAGCACCGAGACGCCCAGCGTCTGGACCTCGCCCACGGCGATCGCCGCTGCGAACGTCGCCCACAGCGAGCGCAGCCCGCCGAGGACGACCACCACGAGGGACAGCATGAGCACGTTCTCGGACGTGCCGGGCCCGGGACCGATGATCGGTGCCCCGAGCACCCCCGCGGCACCGGCCAGCGCCCCCGCCGCCGCGAGGACGCCGGTGTGCACGGCCCGTGGGCTGTGGCCGGTGGCCGCGAGCATCTGCGGATCGTCGGCGGACGCCCGTACCGCCGCTCCCACGCGGGTCCGGGTCAGCACCCACGTACCGGACACCGCCAGCAGCACGGCCATCACGATGAAGCAGAGCCGGTACGCGGGGTACCGGTGGCCCAGCAGCCTCACCGAGGTGTCGAGCGCCCCGGGGACGCGCACCGGGAGCTCGTCCGCCCCGAAGAGCTGGATGAGCAGATCACCGCCGGCCAGGGCGAGGCCGAAGGTCAGCAGTGCCTGAGCGAGATGCCCACGCCGGGCGAGCGGAACCGTCGCGGCGGACAGCCCCGCCCCGGCGAGCGCCGCCGCCGCGGTTCCGGCGGCCAGCCCGAGGACGAGGCCGCCCCAGGTTCCGTCGCTCAGCTCGGCGCCCGTGTAGGCGCCGATCGCGTACAGCGTGCCGTGCGACAGGTTCAGCACGCCGGCGGTGCCGAACGCGAGGCTCAGGCCGGCGGCGACCACGAACAGCAGCAGCCCGTAGGCGACCCCGTCCACCGCCGGCACGAGGTGGGCATCAAGAAGCTCCATGTCAGCCGCCGAGCGTGGCCAGGTCCTGGACCATGACGTTGGCCAGCTGGTTGCCGTCCGGACGTACCTGACGCAGGTACCAGGTCTGCACCGGCGAGTGCGCCTTGTCGCCGAACTCCCAGGCGCCGCGGGGACTGTCGATCTGGCCCAGCCCTGCGATGGCCTTGTTGATGGTCTTCGACGTCACGTCACCGTCCTTCGCGGCGTCGGCGATCGCCTGGTCCAGTACGGAGGCCGCGTCGTAGGACGACATCGCGTACGTGGTCGGCTGCGTGTCGTACTCGGCCGTCCAGTCCGCGGCGAACTTGCGGTTGGCCGCGTTGTCCAGGTCGGGCGCGTAGTTCAGGACCGAGTAGATGTCCTTGGCCGCGTTGCCCTGTGCCTGCAGCACACTGCCCTCGGTGACGAAGGCCGTGTACAGCGGCAGGTCGGCGACGTCGGACTGCGCGTACTGCTTGGCGAAGTCGATCGCGGCCTTGCCGGCGTAGAAGCAGTACACCGCCTTGGCGTCCGTCTTGGCGATGTCGGCGAAGTAGGGCATGAAGTTGGTGGTCTTCGGGAACGGCGTCCAGGTGGTCTTGCCGCCGGGGTTGGCCAGCTTGCCCTTGATCCGCTTGAACTCGTCGGTGAATCCGCGCAGTTCGTCGTATCCACCCTGGTAGTCCGGGCCGATCGCGTAGACCGGACCGTTCACCTTCTCCTTGACGTACGGGGCGATGGCCTTGCCCGGCTCGTCGGACATGAAGCTCGTCGTCCACACGTACTCGAGGTCCTTCACGGGCGGCCGGGCGTTCGACCCCAGGAAGGGGATCTTGGCCTTGGTGACCAGCGGCATCACCGCGGCGACCGAGCCACCGCTGACGAGGCCCGTCAGCACGTCGACCTTGTCCTTCTTGACCAGCTTGGTGGCGGCCGGAACGGCGGTCGGGGGGCCGTCGCCCTCGTCCGCCACGACGAGCTCGACCTTGCGTCCGCCCAGCTTGTTGCCGTGCGTCTTCAGATACAGCTCGAAGCCGGCTCGCAGGTCCGTGCCGACCGGCTTGTAGGTGCCGGACAGGGAGGCCACCAGGCCGACCTTCACGGTGTCGTCGCCGGCGCCGCTGTCGCTGCTGCACCCGCTGACGGCTGCCAGACCGAGGGCGAGGGCGGCAGCGCCCACCGGCCGGAATCTGCGGTGACGTGGACTGGATATGTCGAAGAACATGAGGGCTCTCATCGGGAGGAAGGGGCGGAACGGGCTGACCCGGCCGCCGAGCGGGCGACGGACGGGCCGGTGCGGCGGTGGGGGAGACCGCCGGCGGTCAGTGAGTGGGCGAGATGCTCGGGCTGCGGACGTGGGGAGACAGCGAGTCACCGACCTGGTTGATCAGTTCGGACATCATGTAGCTGACCTCGCCGATGTCCGCGTCCCTGGTGGTGGTCACCAGGAGCGAGGCGCCGCTGGAGACGGCCATCGAGAACATGTAGCCGCCCTCCATCGCGGTGAGGCTGTGCTCGACGGGGTCGGTGTTCGTCAACTGGGCTGCGGCGGAGAGCAGGTTGACGACGCCGGAGGCGATGGCCGCCAACCGGTCGGCGTCGTCACGCTCCACACCGGTGTATGCCAGCGCGAGTCCGTCCACGGACACGGCTATCGCCTGAGTGACTTCCGGAATGCGTCCGGCGAAGTCGCTCAGGATCCAGCTCAGGTCGGTGGGTGAGGTCATTTCTTGGTCCGTTCGGTGTCGTCGTCGGTGGCGGAACGCCCGCGGGGGTTCGTGCTCCGGTTGATCCCCTGGGCATAGGCCGCGAGGACGTCGGAGACCTGCCGGGAGTCCCGGCGGCGGGGCGACGGCCGCGGCGCGGCGGCGCCGGACCGCTGATCGGTGCCGCCCCGTTTGCCCAGGGTGGGCCACTGCTGGGGCGTGTTGCGCTGCCGCAGGGGCAGACCGGAGGAGCTGACTCCGGCGATGCGCGAGACGGGTTCGTCGTGCACGGGATGCGGGGCCGGGGCGGTGGCGCGCTCGCGCGCGTCGGTGGCGCGACCCGCGCCGTAGGCACCGCCGCGTCCATCGGCGCCGCCGGACGCGGCGCCCCCGTCGCCCGGGCGGGAGTACTCCGGCACGCCGGCGGGGGCGCCGCCCTCCCGGACGCCGACACCCGCGCCGACGGGCCGGGCCGGCCGGCCGCCCACGTTGCCCGGCTGCCTGCGGCCGGGCTGTCCGTGTGCGGTGACCGGACGAGGTGTCTCGTAGCGGACACCGTCGCCGCGGGCATCGCCGCGCGCGCCCTGAACCGGTGCGGTTTCCTGCGGCATCTCGGCCAGCACGTTCGCGGGCAGGGTGACCTCGGCGATGGTGCCGGGACCGGAGGAGTCGCGCAGTTCGACAACGATGCCGTGGCGCGCCGAGAGCCGTGCCACCACGTGCAGACCCATGGACCGGACGTCCCCGATGCCGGCCTGCGGCTCGCGCAGCGCGGCGTTGTGGAGGGCGCGGCGTTCGGCCGGGATCCCCACTCCCTCGTCGACGATCTGCACGACGGCCCGGTCCCACAGCCGCCAGACGGCGACCCCGACCTGCAGGTCAGGAGGCGAGAACCGGGTCGCGTTGTCGAGGAGTTCAGCCAGGATGTGCGCCACGTCGTGCACGGCGCGGGCGGCGATGCCGATTCCCGACTCGATGACGCCGAGGGAAACGCGGTCGAACCGCTCGATCTGCTGGGCCGCCGCCACGATGACCGTGGAGCAGCCGATGTTGGCCGAACGCACCCGGGCGTTGCCGTAACCACCCAGTACCAGCAGGTTGTTGGTATTGCGCTCCATGCGGATGGCGAGGTGGTCGAGGGCGAAGAGCGTCTGCATGCGCTCGGGGTCGGCCTCGTCGCGCTGCACGGTGTCGAGCTCGGACACCATGACGCTGGTCAACTGCGCGCCCCTGCGGGCGACACGTACCAGTGTCTCGGCGAACTGCTCGTGCACTCGCGCCTGTTGGGCGGCCAGTCGGACGGCTTCGTGATGGACGGCGTTGAACGCCTCGCCGACCTCGCCGATCTCGTCCCCGCCCGTGGTCCTGACCGGGTTGCCCGACCGCTCCGCGACCTGCTCGGGTGTCGAGCCGCTCAGCGCGCCCGGCCGGGACAGTTCGTTCATCACGGCGGGGAGTCCGGTGTGGGCGACCTCGTGCGCGGCGTTGCGCAGGTCGCGCAGCCGCCGGATCATCACGCGCCCCAGGCGGACGGCGACGATGACGGCGCCCACCAGGGTCAGCAGCACCAGGGCGACCTCGGCGCCGGCGGTCCACATGAGCCTGGTGCGCTCTTTGGAGACCGTCGCGAAGATGGACTCGTCGATCCGCTTCTCCACCGATCGCAGCAGCGTCTGGCGGTCGCCGGAAGCCTTCTGCCAAGCCTGCGGGGTGACGTCGATGTCCTTGCTGGTGCCCGTACGACCGATCTTGTCCTCGAGCCGTCGGGCCTCCAGCGCCTTCGGGCCGGAGAGGGTGCGCTCCAGCCACGTCCGCCACTCGCCGGGGCCGAGGCCGAACATGGCGCCGGTCGACTCCGTGTAGCCCAGCCGGCTGGCATCGAACGTTCGCTGCGAGGCGATCGTGAAACCGCCGGCGGCCTGCGCCCTCATGACGGTGACCTGCTGCTGAGCCGTGTGCTCGGCGGCCTCGGACAGGGCGGCGGCGGCGCGGATCCGGTCCGCGATGTCGGCGTCGACCCCGTCGGCCTGTGCGATGCCATCGCGGTATCCGTTGAGGTCGGCGATGACGATCCGGTAGCCGAAGGCCAGCGCGGAGATGGTGCTGCTCCCCGAGCGCACCTGGGCACGCAGGGCCGGCAGTTCGTCCATGAAGCGTTTGATACGGACCAGCGCGGCCTGTGCGCTGCCGGGCACTTCGGACAGCTGACCGATTTTGCTGTTGAAGGCGGCGATGCTCTTGTCGGTCGCGCTGGAACTTGTCTGGAACGCGTCCAAAGGTCCCTGTTTGGAGACCGATGCGGTCGCGGCGGCTCTCTCACGCTGCAACTGGTGCGTTAAATCACCCGCGGCGGCGGCGACATCGACCATCTCCGTCAGCCGGTTGGCCTGGAGCGCCTGGTTGGTCGCGGGTGCGAGGGCCAGAACCGAGAAGGTGACCGCAACGGTGAGGGGGGCGGTGACGAGCAGGACGAGACGACGGTTGATTTTCACTGCGCGGCTCCATTGCCGGAACCGGTGCTGAGTATCGGTGACACGCAGATCCTGTTAACGGGGTGTGGGGGGAACGGTGGGGACGCTGGTGCATCGTGCGCACGGTTGCGGAT
>NZ_JAFMPZ010000476.1 GCF_017353455.1 Streptomyces laculatispora
TCCCCACCCCTCAGGACCCCGCCGGGACCGCCGGCGGGGAACGTGTTCGCGAGCACTCCTCAACGTCTTGTATTGTTTGCCGCGGAGGATTCGCCTAGTGGCCTAGGGCGCACGCTTGGAAAGCGTGTTGGGGGCAACCCCTCACGAGTTCGAATCTCGTATCCTCCGCCATTGCTCTCACCGGGCAATACGTCGAAGGGCCCCACCGCTTGCGGTGGGGCCCTTCGACGTTGTCCGTCTCAGTTTCCGTCTCAGTCGGCTTCTTCCCCGGTGCCGGATGGCATCCAGAGCGCGTCCCCGACTTGCTGAGCGACCTTGCGGAGTATGGCTCCCGTCACATGCATGTACCGGGCGCGCATCCTCGCCGCTCCCCCAGGCTCCCAACCCATGATCGAGTCGATCACCACGTCAGGGACGCCGAGGATCAGGAGCACGGTCGCCGCGGTGTGCCGAGCGTCATGCAAGCGCCCATCTCGTACGTCCGCGTCTCGGAGAAGCCGCTTCCAGACGTGGAAGTCGGTGTTCGGGCTCAGCGGCCCGCCGACCGGCGAGGCGAAGACGTAGCCCTTGCCCTCCCAGTCGACACCGGCCGCAATCCGCTCTCGTACCTGTGCCTCTTGGTGCTGGCAAAGAATCTTGATCAGCGGGGCAGGCAGCCCGATCGTGCGGCGCCCGGCACGCGACTGGTCGACTTGTGCTCGCGCCGCGTCTGCTCACGCTTGGGGCAGTACCCCGCCTTCCGACCACACGGGTCCGCGCCACAGCCATGCGCGTACTTCGGGCGCAGCCGGTTCTTACGGACACGGATGTAACCCGCGCCAAGGTCGACGTCTTCCCAGTGCAGCCCGAGCGCTGGCGCCGCAGCGGGCCCGCCCGGAGAGCGAGCGCGCCGCGCTCGCCCACTGGGACGGCCGGGGCGCGGCGCGAGTGCCGGCCCGCGGGGGCGTGCGTGGGGGGTGCTTCCATCCCGTCTGCCATCGACCCAGGCAGAGCCGACCCGAGCAGACGCGGCCCCTGGCGTCCAGGTCGTTCGTACAGTGGCGCGCTCCACCTGGACGCCAGGAACCACGCCCGCTCCACGGTGTGTGGGCCGACGGCAGACGGGATGGAAGCCGGGATGAGGTGGCGGAGGTATGGGTGTGTGCTGCAACTCGAACTTGCAGCACACACCGGCGAACGACTCAGTCGCGGCGCAGCTTGCTTGCGGGTTCGATGATCCGGACCAAGACGACTGTGTGATGGCGAGAGTGGCCGAGTCGGTGCATCCCAAACCGATTATGACGGGATCCCGCTGAGTTACTCCTTCAGACTGGCGTCATCGTCCTCAATTGGCGTGTCGGGAAACACCGCATGGTCGCCCCGTTACCGTGCGGGGGTCAACCACAAAGGGCTGCCCGGCGGCTGGCGGGTAAGGGCTTCCTCGGCCGCGTACCGGCGTAGCCCGATCGAGAGGATCTGGACCTTGAGCGATTTTTCCCGCCGCTACCTGCTCAGGGCGTCAGCGGCCGCCGGCGCTGGGGCGATCGTCGTCCCGGGCCTTATGGCCGCAGGCGCGCCGGACATTGCGGCCGCGAGCACCTCGGGCCTTCTGGCCGCGAGCGACCCGACTAAAGGGTCGTCGCCGGCGAAGCTGACCGGTCACATCGTCCGCCCCGGTGACGCCTCGTACACGGATGATCGCATCGACTACGACCAGCTGTTCTCTCACTACCCGCTGGTCATCGTCTTCGCCCAGAAGACCCAGGACGTGGTGAACGCCCTCACCTGGGCGCGGCAGCACAACGTCGCACTACGGGTACGCAGCGGCCGCCACGCCCTGGAGGGCTGGTCGAACATCGACAACGGCATCGTGATCGACGTCAGCCAGCTCAAGTCGGTCCACATCGACACCGACGCTCGTATCGCGAAGGTCGGCGCCGGCCTGACCCAGTTGGAAGCGGTGACGACGCTCGCCAAGCAGGACCTCGCGGTCACGACCGGAAGCGAGGGCAGCGTCGGCTTGGTCGGTGCGACGGTCGGCGGCGGCCTTGGCCCCCTCAACCGCTGGCTCGGCATGGCCTGCGACAGCCTGATCGGGACCGAGGTCGTCGTCCCGTCGGGTCGCGACTGCGCCAAGGTGATCCATGCCGACCTGAAGGACCACTCAGACCTGCTCTGGGCGCTCCGTGGGGCGGGAAACGGCAACTTCGGAATCGTCACGCAACTCACCTACAAGGTGCGCCCGCTCAAGCGCATCGCCTATGTGCAGGCGACCTGGGACGGCCTTACGGACCTGCATGGGATCTTCGATGCATGGCAGCGCACGGTACCGTTCGCCGACAACCGCCTCGGATCCGAAGTCGAGATCCACAAGTCCCAGATCCTGCTGTTCGCGTGGCTCGCGGAGGGCACGGCGGCAGAGGCCAGAAAGATGCTGGCCCCGATCCTGTCGATCGGCACGCCCAATGTGAAGGTGCAGGTCGGTAACTGGGGCCCCATCTTTGCCGGAGCCCAGGTCCCGCGCTCGCAGGAGCCCGCCAACGTGAAGTTCTTCTCACAGTTCGCCAAGAAGCTGTTCCCGAAGAAGGCGATCGACGTCATCGGCTACTACATGCGAAACGCTCCCACGGAGGACAGCAACTACTTCGTCGATGCCTTCGGCGGGGCGATCAAGAAGGAGCCCCGCGGCGGCACTGCGTTCGTGCACCGCGACGCGATCT
Organism: Streptomyces laculatispora; assembly: GCF_017353455.1. GTDB lineage: Bacteria > Actinomycetota > Actinomycetes > Streptomycetales > Streptomycetaceae > Streptomyces > Streptomyces laculatispora. Next base: position 2,700 of record NZ_JAFMPZ010000476.1, read on the forward strand.
TCTACGGCGAGATCGGCGCAGCCTGGGGGACTCCTTCAACGACACCAGGCGTCTGCGACCCGCTCACCTCGACGTGCCAGGCCTGGACCGCCGAATTCAGCCAGGCGATGCGCAGCTTCGTGGACGGCGCCTACGTCAACGTGCCGAACGTCGGCATGCAGGAGTGGGAGACCGCCTACTGGGGGAGACGCCACTTCGAGCGGCTGCGCGAGATCAAGGCGAAGTACGACCCCTACAACGTCTTCCAGTACGAGCAGAGCATCCCGCCCGCGTCACGCTGATCGACAGTGCGCCGTCGGGGGCCCGCCCCGGTCAGGCTCGGCCTTTCACGCAGAAGGGCCCGACGCAGTCGAAGGGGTGTCGTTAGCCTCGATCTTGCATGAGGGATCGTCAGCTTGCTGACGATCCCTGGATGCCGTTCGGGTTGCCGGGGTCTGGTGTCTCGCTCATGGGGAGCACCGTCTCAGTTTCCGTCTCATTCAGCGACGGTCAGGCCCGTTCGGGAGAGGTCGGAAGCGAGAGGCCGCCCGTCAATCGACCGCAGCCGAACGCAGGTGAACGAGGCCGGACAGAGTCCCGGACCGGACCAACAAACTTGGAAAGCGTGTTGGGGGCAACCCCTCACGAGTTCGAATCTCGTATCCTCCGCCATTGCTCTCACCGGGCAATACGTCGAAGGCCCCGACCGGGAAACCGGCCGGGGCCTTCTGCGTTCTCTGGTCGCAAGTGCCGCGGAGGCAGCCCCGTTAGGGTTGTCGCGCGACGGCTGTGCGGGGACGTGCCTGTGGGCCCGACGTCGTTTCGGACCTACAGGCACGGAACGACCTCGGCGGGGTTCAGCGGCACAAGGCGGTGTCCACCGCGCGTTCGAGACTCCTCCGGGCCGCCTCGCCGGTGAGCTGCGTGGTGACCGCGACGTTGGTGGCGCGGCCGTCGTCGGTGGCGCCGCCGCGGGTCTCGTACCCCGGAAAACTGCCGCCGTGGCCCCAGGCCAGGCCGCCGCACGGCAGCGGCCTGCTGACGAGTCCCAGACCGTAGCGGGCGCCCGGGCCGAAGGTCGCTTCGGCCGGGACGGTGGAGCGCATCTGGGCAAACTGGGCCGCGGGCAGGAGGCGGCCGGTCAGGAGCGCGGTGAAGAAGCGGTTGAGGTCGGAGTTGGTGGAGATCATCTGTCCTGCCGCCCAGCCCCAGGAAGGGTCCATCTCCGTGATGTCGCGCAGTGGCGTCTGTGCCGACTCCTGGTAGTAGCCGTGCGGGTGGGGCTCTCGGATGCTCGCGTCACCGGGAGCGGGGAAGTAGGTGTGGCGCAGCCCGATGCGCTTGATGATGCGCCGGTCGATCTCGTCGGCGAGAGGGCGGCCGGTGACCTTCTGGACGATCAGGCCGGCGAGCACGTAGTTGGTGTTGCTGTACTTCCAGCTCTTCCCGGGGGCGAATTCGGCCGGGTGGCGGAGAGCTGTGGCGAGCAGTTCACGGGGGTCGTAATACCGGACGTCGTCCCCGAGGCGGTTGCTGTAGTCGGGAAGTCCGCTGGTGTGCTGGAGGAGCCGGCGGACGGTGATGCGCCGTCCGTCGATGCCCTCTCCGCGGACGAGGCCGGGCAGGTAGGTGTCGACGGTGGCGTCCAGGTCCACTCTCCTCTCCGCAACGAGCTGGAGAACGACGACCGCGACGAAAGTCTTGGTGTTGCTGCCGATGCGCACCTGCCCGTCGACGGGTACCGGCGCGCCTGTGGCCAGGTCACCGACCCCTGCGGTGTAGGTCCGGTTGCGGCCGCCGGGGCCCTTGACGCTCGCCAGCGCGGCGGGCGTCCCACCGTCGCGCACCAGCGCGTTCAGGCTCTGCTGGACGACGTCCGGCCTGGCGGCTGAGGCGGCGGGCGGGACCAGGGCCCCCAGCGTCACGACACCGATGGTCACCGCGGCTGCGGCGGGCAGGATCTGTCGCCGCGTGCCGTGCTGCCGGCCCGTCGAGCGGAATACTCGCCGCTTCTGTCCACGCATGAGTAAACTCCTGAGTAATCGTTGGTTCGTCGTTCGGGTTGCGGGTTGCGGGTTGCGGGTTGCGGGTTGCGGGTTGCGGGTTGCGTGATTCAGCCGCACAGGGCCCTGTCCACGGCGTCGTTCACGTGCCGTGCGGCCGCCTCGTCCGTCGGGATGCTGGTGACCGCGACGTTGGCAGCGCGGCCGTCGTCGGTGACGCCGCCTCGGGTCTCGTACCCCGCGATGTCACCGCCGTGGCCCCAGTAGACGCCGCCGCACGACAGTGGCCTGCTCGTGAGTCCCAGCCCGTAGTGGAGGCCGGAGGTCCCGGCGGGGACGGTCGTGCGCATCTCGGCGAGCTGGGCCGCCGGGAGGAGGCGGCCGGCAAGGAGCGCGGTGAAGAAGCGGTTGAGGTCGGAGTTGGTGGAGATCAACTGGCCTGCGGCCCAGCCTGCGGAGGGGTCCATCTCCGTGAAGTCGCGCAGCGGTCCGTCCGCCGGGCTGCGGTGGTAGCCCCGAGGGTGCGGCTCTCGGACGGTCATCTCGCCGGGGGCGGGGAAGTACGTGTGGCGCAGACCGATGCGCTTGATGATGCGCCGGTCCATCTCCTCGGCGAGAGGGCGGCCGGTGACTTTCTGGACGATCAGGCCGGCCAGGACGTAGTTGGTGTTGCTGTACCCCCAGGTCTCCCCCGGAGCCGCGTCGGCCTGGTGCCTGAGCGCGAGGTCAAGCAGCTCGCGGGGCTCGAAATACCGGTTCCTGATCTCGTCGTCGTCGAGGTGGATGCCGTAATCGGGGAGTCCGCTGGTGTGCTGGAGGAGCTGGCGGACGGTGATGCGGCGCCCGTCGATACCCTCCCCGCGGACGAGGCCGGGCAGGTAGGTGTCCACGAAGGCTTCGAGGTCGATCTTTCCCTCGCCGACGAGCTGCAGCACCACAACCGCCGTGAACGCCTTGGTGTTACTGCCGATCCGCACCTGGCCGTCCCTGGGCACCTTCGAGCCGGTGGTCAGGTCGCCGACTCCCGCGGTGTAGGTGCGGGCGCGGCCGTTCCGGTCCTTGACGCTAGCCAGCGCGGCGGGCATCCCGTCATCGCGCACCAGCGTGTTCAGGGCCCGCTGCACGGCGTCCGGCCTGGCGGCAGCATCAGCCGAGGCGGCGGAATCGGAGGCGGCGGGCGGGGCGAGGGCGCCCAGGGTCATGACGCCGATGACCACCGCGGCAGCGGCCGACACGGCTCGTCGCCGCCGACCGCCCTGCCGGGTCGAGGAACGAAGGCTCTGCCCTGTCTGAGCACGCATAAGTCAACTCCTGGGAAATCGTTTCGTCGAGGCACGATCGTTGCTTCCAGGGCCCTCTGACCGCATCGCGGGAAAGCAGGAGAAGTCGCTCCCCCGATCGGGGGAGGCCGCATGGGGGCCGCCCGGCGATACTGACGATCATGAACAGGGGAATTCGGCTGCTGCTGCGCGGCTCCACGTACTCAGGTGTGCTGTTCGCCTATTGCGGCGCGTTGGCGAGCCTTCCGCTGCTGCCTTTCGCCCTGTTGCCGGCGCTGTCGTGGCGATCCGCCCCCGAGAGCGTGCAGATCGTCGTGGTGCTGCTGGTCTGGGCGGCGCTGGTCGGCGTAGTCGGACTGGCGCGTCCCGTACGGCGAGCCCTGGTCGTGTCCGCCCGCCGGCTGCTACGGGTGTCACTGCCGAACCCGGCGGCCGGTCGCCGGACCTCCGGTCCGCTCGGCCTCGACCGCTGGCGGACCCCGCTCTGGCTGGTGCTGCACGCGGCCGTCGGGTGGACGGGGGCACTGGCGAGCGGGGTGCTGTTCATCATGGGCCTCTCCCTGCCCATGAACTGGCTCGGCGGCGAGGTGCGGGCGAGCCTGTTCGGCACGTCGGTCCGGGTGTCGGGCGGGTGGAGCTGGGTGGCGGCTGCCGCGTGCATCCTGCTGGCGGCAGCCGTCTGCGTACTGGTCACGAAAACCCTGCGGTGGTCGGCGCCACGGTTGCTGGGGCCGTCGGCGGCCGAACGGCTCGCGCTGGCTGCCGAGCGGGAACTGCTGCTGGCCGAACGCAACCGGATCGCCCACGAGTTGCACGACTCGATCGGGCACACGCTGACGGCGACCACCATCCAGGCGGCGGTGGCCGGCGAGATGCTCTCCACCGACCCGGCTGCGGCGCGGGCCGCCATGCGCAGCATCGAGGACTCGACGAGGGCCGCGTTGGAGGACCTGGACTACGCGCTCGGAGTGCTGCGCGAGGAACAGTCAGGAACGGCACCGACCCGGACCCTGACCGACCTCCCCGAGCTACTGGAACGCCTGCGGCACACGGGGGCGTTGGTGGAACCGGAGCTGTCGGGTGACCTGGCGCGGGTACAGGGGACGCTCTCCCGGGCGGCCTACAGGATCCTCCAAGAGGGGCTGACGAACGCGCTGCGCCATGGGGCGGGCGGCCCCATCGAGGTCCGGGTGGCGGCCGGACCGGACGGACTGGACCTCGCGGTGGTCAACCGGACCGGAGCGCGGACGGGACCGAACCCGGGATCCTTCTCGACGTCCGGCCACGGCCTGCCCGGACTGGCCGAGCGCGTCCGGCTGCTGCACGGTGAGTTCGGGTCCGGCCCGGACGGGACGGGGCACTGGCGGCTGGTCGTCCGGCTGCCGGTACGGGCGTCGGCGTGAGTGGATCCGACGCCGACGGAGGCATGGCCCTCCCCGCAGAAGCCGGCCCCGCCGTCACCCTCCTGGTCGCGGACGACGACGAGGTGACCCGCAGCGGTCTGAGCATGCTGCTCGCCGCACAGCCGGGGATCTCGGTGCTCGGCGAGGCCGCCGACGGCCTCGAGGCGGTCGACCGTGCGCTGAGCCTGCGGCCGGACGTGGTCCTGATGGACGTGCGCATGCCACGTCGCAACGGGATCGACGCCACACGCCAACTGCTGGCCGAAGCGGCCGACCCGCCGAAGGTCGTGGTGATCACCACCTTCGAGAACGACGGCTACGTCACCGCCGCCCTCAGCGCGGGCGCCAGCGGCTTCGTCCTCAAACGACTCCCGGTCCGCCGGATCGCTGAGGCGGTCCGGGTGGTGGCGGCAGGCGAAGCGGTTCTCTTTCCGGCCGCACTGGGCCGCATGGTCGCCGCCCGCCCGCTGGGCTCCGCAGAGGCCCTGCCGCAAGCCGCCCTGACCGGCCGGGAGGAGGAGGTACTGCGTCTGATGGCCACCGGGCTCTCCAACCCGGAGATCGCGGAGTTCCTCACGGTGAGCCTGGAGACGATCAAGACCCACGTCGGGAACGTGCTGACCAAGCTCGGCGCGCAGAACCGGACCCATGCGGTGGTCATCGCCTACGAGTCCGGCCTGGTGGTCCCGGGCTTCGCCGGCTGACCGGCTTCCGCTCCTCTTCACGGTCGCCCGCACGGAGCTCCGGTCTCAGTCCTGGTCTCATTCAGCCCCGTCCGGAGCTGTTCGGACGAGGCCATCCCAAACCCTCCGCCGCAGGTCAGGACAAGTACGGCCCTCGCCGAACCCCCAAGCGAACATTTGGAAAGCGTGTTGGGGGCAACCCCTCACGAGTTCGAATCTCGTATCCTCCGCCATTGCTCTCACCGGGCAATACGTCGAAGGCCCCCGCAGCTTGCTGCGGGGGCCTTCGACGTTGGTGGTGCAGTTCTGGTTGCAGTTGCCGCCAAGCGGGCCGCCGCGACCTACCGACCGTTCAAGAGCTCACGGCACACGCCGCAGAACATGGCCGCGTCGCGCCCGTACCGGCGCATCAGCTGGTCACACCCGGCACATGGCCCCAGCTCCCACGGCGGACAGCCCAGCGCTGCAGAGGCGGCAGCCCGCTCGACGGGCAAGATCAGCACGGGGTTCCACGACCGCTGTGCCGGCATCCGGGGCAGGGTGAATCCGCCGGTCGGCTGCCCCAGGTCTCGGACGGGCCGCGCGTCGCTGACGAACCAGCCCTCCTCACCCGCCCGGCAGTTTCGGTCGATCTCCTGCTCGGCGAAGGTGATCTCGTCGTCCTCCTCCTGCCCCGGTGCCTCGGGGAGAGGGGTCTTCTCGCCGACCATCTGCCGCCTGCGCTCGCAGTCGGTCGCCGAGACCCACATGTGCCGTCCTGCCCGGCCACTTCCCCGATTGGGCACGTAGACGGGCACGCTCTCCCCTGTGGCGCTCGACAGCACGAGGTCTTCGAGGTGCACTGCCTTCTTCTCGGGCAGGCACAGGGCAGGCAGGAACCAGTCGGAGTGAACCTCACCACAGTGACCAGCGCCCTCGGTCAGCAAACAGTGGCGTTCGCTGCTGGCCACGCATTTCCAGACCTGGAGGTGGCGGTAGCCACCGCGGATCACCATCTCCTTCCCGCCGGCGATATCCCTCCAGGGCATGTCGTCCACGCGGGCCCAGGGCGCCCGGTCGATCAAGGAAGCTGTGCGGTCCTTCGCGACCCACAAAGGCGTGATGTCCTGCTGCACGGCGTTGACCGACCGGCGGTGCACACTGCTCGGGCTGAGGTGGTGGTACTGGATCTCCCACCCGATGCGTATACCTCCGGGGCCGGTGACGAGGGCGTCGGAGATGCTCCGGCGGTTTGCCGTCGGCACCTCGGCATCGGCCTCCAAGCCGTAGCGCGAAGCCGTCTCGACGATCCGCTCCTTCGTGGCCTTGTGCTGCTCGCTCTCCGCCGGTGTGGCCTTGTGCGTAACCGGCAGGTGCGAGGCGACGAGCGGCCGGCGGCCCCCGACGCGGCCTCGGCGGATGAACATCCACGGAGACTTTCCGCCCGACTCCGACAGGCAGTCGCGCCCGTCATGATGCGCCAGGCATTCGAGAAGCTGCGGGTCCCGGTCGGCAACCCTCGCGGTGATCTGCCGCAACAGATCAGGACGCCCCGGGTGACCGAGGTCAGGCAGGGACAGATTGATCTCTATGCCATATCCGGTGTGCCACACCCCATTTGCCATTTCTCCACCATAGAAACGACCACTGACATTCAACAGGGCGCCTCCCAAGGGGAGATGAGCGAACAGGTGCTGGTATCGGCGGCGCATCCGGGCGGACTTGCCCGGTTCCCAGCCCATGATTCCGTCCACGACCTCGTCAGAGACGCCGAGGATCAGCAGGTCGGTCGCTGCGGTGTGGCGGGCGTCGTTGAGGCGGCCGTCGCGGACTTCCGCCGCTTTAGTCCGTAGGTTGTGCACGCGCCCTGGAAGGCGTCATCGGTTCGTCCTCGCCGCATCAGGCCCACCTGATCCGACCGCGCAGCGCGAAGGCGCTGAGGTTCGAGGTCGACGGCCGGGCCGGGTTCTCTGCGTTCGTACAACACCCCCGGCGCCCGCCCCAACAAACTTCCTCGCCCGTGCGCTGCACCTGGAACGATGACTCACGTCACTGAGACGTGCTGTCGCCATCCAGGACAGCTCTGGCAGCGGCGAGGAACTCCACTTGGGCCTCCAGAAGCTGCGCATCGGTCTCCTGCCGCTCGTCGTGGCTCAGGTCCGGGTGCCTCAGGCCGCCGTGGAGGAAAGCCATTCCCTGCTTGCGAAGAGACCTCTGCACTGAGTTCACGCACGTCAATGAACCGCTGGCAGCGATGAACGAGAAACTCTGCCTTGACGGCTGGCTGTTCCGGCCCCTCCAGAGCGACGACAAGAGCGGCCTCCTCTGCAGCACTCCGCGCTTCGGCAAGAGCGGTGCGCTGCGCCGTGAACACCCCGCGAGACACGCGCTCTTCGGCGGAGCCCTCAGTCTGAGGTTCCCCCGGCGTGCGGGAGGTGCTGATCAGCTGGTCAGTACAGGTTGACGGGGCTTCAGGTTCGTTCGTTCGGTCGTCGCCTGGTTGGCGAGCCGACGCCGAGGAAGAGTACGGAAGGGAGTGCGAGGAGGCAGGGGATCAGCAGGAGCCAGCGGCGCCGGGTGGTGGTGCGGGCCGCTTTGAGGTGGGCCCGTATGTCGACCGTCCGCCAAGCATCCTCGTGGTCGGAGGCATCGATATGGGCGGCGACTGTGGCGACCACTCGCCGCAAGGGCTCCGTGTCCTCAGGTGGGGCGAGGGCTGCGGCGTACATGAGGGAGCGGCGCAGGCGTACGAAACGCAGCGAGATCAGAGTGCTGAAGGGCGGCCGCCAGGACGCGTGCCGGATCAGCGCCGCCACGCTGTCGCCTTCGGGGCGCTCGGTGGCGAGCAGAATGCCGGGCACGGTGCGCTTGGCGCGATGAAGGTGACGGAGATCCACCACCATGGCAAGGGCCAGACAGACGAGGGGCATCACCCACGCCTTGCCGTCCAGGTTCTCCAGCCACCGCTCGGCCGGTCCACCCGGTTTCGTGGCCGCGTAGTTGTTGAGGGTGTGGTGCGTGATCGCGACGGCGACCGGCAGCAGGGACAGCGGTCGCCACCAGCCCCGGGTGCGCCACAGCAGCCCAGCACCCAGACCGGCCATGGCAGTCCACACCAGGTGACTGAACGTCATGGCCGCACCGGCCTGCCCGAGATCGAGCGATCCGGAGGGCGCGGGCAGCCAGGCGGTGAACACCTTGGCGGGGCCTGGCACGAAGGGGGGAGAGAGACTGTCGGGGATGACCCAGCCGCCGTCCCGGGGGATCGAGCGGTGTGCGTCCAGGCTGAAGCGCAGGAGGGATTCCAGCAGCCCGAAGCCGGCGCCGAGCGCGGCCCCGAGGATGACGAAGTCGGTGATCCCCCACTGCCGGCGCACCTTGACGTGCAGCCCTGCCAGCAACAAGGGGGTTGTCTTGATCAGTTCCTCAACCCAGGGAGCCACCGTGTAACTGGTGCTCCGCACCACCTCGGCCAGGGCCCGGCCGCCCTGGTCGGCGATCGTCCGCGTACGCCAGCTCCAGCAGCGCGGCGGCCACCCCGCACCCGTACATCCCGACTGCGCATCCTGTCAGCACCGTCGACAGGCGGACCGATCTGGTCGGCGACGACAGCACAAACAGCTGCAAGACGCCCCAGACGGCCGCCGCCGCCATCATCAACGCCACACCTCACCCCCGACACCCGAAACGCCACTACATTTGCCTAAGCAAAGTTGATGCCAGGTGTTTGACTCTGCCCAGCCAAGGGGCCTGCTCACTATTGGATCGAATGCGTAGCTCCGCGAGGGTGTATCAGCAAAGTCGGGGGTGCCATTGGTCTTGATCTTTATCCTCGCGCCGTAATCGCCCTGGCATTCCTTCTTGACCTCGGCGGCAAAGACACCAGCAAGGCCTCCCCGGCTCCCCACAGGAGTCGTCAGCGCCCACGGCGCCACCGAGTCCTTCAGGAGTCGCACCGCCCACTGCAGCGCACCAGCAGTCCAGCAGCAGCTCCGCTCCAACCGTGCCTCCTAGCTACGGAGCTGGAGTGCCCGTATGGACGAAACGCCACGAAGAGCCAGGTGATTCGCGTCGCAGCGGGCAGGTCACGGTTCGCCGCACGGGCGTCGGACCGCCGCTCCGGGCCTGGATCCCTCGATCAGCGGACCGGCCCCATGGCTCCCGTCCGGCTCCTGTTTGGTCCCTGTTCGGCTGCTGTCAGATTCCTGTCAGGTTCCCGAGGTGGGACAACCGGTGACGCCACGTCATCCTCTCCCCGGTGCGGGGGGTGCTCCTGGGATTCCGGGGGCGCTGAAGCACAACCAACGACGAGGAGAAACCATCGTGAGACAGGTCTCACGCGCGCTGACGGCTGCCTTGGCGGCCGTGGCGCTGGCGGCGGGTGTGCCAGGGCCGGCGCACGCGCAACCGGCCGCCGAGCCCATACCCGGCGCGCCGCCGGGCGCCTTCGGGGAGCGGCTGCCGGAGGGGTGGCGTGTCGAGGGTGGGGAGCTGGTCTGGAGCTCGCCCGAGCCCGTGGGCATGGGCGGCGCCCTGGTCGAGTTCCGCTCGGGGGAGCACACCCTCGGCGTCGCGGAGCCCTCCCCCGACCAACGCACCTTCCGGCTCCGCCTCGACGGGGCGAAGATCGGCCGGGCGAGCGAACTCCAGGTGGTCGCCGGTTCGCGGCGGCTGGACGCCGCAGGGGCGGACCAGGCACCCGGTCAGCGACGCTCGACGGCCGCGGCGGTGCCCCAGGAGCCGTTCCCCGCCAACCCGGTCGACCCCGGTGTCGCCGGTAAGTACCGCACCACCAGCGGTGAGTACGTCCTGAAGTCGGTGAGGCTGCCGGGCTACGCCGAGCCCGTGGAGATGCGTGCCACGGTCGTCGGCCCGACGGACGCGCCGGGGAAGCGACCGCTGGCGCTCTTCCTCCACGGCCGCAGCGCCACCTGCTACGAGCCCGGCAAGAACAGCGCGGGCATGCAGTGGCCGTGCAAGCCGGGCCACAAGGCGGTCCCGAGCTACCGCGGCTTTCTGCACGACCAGAAGCGCCTGGCGTCCCAGGGCTATGTGACGGTTTCCATCTCCGCGAACGGTGTCAACGCGCAGGACGGCCGCGCGGCCGACTTCGGGGCGCAGGCCCGTTCGTCCCTGGTGCGCCGGCACCTCGCCCGCTGGGCGGCGTGGGGCGCGAACCCCGCGAAGGCCCCCGAGGCGGTGCGCGCGACGGAGCCCGCGGACCTGTCGAAAGTGCTCCTGGTCGGCCACTCCCGGGGCGGCGAGGGCGTCAACCGGGCGGCCCTCGACAGCGTCTCCCCGCCGCCGCCCGCCGAGGACGGCTACCGGGGCCCGGTGGGCTGGCGGATCCGCGGCACCGTGCTGATCGGCCCCACCATCTTCGGCCAGAACCCCACACCCGACGTGCCCTCCATGACCATCCTGCCGGGCTGTGACGGCGATGTGAGCGACCTCCAGGGCCAGATCTACCTCGACGGCACCCGGGGCATCGGCCGGGGCACGGCGCTGCACAGCGCGGTGTACATGGTCGGCGCCAACCACAACTTCTTCAACACGGAGTGGACGCCCGGCCAGGCCGAGGCCCCGGCCGCCGACGACTTCTGGGACGACAAGAACAACCCGGACCCGGTCTGCTCGGCACAGGCCGAGACCCGCCTGAGCGCCAAGCAGCAGCAGACGGCGGGCACCACCTATATCGCCGCCGCCGCGCGGCTCTTCCTCGCGGGCGACGACCGGGTCCGCCCGCTGCTCGACGGTTCCGACCGGCGCGCGCCCTCGGCCGGCTCCGCCCGGGTCCTGACCCACGCCGTCGGCGGCCACCGCACCCCGGCGATCCGGCCCGACGCCCCGCTCTCGGTGACGAACGGGCGCGTGTGCCGGCAGATCACCACGAGCACCACCCGGGCCTGCAGGCCGGACTCCAACCCCGGCAGGTCGCCGCACTTCGCGTCCTGGGCGGACACCACCAGCGAGCCGGGCCGCAACGCGGTCACGGCCCGCTGGACCAAACCGGGCACCCCGGTCCGGCTGACGCCGGAGCGCGCCTTCTCGCTGGCGGGCTCCGACGCGCTCGCCCTGCGGGTGATCGTGCCGCCGAACACCCGGGGCACCCGGCTCGACATCGCCCTCACCGACACCTCCGGCAAGCGGGTGAGGCTCGGTCAGGTCACCGTCGACGGCCTTCCCGGCTCCGCATCGACGGCCGCACACTGGGCGCGTGAGGTCCGCGTCCCGCTGAAGGCCGCCGTCAGCGCCGGTGCCGACCTGAAACGGACGCAGTCGCTGGAGCTCACCCCGCGCAGCAGCTCCGGCGAGTTCTGGCTGATGGACGCCTGGGGCTGGCGCCCCGGCACCCCGGCGGTACGCCCTGTCGCGCTCCCGCGTGTCGACATCGGCAGACTGACGGTCAAGGAGGGCGACTCCGGCACCCGCACCTACCGCGTGCCCGTCCAAGTCACCGGCAAGGGCACCGGCGTGGTCAAGCTCGCCGTCCGCGACCCGGAGACCTACACGTCCACCGTCCGTACCGTGACGGTGAAGGCCGGTGGCTCCGTGGGCGTGTCGATCACGGTCAAGGGCAACTCTCGCTACAACTACGACCTCCGCCACGAGGTCGCGGCCAAGGCCGTGCGCGGCACGGCGGTCGGCGGCGCCTTCGGGGGCGTGCTCGTCGAGAACGACGACCCCATGCCCACGGTCAGCGTGACCCCGGTCGCCGACTCGGTCACCGAGGGCCAGAAGCTCACCTGGAAGGTAGAACTCTCCCAGCCCGCCGACACCACCATCGAGACGCGGTTCGACCTCATGCCGGTGAGCGAGGGCACGGAGCTGTCCACGAAGGACGTCGACGAGGAATGGCTCTCCGGGCTCGGCGAGTCCGCCGACCCGGAGCGGCCCCTGTCCACGGACAGCCCCTCCCTCTGGGCGTCCGTCCCCAAGGGCGAGACGAGCACCGAAGTGTCCGTGCCCACGGTCACCGACGCGCTGACCGAGCCGGAGGAGTCCCTGCGGATGCAGGTGTACATCCTCAAGGAGAACGAGTGGCTGGACGGCCCCCTCCTCACGGGGAAGGTCACGGACGCGCGCCAGGGCTGACGCCCGGGGTCCACGTCCCGCGCTGACGGTGCCTGAGCGCACCACCTGGACGGATGGCACCGGCCCCCGCCACGGGGCCGGTGCCATCGGCGTGCGAGAGCCGCGCGGGGGCCCGATCGAGTCTCTGCGGAACCCGAAACGGTTCACCTCACGCCGGACAGGGCCCAGGCGAGAAAGCGTGTTGGGGGCAACCCCTCACGAGTTCGAATCTCGTACCCTCCGCCATTGCTCTCACCGGGCAATACATCGCGCGGCTGGAAGCCCGTCTCGGCACCCGGGCAGCCCTGTTGGAGGTGCGGGCGGAGCGGGGTCACGGGGCGTTCCAGAGATCCCTCAGCTCCGCCCAGGTGGGCGGGCCGACCGGCTGGATGCCCGTGTTCGCGGGGTTCCGAAGACCGCTCAGGACGAGGTCCAGGTAGCGCAGGTGCAGTTCGACCGCGCGCTCGGTGGTCGTGGGCAGACGGGCGTTGAGGTGGGCGAGCAGCAGCAGGAGGTCGGCCGAGCTGAAGTCCGGGCGCAGTGCGCCGGACCGGTGGGCGGCGTCGACCAGGACGTCGAGTGCCGCCCGGAGGCAGCCGTCCGCGGCGTCCACTTCGTCGGTGGCGGGCAGGCGGCCCCCTATGAGAGGGAGGAGGGAGCCGGTGCCGGTGGCGGACAGCGTTGCTCGCAGGAAGGCGACGAGTGCGGCCCAGGGGTCGGGGTGGTCGGCCATGGCGGTGCGGGCCAGGGAGGCCAGCTCGTTCATGCCCTCCACACGCAGCGCCTGAGCCAGGTCCTCCTTGGCGGGGTAGCGCCGGTAGAGACTGCCCATGCCTACGCCGGCACGGCGGGCGACCTCCGATACGGGGGCGTCCCAGCCGTGTTCGGCGAAGACTTCACGTGCCGCACGCAGGATCCGCTCGTCGTTGCGGTCGGCTTCCTTCTGGCGTCCGCGGGGCGGTCCGGTGCGGTCGGCGCGCATGCTCGTGCTCCTTCGGTGCGGCAGTCAACGCGGTCCTGGCACGTGGGCGGGCTGACTGGGTCAGTGCGGGTTGCTGAGGACCGGAGCCGGTGCTGCCAGTGCTGCCACGGTGGGCTCGGGCGTGGGCTCCTCGTGGTGCGGGCGGATGCGCAGGGCTCCGACGAGCAGGATACCGAGGGCGCCGAGCGCGGCGGCGACCCAGAAACCCACCGTGAATGCCTTCTCGGCGGGCACGGGCGTGCCGTCCACGGTGAAGGTCTGCAGGAAGCCGACGGAGAGCTGGCTGCCCACGGCGCTGCCGACCGTCCGGATGACGGTGTTCAGCCCGTTGCCCGCGGCGATCTCGCGGCGCGGCACGAGGGCCGCGACCAGATCGGCGAGCGCCGCGTACCCGTAGCCCGCACCGAGGCCGATCAGGCAGAACCACAGCGCGAGCTGTGTCGGGGAGCCGTGGAAGAACGCGGTGAGCACGGCTCCGGCCGTCATCAGCGTCATGCATGCGGCCAGGGGTGCCCGGGCGCCGAGCCGCCCACGCAGCCAGTGCGCGGTCCGGCCGGCCAGGACGACGCAGACCGAACTCGGCAGCACCAGCAGTGCGGCCTGGACGATGGTCAGGCCGCCTCCGTAGGAGGCCGCCGGGCGGAGCGCGGGCGGCAGACCGTTGGGCAGCTGCAGCAGCTGCGGGACCAGGACGTAGAAGAAGAACGGCACGACACCGATCAGCAGCGCCGCGAGGTTGGTGACGAGCATCGGCAGATGGGTGATGTGCCGGAGGTCGAGGATCGGGTCGGACCGGCGGGCCGACACCACACCGAGTACGGCGAAGAGCGCCACGGCGGCCGCGAAGAGCGACAGCACTCCGGCGGAGAGCCAGCCCCACTTCGTGCCTTCGGTGATCGCCAGGAGCAGGGCGACGAGCCCGCCGGCCAGGAGGACGGCCCCGGGCACGTCGACGCGCTTGCTGTGGCGCTCGGGGCTTTCCGGCACCCAGGCGATGACCATGAGGGTCGCCAGGGCGATGAACACCGCTTCGACGCCGAACATCCAGCGCCACGAGGTGTGCTGGATGATCAGGGCGCCCAGGACCAGCCCGATGCCCGCGCCGCCGCCGAGCATGGCGGCGGTGGTGCCGAAACTGGAGGCGATCCGTTCCCGGGGCATCGCTTCGCGGACGATGGCGAGGGCCAGCGGGAGCGAGGCCATGGAGGCGCCTTGCACCGCGCGCATCGCGATGAGGAAGCCGATGTTCGGGGCGGCGGCGCCCCCGAGGGTGCTCGCGAGGAATATGAGCAGGACGATCACGAGGAGCCGTCGGTGGCCGTACTTGTCGCCGAGCAGGCTCAGTACGGGGGTGAGGACGGCCCCGCCGAGCAGGAATGCGGTGATCAGCCATCCGGCCGTGGCGGTGTCGGTGTGCAGGCGTTGCGCGAGCACGGACATCGCGGGAATGACCAGGGTCTGCATCAGCGAGAAGCAGCCCACCGCGGCAAGCAGTGCCGCCAGCACCAAGTTCGGCCGCGATGCCCTCGCGCCGCGGTGCTGGGTTCTGTTGTCGTCCACTGACGACTCCTTCTGAGGTTGAGGGGGCGGCAGCACGCCGCGTGGGAGCGGGGCGGTCCGCCCGGCATGGGTCCGGCCGCCGTCCCGGGCGCCGTTGTGATGGCGGCCGGGCAGGGGACCCGGAGGCGTCACGACCGCGCGTGAACCGCGTGCGCCGCACTCTCACGCCACGACTGTCATGCCGCCCGGCCGGTGGACTGGAATCTATCGGAGCGGAGCGCTCCGTTCAAATTCGCCTGATCAGCCGGACACCGAGGAGATCGTCGACGCTTACGCGAAGAACCCGGCGTACAGCGATCGGCCTACAGCGATGTCCGCCGGTTCGCCCGTGCCGTCGCCGCCGGCACCGTCGAGTACGTCGCCGCCTGGGGCAACCGGACCGCACGTACTTTCAGCCGGCTCGTGCTCGACCCGCCCTGCCTCTACGCCCGGTGCCACCTGGGCGACGACGAAAGGGACTTCGCCGCCTCCGGCCTTCACGGCGTCCTGCCCTGGTAGCCGGGATCTCGTCGCGGCTCGATGTCCGGCCGGCCACCGCGGCGGGGCCCCCGCGACCGAGCGCCGGACCGGACCGCCACTACGATCGCCGACCATGGACTGGGTCGAGCGCACCGCGCAGTTGCGGCAGTGGACGAGGAGCGGAGCGCGGGCTCCGCACAAGCCGTTGCTGTTCCTGTACGCGCTCAGCCGGTTCCAGCAGGACGCCGACGAGGAGCTGCGGTACAGCGCGGTGGAGGAGGACCTGGGGCGACTGCTCGCCGAGTACGGTCCCGGGAACCGGACGACCCCCGCCTATCCCTTCCATCATCTGGTGAGTGACGGCGTGTGGGAGGTGCGTACCGAGCGCGGGCCCGGCAGCCCCGGGACCGGGGTCAGGGAACTGCGCGCGACCGGCGCCGCCGGCCGCCTGACGCCGGAGCTGCGGGCGGCGCTGCGGCGGGAGCCGTCCCTGTTCGGCCGGATGGCACGGGTGCTGCTCGATCTGAACTTCCCGCCCTCGCTCCACGGCGAGCTGTGCGAAGCCGTCGGCCTGGAGCTGGAGGAGGCCGAGACCGGAGTGCTCCCGGCCGCGCGCAGGCGGCGGGACCGGCGGATGCGGGAGATGGTCCTGACGGCGTACGAGTACCAGTGCGCCTTCTGCGGGTACGACGGCAGGATCGGCGCGGTGCCGGTCGGGCTTGAGGCCGCCCATGTGCGCTGGTGGGCGTTCGACGGACCGGACGACGTCGAGAACGGGCTGTGCCTGTGCTCACTGCACCACAAGCTGTTCGACAAAGGCGTACTCGGTCTCGGCGAGGGCCACCGCGAAGGCGAGGGCCACCACGGGGGCGAGGGTCACCGCATCCTGGTCTCGCAGAGCTTCGTCGGCCGCAGCACGGCCGCCCGCGAGCACGTCATCACGCTCGCCGGCCGTCCGGTCATCGGCCCCCAGCCGGGCATCCGTCCCATCGCCGCCGCCCACCGTTCCTGGCACACCGGCCAGGTCTTCCACGGCAGCCCCCGTCCCGCGACGTAGCGCCCGGCCGAGACCCCCGGATACACCCGCCCCATACGGCCCGAGCCGGGCCTGCCGCCCAACGCGACCGAACCGATCCACTGCGGTGAACGCCGTTTCAGGCCCAGCGGGCGACGGCGATCGGCACCGCTGCGACATCGGCGGTCGGGCAGCGCTCCGGCGTCAGCGGTCGCCCACGAGCGCGAAGGCGAACGCCAGCCGCCGGTCGACCCAGTCCGCTTTCACGGTGACCTGCGCACTGCCCTCCGAGACCATCACCACCTCGCCGTCCACGGTCCATTCGAGCGTCCGCGGCCTGGACGGCTGATCGCCGCCCTCCGCACCGAAGTCCGCGAGCGCCCCCACCAGCCCGATGGCCGCCTTGACGGCGACACGTCCGACGGCATCCTTCGCGGAGTCGCCGGCCGCCCACTCGTTGCGGCCGACGATCTCGGGGTGTCCGGGCTGGTCGATGCGCCAGGTGTGCCGGAAGGGCCGCCGCGGCGGTATCCGGCGCAGCGTCCCCAGGACCCCGCCCTGCCCGTCGCGCACCACATGGTGCCGCTCCCCGTCCACTTCCCGGGCCTCGTCGACGTAGCAGAGCAACTGCCGCGCCTCCGGGTCCTCGTACAGGGTGAGGCCGGTGGCCGACGGTCCGTCGCCGGCGCGCGAGGCGGGGGCGAGGTAGGCGCAGGGGGCGTTGACCCGGAAGTCCTTGCCGCCCTTGGGGACGCGTACCGCACGCGGTCCGCGAACACCCTTCTTGCGCTTGACGGTTACCGGCTTCTCCTCGCTGCTGACCACGAAGGTGCGGACGTCCGCCCATGCCACCGGCTCCACCGGCGGCTCCTCGGTCTTCCTGCTCCTGCCGAACGCCACCGCTGCTCCCCCTGGTCACTCGCTCATTCCTCAGCACCCGAGCCTACGACCCCGCGCGTTCCCTTCGGGTCGGTCCGTGATGCGCTCAGCCACGCTGTACGACGTTCTCGTGCGCCTCGCCCCCGAGCCGATGGCCGAACTGGGCCGGGCCGTCGCCGTCGCGACGGTGCACGGGCCGCGGGCCGCGGGCCGGGCTCACCGAAGCCGACGCGCTCGCTGACCGGCCGGCGGGCAACCACCGGCTGGAAGCGGTCCGCGCCCACCTGCTGGAACGGGCCGGTGACACGGACGGGGCCCGCGCCGCCTGCCACTCGGCGGCCGCCGCCACCCTGAGCATGCCCGAGGCCCGCTGTCCGCGCGGGCGCGCGGACCGGCTTCGGCGG
>NZ_JAFMPZ010000073.1 GCF_017353455.1 Streptomyces laculatispora
GACCTGCTGGCAGAGCTCGCGGGTGGGGACGACGATCAGTGCCTGCGGCGCGTCGGTCAGCTTCTCGGGCGCCGCCCGGCCCGCCTCGACGTCCGCGAGGACGGTGACGCGCTCCAGCAGCGGCAGACCGAAACCGAGGGTCTTGCCCGTGCCGGTCTTGGCCTGCCCGATGACATCGGAGCCGGAGAGCGCTACGGGGAGCGTCATCTCCTGGATGGGGAAGGGGGACGTGATGCCGACGGACTCAAGGGCCTCGGCCGTCTCGGGAAGAATCCCGAGGTCTCGGAACGTAGTCAGGGTATTGCCTCTTCTGTGAAACGCGGTCCGAGGCGAACGAAGGGGGTCGTACCGTGCCGGGGTTGGTCATCCGGCCGTGGATGGGCCGGGTGGCGCGGGACCACTGCCGTCGCTCGAGCGCTCGTGCCGCTGAGGGGGCCCCTCGCCTGCGGTCGCACGTGGCGTACGCATCGCGTGGAGGGCTGTCGGGTCGGAGCCGATCGGGCCACCGACCGGGCATCCTCATTCAATTTCGCGCCACGAGCAGTTGCAAAATGCTCAGTAAGCGCAATACCACTGTACCCCGGATTCGTGCATCTGTGTTGGGCGAATTCATCGGAACGGTGTGACGTCAGTCGGCGGCCGGACCCCTCCGCCGCTCGGCGGGCGGGCTATTCTGCGCTCCATGGAGACGCCTGACAACGCCACGCAAACCCCCGCATCCACCAAAATCGCCGACCAGGACTGGGCCACCGCGTCCACGGAGCCGCAGTACCGGGCCGCCGTCGTGGACCTGCTGGGAGCACTTGCCTATGGGGAGCTGGCGGCCTTCGAGAGGCTCGCCGAGGACGCGAAACTCGCGCCGACGCTGGGTGACAAGGCGGCGCTGGCGAAGATGGCGTCCGCGGAATTCCATCACTTCGAGCGGCTGACCGACCGGCTGACGGCGATCGAGGTGGAGCCGACCGGCGCCATGGAGCCGTTCGCCAAGGCGCTCGACGACTTCCACCGCCAGACCGCGCCGTCGGACTGGCTGGAAGGCCTGGTCAAGGCCTATGTCGGTGACTCGATCGCCAGTGACTTCTACCGCGAGGTCGCGGCCCGGCTCGACTCCGACACCCGCTCCCTCGTGCTCGCCGTGCTCGACGACACGGGCCACGGCAACTTCGCCGTCGAGAAGGTGCGCGCCGCGATCGAGGCGGACCCGAGGCTCGGTGGCCGGCTCGCGCTGTGGGCGCGTCGGCTGATGGGCGAGGCGCTCTCGCAGGCGCAGCGGGTGGTGGCCGACCGCGACGCGCTGTCGACCATGCTGGTGGGCGGGGTCGCCGACGGATTCGACCTGGCCGAGGTCGGCCGGATGTTCTCGCGGATCACCGAGGCGCACACCAAGCGCATGGCCACCCTGGGGCTTGCGGCCTAGGACCGCCTCGCGGGGGCCGGGGCGGCGGCGTCAGGCCGCCGCCGACCGGCTCAGGCGGCGGCTGCGTGGCCGGATCAGCAGGGACACCGTCACCGCGGAGATGAGCACCGCGCCGATCAGCGTCGCCGCCGCGTGGCCGGAGCCCAGCACCGAGTGCATCAGATACAGGCCGAACAGGGCGCCCAGCGCTCCGGTGCCGAAGACGGCCCGAGGGGACGGGAGACGGGGCGACAGGGAGCGGAGCGCCGCCCACGAGAGGGCGAGTCCGAGTACGACGGAGCCCAGGATTTCCAAGATCACAGATGATCACCTCGCAGGTACGGGGCGGGCAATTCGGTCGTAGGCGGTACTACCCCACGGCCGCGGAACGCAACCCTCCCGCGGACAGGCTTCGCTCAGCTGTCGCACAGCAACGGCCCTCGCACCGGAACGGCTGTCACAGCGGACGGCCGACGTGCGGGACCGCCGTCGCGCGGCTCGTACCCGGGGCAGGACGGAAACTCGCATCCGGGGCACGACGGAAAGCGGCCCGGCGGGGAATTCCCCGCCGGGCCGCTTCCACGGTCGCTGTGTCCGTGCGCGCCGCTACAGCGCGCCGAACCCCACCCGTCGTGTGCTGGGCTCGCCGATCTCCACGTAGGCGATCCGGTCGGCCGGCACCAGGACCTTGCGGCCCTTCTCGTCCGTGAGGCTGAGCAGCTGCGCCTTGCCGGCGAGAGCCTCGGAAACCGCGCTCTCGACCTCTTCGGCGGAAAGCCCGCTCTCCAGAACGATCTCCCGGGGCGTGTGCTGCACCCCGATCTTGACCTCCACGGCTATGTCCCTCCGACGGTCAGTCCCTGCGCGGTGAACCGCGCCGTACGCAGCACACATTAGCCCGCTGAAGGGACTGGCCAGGGGTCCGCGGGCAACGCCCGCAGCGAACACGGACGCCGGCCGCCGCACTCAGTGCTGATCGATGCCGTGCAGCGGGAAGCCCGCGATGCCCCGCCAGGCCAGCGACGTGAGCAGCTGCACCGCAGTGTCACGCGGGATGGCGGACCGGCTGGAGAGCCAGTAGCGGGCGACCACCTGGGACACCCCG
This sequence comes from Streptomyces laculatispora, assembly GCF_017353455.1. Lineage (GTDB taxonomy): Bacteria > Actinomycetota > Actinomycetes > Streptomycetales > Streptomycetaceae > Streptomyces > Streptomyces laculatispora. The sequence goes on from NZ_JAFMPZ010000073.1 coordinate 2,502, forward strand.
CCCAGGCCCACGGCGAGCAGCATCGACTCGTCCTTGGACAGGCCGGTGTCACCGGCGATCACGTCGGAGATCGCCTCGGCGCACTGCAGCGAGACCCGGTCGACCCGCTCGCGCACGGCGGGCTCGTTGGTCAGGTCCGACTCGAAGACCAGCCGGAAGGCGCCGCCCTCGTCCTCGACGTACGCGAAGTAGGCGTCCATCGTCGCTGCCACGCGCAGCTTGTTGTCGCTCGTCGACGCGAGCGCCGTGCGCACCGACTGGAGCAGCGACTCGCAGTGCTGGTCGAGCAGGGCCAGATACAGCTCCAGCTTGCCCGGGAAGTGCTGATAGAGCACCGGTTTGCTGACCCCGGCCCGTTCCGCGATGTCGTCCATCGCGGCGGAGTGGTAGCCCTGCGCGACGAAGACCTCCTGGGCGGCACCCAGGAGCTGATTGCGTCGGGCGCGACGCGGCAGGCGAGTGCCCCGCGGGCGCGCCGCCTCGGTCTGCTCGATGGCTGTCACGCCGCCTCCCAAATTTGTGATCCGACACACCGTTCCGTGCTCGCTGCGCCGTACCTCCATCGTACTTTCGGGTAACCCGGGTATGCGCGGCGCGGACGCAGAATTTCACGGACCGGACGACTGCGGTAGCCACAGATTCTCTTGACCTGTGCCGTATAGCAGGACGTATCAGCGGTAATCGTCCTCGTCGTCGGTGACGACGCGGGCCTGTTCCGCCGCGTCCGCCTCGTTCGCGCGGTTCCGGTCGAGATCCGTCAGTGGTTCGTCGCTCTCGGGGCGCAGCTCCGCCTGCTGCTCGGCGGCATCCGCCTCGGGCGTCTCCTGTCCGGGTTCGTCCGGCTGGACTTCCTCGAAGGTCTCCGGGTCACTGGGGTCGACCGTCATTGGGGACTCCCTTCCTTGCCCCGAGCCTAGGAGCAACGCCCCGAAGCCGCTACGCGATGTGTGACGGCGAACACATGAATCCCGGTGTGATCGTCTCGTAACATTGCCGCATGTCTTCGACCGAGCTGCCGGGAGTCCGTGCCGCCGCCGCAGCGGTGGCCCCCACGGTGAGCGCGGTCAGGGTCGCGGAGGGCGAGAGACTCCGCTCCGTGACGCTGGCCGGACTCACGCTGACCGTCCGTTCACGGCCACCGGAGCGGACGGGCCTGGCGCCCGCCCTCTACGTGCACGGGCTCGGCGGCTCCTCGCAGAACTGGTCGGCGCTGATGCCGCTCCTCCAGGACGTGCTGGACGGCGAGGCGGTCGATCTGCCCGGCTTCGGGGACTCCCCGCCGCCGGACGACGGCAACTACTCGGTCACCGGTCACGCCCGCGCGGTGATCCGCTTCCTGGACGCGGGGGAGCGGGGGCCCGTCCATCTGTTCGGCAACTCCCTCGGCGGCGCGGTGGCGACCCGGGTCGCGGCGGTCCGCCCCGACCTGGTGCGCACGCTCACCCTGATCTCGCCCGCGCTCCCCGAGATCCGGGTGCAGTGGTCGGCCGCGCCGACCGCACTGCTCGCCGTTCCGGGGCTCGTATCCCTGGTCTCCCGGATGACCCGGGACTGGAGCGCGGAAGAACGCACCCGCGGAGTCATGGCACTCTGTTACGGCGATCCGGCACGGGTCTCCGAGACGGGCTTCCGTGCGGCGGTGGCCGAAATGGAGCGACGGCTGGAACTGCCGTACTTCTGGGACGCCATGGCGCGCTCGGCGCGTGGCATCGTCGATGCGTACACGCTGGGCGGTCAGCACGGGCTGTGGCGTCAGGCCGAGCGGGTGCTCGCGCCGACCCAGCTCGTGTACGGCGGACGGGACCGGCTCGTCTCGTACCGGATGGCACGCAGGGCGTCCGCGGCCTTCCGCGATTCGCGGCTGCTGACACTGCCCGACGCCGGGCACGTGGCGATGATGGAGTACCCGGAGGCGGTCGCCCAGGCGTTCCGGGAACTGCTCGACGAAGACGGCGGGAGCTGATCCGGGGCGTGGGACGACACAGTCGAAAGGGCCCTGAGGCCAAGGCGCCCGAGGCCGGGCCCGCCCCGGTGGACGCGGGCGCCGGGCGCGAGGGCACCCGGCCCGCACCCGGCAGCGGCCGGCGCAGGCGGCCGGGCGAGGTGCCATCGGGCACCGACGGCCACACCCCGTTCCAGGGAGCTCCCCAGGTGCGCGGCGGTCACCCCGAACAGCGTGAACCCGGCGGTGGCTGGGGCACCGGGCCGGTCGAGCGGCCGGGCACGCCGGGCGGCGTCCCCGGCCGCACCGGTGTCCAGGCACCGGCGCAGGCGCGTCCGCAGGTACCGCGGAATGCGCAGGGGGCCGGCACCAAGCCGCTGATACCGGGACCGCGACGGGAGTTCGTCGAGGCATTCGACGCCCCGTCCGCATCCCGCGGCCCGGCACCTGAACCGGCCGCCCCCGCCGATCCGTACAGCTCCGTCAGCGACTGGGACGAGCGGCCGCCGGGCGGCGAGGACGGCCCCAAGGACTCCAAGGACTCCAGGGGCGGCAGGGGTCGCACCTTCACCGGTATCGCGGCCGCCGCGGTGACCACGGTGCTCGCGGTGGTCGTGGCGGGCCAGGTCGCCCACGACAGCGGCGGCCGGACCAGTGCCGCGCAGCCCGCGGGCGTCGACCGGGACGGCACCGACGACACCTCCCGTTCGGACAACAGGGATACCCCCGCGCCCAAGGTGGTGCTCAAGCCCCTTTCGTACGAGCAGAAAATGGCCAAGGCCTATCCGCTGGCACCGAAGCTCAAGGGTTCGGGGAAATTCGAAGCCGTACCCGGTGAGGCGAAGGCTCCGGGCAAGGGGCGCAAGTACCGCTATCGGATCGATGTCGAGAAGGGGCTCGGGCTCGACTCCGCGCTCTTTGCCGAGGCGGTCCAGAAAACTCTTAATGATGAACGGAGTTGGGCACACGACGGGGAGATGACCTTCGAAAGGATTTCCACCGGCGAGCCGGATTTCGTGATCACGCTGGCCAGTCCGGGAACCACCGGACTCTGGTGCGAGAAATCCGGGCTGGACACGACGCTGGACAACGTCTCGTGCGACTCCGCCGCCACCGAGCGCGTGATGATCAACGCCTATCGCTGGGCCCAGGGGTCCTCCACCTTCGGCCCGGACAAGCTCTACTCCTACCGCCAGATGCTGATCAACCACGAGGTGGGCCACCGGCTGGGGCACAACCATGTGAGCTGCGGCACGCCAGGCGCGCTCGCTCCGGTGATGCAGCAGCAGACCAAGTCGCTGAATATCGACGGTATCAAGTGCCGCGCCAACGCCTGGGTGTATCCGGTCGGTTGAGCCCGGACCGCGTCCGCGCGAGTGGTCGCGGGTCCGGTGGCCGGGGGCCGGTGTCCGGACCGGTGGGGATGCTCCCCCCGGGACACCTGTCCGAATAGTGAGACCGTCGTCTCATATCGCGTTGACATCGTGAGGGCCGTCGCTCATATTTCTCGGCATGTCACGCAGCCTCGTCACCTTCGATCGCGCCGCCATTGAGCTGGCGCTCATCGGTGTGACCGGGCACAGTGTCGCCGACGTCGACTGTTGCTGACGCCTGCCCGAGTGCGCGTCGGCCCCTCCCGCCCGAGCCCTGATGGGCCGGCCGGATGACCTTCCGACTGCCGCACCGGGCGTATTCCGTCCGCAGGCGCGGCAGTTTCCAGTGTTCCGGTCCCTGTACCGACCGGTCGTGTGCACATGTCTCTCGTCGCCGCCTGCACGGATTCGTTTCTGTTTCCTTCATTCAGGCAGTTCTCCGAGAGGTCACCTTCCGATGCGTCAACCGTCCGTCATATCGCGCCGCGTAGCAGCGGCCGCCGCAGTACTCGCCGTGGCCGCGGGCGCCGCGGCCTGCGGGCCCGAGGGCAGCAGCAAGGGCGGCGACGGCAGCTCCGGCGCGGCGGGCGCGCCCAAGAAGGGCGGCACGCTCACCGTCCTCAACAGCGCCCCCCAGGAGGACTTCGACCCCGCCCGGCTCTACACCTCCGGCGGCGGCAACGTCCCCTCGCTCGTCTTCCGCACGCTCACCACCCGCAACCGTGAGGACGGTGCGGCCGGCTCGAAGGTCGTCCCCGACCTCGCGACCGACCTGGGCACGCCCAGCAAGAACGCCACCGTCTGGACGTACACGCTCAAGGACAACCTCAAGTACGAGGACGGCACCGCGATCACGAGTGCCGACATCAAGTACGGCATCGAGCGCTCCTTCGCGGCCGAGCTCTCCGGCGGCGCGCCCTACCTGCGCGACTGGCTGATCGGCGGGGCCGGCTACCAGGGCCCGTACAAGGACAAGAAGGGCCTCGACTCGATTCTGACGCCCGACGCGAAGACGATCGTCTTCCACCTCAACAAGCCCGAGGGTGAGTTCCCCTTCCTGGCCACCCAGACCCAGACCACTCCCGTGCCGAAGGCCAAGGACACCGGCACGAAGTACGAGGAGCACCCGCTCTCCTCCGGCCCGTACAAGGTCGTCAGGAACGAGGGCGACGGCGAACGCCTCACCCTGGAACGCAACACCTACTGGTCGGCCGGCACCGACGAGGAGCGCAAGGCCTACCCCGACCGGATCGACGTCCGCTCCGGGCTCGACTCCGCCGTCATCAACCAGCGGCTGTCCGCCTCGCAGGGCTCCGACGCCGCGGCCGTCACCACCGACACCAACCTCGGCCCGGCCGAGCTCGCCAAGGTCAGCGGTGACAAGAAGCTCGCGGCCCGGGTCGGCACCGGCCACTTCGGCTACACCAACTACATCGCCTTCAACCCGAAGGTGAAGCCGTTCGACAACCCGAAGGTGCGCCAGGCGATCTCGTACGCCGTGGACCGCAGCTCCGTCGTCAACGCCGCGGGCGGCTCCTCGCTCGCCGAGCCCGCCACCACCTTCCTGCCCGACCAGGCGTCGTTCGGCTACACGCCGTACGACGCCTTCCCGGCCGGCAAGACCGGCAACGCGGCCAAGGCGAAGCAACTGCTGAAGGAGGCCGGCTACCCCAAGGGGCTGACCGTCACCCTCACGCACAACAACGAGAAGAACTTCGCGACCAGCCCGGAGATCGCCACCGCGCTCCAGGAAGCGCTGAAGAAGGCCGGGATCACCGTCAAGCTCCGCGGCCTGGAGTCCAACGCCTACTCGGACACCGTCTACAACGTGAAGACCGAGCCGGGCTTCTTCCTCGGCGGCTGGGGCGCCGACTGGCCCTCCGGCGGACCGTTCTTCGCCCCGATCTTCGACGGACGCCAGATCGTCAGGGCCGGGTACAACTTCAACTCCGGCCAGCTGAACGACCCCGCGGTCAACAAGGAGATCGACGAGATCAACAAGCTGACCGACCTGAGCGCCGCCGCCAAGCGCTGGGGTGCGCTCGACAGGAAGGTCGGTGAGCAGGCGCTGACCGTGCCGCTGTTCCACCCGGTCTACAAGCGCCTGTACGGCGAGTCCGTCAGAAACGTCGTGATCAGCGACTGGACCGGCGTGCTCGACATCTCGCAGGTCGCGGTCAAGTAGCCATGACCGAAGCACTGCTGGTCAAGGAGGCGGGGGCCGTCGCGGCCCCCGCTTCCGGGGCCCATCCGTTCTGGCGGCGGCTGCGTACCCGGCGCTCGGCCCTCGTGGCCGCCGCCGTCGTCGCCCTGCTGGTCCTGACCGCGCTCGCCGCACCGCTGCTCGCGGGCATCGAGGGCCAGAACCCCACCACCTACCACCCGGACCTCGTCGACTCCGCCACCGGCGGGGTGCCGCTCGGCTCCTTCGGCGGGATCAGCGCCGAGCACTGGCTCGGCGTCGAACCGCTCACCGGGCGCGATCTCTTCGCCCGCGTCGTGTACGGCGCCCGGGTCTCGCTCGGCGTCGCGCTCGGCGCGACCCTGCTCCAGGTGGCCATCGGCCTCGTCGTCGGCCTCGCGGCCGGTCTCGGCAACCGCCTCGTCGACCAGGTGTTCAGCCGGATCACCGATGTCATGGTCGCCCTGCCGGTCATGGTGGCCGCCCTCGGCGCGCTCGCCGTCGTCCCGGCCGGATTCCCGCGCCCGGTGCTGATCGCCCTGCTCGTCGGCCTGGTCGGCTGGACCCACATCTCCAAGATCGTGCGCGCCAAGACCCTCGCCCTGAAATCGCTCGACCACGTCGCGGCGGCCCGGCTCAGCGGCTGGGGGTCCTGGCAGATCGCCCGGCGTGAGCTGCTGCCCGCGCTGGCGGCGCCCGTCATCACGTACGCCGTACTGCTCTTCCCCGCCAACATCGTCGTCGAGGCCGCCCTGTCCTTCCTCGGCGTCGGCATCAAGCCGCCCACGCCGTCCTGGGGACAGATGCTCAGCGACGCCGACACCTGGTACCAGGCCGCGCCCACCTATCTGCTGATCCCGGCCGGGCTGCTCTTCGTCACCGTGCTGGCGCTCACCGTCCTCGGTGAGGGCGTGCGCACCGCGCTCGACCCGCGCGCCGCCTCCCGGCTGCGGATCGGCACCGGCGCGAAGAAGGAGGCCGGAGCATGACGTGGTTCCTGCTGCGGCGCCTGGGCGGGGCGCTCTTCGTCCTGCTCGCCCTCAGTCTCGTCGTCTACGCCGCCTTCTACGTGGCACCGGGCGACGTCGCACAGATCGCCTGCGGCCCCCGCTGCTCGCCCGCTCAGGTCGCCCAGGTCAGCGAACAGCTGCGCCTCGACGACCCGGTGTACGTGCAGTACGCGCACTTCCTCCAGAGCCTGGTCGCCGGCCGCGACTACTCCACCGGAACCGGTGTGGTGCACTGCCAGGCCCCCTGCCTCGGACTCTCCTACCAGAGCGGCCAGCAGGTCACCCAGCTGATCGTCGCCAAGCTGCCGGCCACCGTCTCGCTCGCGGTCGGCGCCTTCGTGCTGTGGATGCTGCTCGGGGTCGGCACCGGACTGCTCTCGGTGTGGCGGCGCGGCCGCGCCACCGAGCGCATCCTCACCGGGATCACCCTGGCCGGCATGGCCACACCGGTCTTCGTGATCGGCCTGCTGCTGATCATCATCTGCGTCACGGCGCTCCAGATCCTGCCGTTCCCGGATTACGTCCCCTTCACCGAGGACCCGGAGCAGTGGGCCTGGAACCTCGTACTGCCCTGGATCTCCCTGGCCCTCGTCTCCGCCGCCCCGTATGCCCGGATGACCCGGTCCTCGATGCTGGAGACGCTCGCCGAGGACCATGTGCGCACCTTCAGGGCGTACGGGGTCAGCGAGCGCGTGATCGTCGGACGGCACGCCCTGCGCGGCGCGCTCGCCCCGGTGATCGCGCTCGGCGCACTGGACATCGGCTCGATGTTCGGCGGCGCCGTGCTCACCGAGTCCCTCTTCGGGATTCCGGGCGTCGGCCGCGAACTCGTCGCAGCCGTACGGAACGTGGACCTCCCGGTCGTCGTCGGTCTGGTGCTCGTCACCGGGTTCTTCGTCGTCCTTGCCAATGCCGTCGCGGACATCCTGCAGGCGATGGCCGACCGACGGGTGGTGCTGTCATGAGTCTCGTCGAGGTCACCGATCTCTCGATCTCGTTCGGCGACGTACAGGCGGTGCGCGGACTGTCGTTCTCACTGGAGGCGGGCGGCGCGCTCGGCGTCGTCGGCGAGTCCGGCTCCGGCAAGAGCGCGTCCGCGTACGCCCTGCTCGGGCTGCACCGGGGGACGGGCGCGCGGGTCGGCGGTTCGATCCGGGTCGCCGGTGTGGACGTCCACACCGCCGACGACACGGAACTGCGCGGGCTGCGCGGGGCGAAGGCCGCGATGGTCTTCCAGGACCCGCTCTCCTCGCTGGACCCGTACTACGCCGTCGGCGACCAGATCGCCCAGGTGTACCGCGTCCACAACCGGGTCTCCCGGCGGGCGGCCCGGACCAGGGCCGTCGAGGTGCTGGACCGGGTCGGGATCCCGGACGCGGTACGCCGCTCCCGGTCCCGGCCGCACGAGTTCTCCGGCGGAATGCGGCAACGGGCGCTGATCGCGATGGCGCTGGCCTGCGAGCCGCAGCTGCTGATCGCCGACGAGCCCACCACCGCGCTCGACGTCACCGTCCAGGCCCAGATCCTCGACCTGCTGCACAACCTGCGCCGGGAGACGGGCATGGGGCTGCTGCTGGTCACCCATGACGTGGGCGTGGCGGCGGAGTCGGTGGACGAGGTACTGGTCATGCGGTCCGGCCTCGCGGTGGAACGGGGACCGGTGGCCCAGGTCCTCGGTGCCCCGCGCGAGCCCTACACGAAGGCGTTGCTGTCGGCGGTGCCGCGCATCGCTCCGGAGCCGGGCGGCCCTGCGGCCGCGACCGGGCGCGCGGTCCCCGACGGGGCCGAGGTGCTCGTCGAGGCCGACGGGGTGCGGCAGGTGTTCGGCCGGGGGAAGTCCGCCCTGGCCGCCGTCGACGGCGTCTCCCTCACCGTCCGCCACGGCGAGACGCTCGGCATCGTCGGGGAGAGCGGCAGCGGCAAGACCACCCTCGGGCGGATGCTCGTCGGTCTGCTGGAACCCACCTCCGGCCGGCTCACCCGGGCGGACCGGGTCCAGATGGTCTTCCAGGACCCGCTCTCCTCGCTCAACCCGCGCCGCTCCGTGGGCGAGTCCGTCGCCGACCCGCTGCGGGCGCGCGGGCAGCGTGACGAGGGCGCGATCAGGGCGCGCGTCCGGGAGCTGCTGGAGCGCGTCGGGCTCGACCCGGAGCAGTACGACCGCTACCCGCACGAGTTCAGCGGCGGACAGCGCCAACGCGTCGGCATCGCACGGGCGCTGGCCGCCGAACCGAGGCTGATCGTCTGCGACGAGGCGGTCTCCGCCCTCGACGTGACGACCCAGGCCCAGGTGACCGCGCTGCTGGCCGAGCTCCAGCGGGAACTGGGACTCGCGCTGGTCTTCATCGCGCACGATCTCGCGGTCGTGCGCCAGGTCAGCGACCGGGTGGCCGTCATGCGCCACGGCCGGATCGTCGAGGAGGGCCCGGTGGAGCAGGTGTACGGAGAGCCCCGCGACCCGTACACCAAGCAGCTCCTGGCGGCCGTGCCGGCGCTCGATCCGGCACTCGCGGCGGTCCGCCGCGCGGCTCGCGCGGAGCTGACCGCGGCCTGACCGTACGTAATCGACCGCCTCTATAGCGCGACGGAACGCCGCGGGGGCGGGAAAGTTACGACGGTTCACCCCTTTCGGTGGTGCGACGGACAACCGTCCGTCGCGCCACCGGCGTATCCGCTTACGGTCGTCCCGCTGTGAGTCGCCGATCCAACGGTGGCCGCCCACAAGGGAGATCGGGGGTGTACTCGTGCGGATCGGACTCCTCACCGACGGTGGTTATCCGTATGCGACCGGTGAGTCCAGACTCTGGTGCGACCGTCTGGTGCGCGGACTCGCGCAACACGAGTTCGATCTCTTCGCGCTCAGCCGCACCGCTGAACAGGAGGCGCGTGGCTGGGTCCAGCTCCCTTTCCAGGTGAGCCGGGTACGGACGGCGCCGCTGTGGATCGCCGACGAGGACACCCTGGGACTGCACGCCCCCAGGCGGCTGCTTTCGCGACTGCTGGCCGGCGGCGGCGCGCGCTCCTACGGGCGGCGTGAACGACGGCGCTTCACCACCCACTTCACCGCGCTCGCGACCGCGGTCTGCGCCGCTGGTGCGACCGGCGGCGAGCGGGGAGAAGCCGGTGGAACCGCCGGGCCCGGGGAATCCGCCGGGCCCGGCGGATACGGCGACGGGGAACGCGCCGCCGCCGGTGCCGGGGACGCGCGGTTCACCGAAGGCCTGTACGGTCTCGCCGAACTGGCCTGCGAACACGGCGGACTTCCCGCGGCGCTCCGCTCCGAGACCGCGGTACGGATCCTGGAGGCGGCCTGCCGTGCGCCCGGCACCGGCCGCACCGTCCAGGCCGCCACCGTCCCCGACCTCCTCGCCTTCGCCGCGGAGCTCGACCGGGTGCTCCGTCCGCTCTCCCTCGACTGGTACGACGAGGAGAGCCTCGGCGCCGTGGACCTCTGCCACGCCACCTCGGGAGGTGCCGCCGCCCTGCCCGGTCTGCTGGCCAAACGCTTCTTCGGCGTGCCGCTGCTGGTCACCGAGCACTCCGTGCAACTGCGGTCGCACTACCTCGCGGCGGCCGGCACCCCGCTCAGTGCGCCGGTGCGCGCCCTGCTCGCGAACTTCCACGGCCGGCTCGCCGCCGAGGTGTACCGCCAGGCCGCGCTCATCACCCCCGGCAATACGCACGCCCGCCGCTGGCAGGAGCGCTGCGGTGCGGAACCCGCCAAGGTGCGCACGGTCTACCCCGGCATGGAGTCCGGCCGGTTCGCCGCGCTGGGCGAGAACGAGGGAGACGGCGGCCCGGACACCCTGGTGTGGGTCGGCAGGATCGAGCCCGCCAAGGATCTGGTCGCCCTGCTGCACGCCTTCGCGCAGGTGCGCCGGGCCGAACCGGACGCCCGGCTGCGGATCATCGGCGCGGCGGCCCAGGGGCCGGAGGGGGCCACCTATCTCGCGCACTGCCGGGCACTCGCCGCCCAGCTCTTCCCGGACGAGGCCGCCGACGCGCACGCCGTCGGCGACAACCCGGTCTCCTTCGAGGACATCGGCGGGGCAGGGGTCCCCGACCTCGCCCAGGCGTACGCGGCCGGCGGGGTCGTGGTGCTCTCCAGCGTGGTCGAGGGCTTCCCGATCAGCCTGGTCGAGGCGATGTTCTGCGGCCGGGCCACGGTCTCGACGGACGTCGGCGCGGTCGTCGAGGTCATCGGCGGGACGGGGCTCGTGGTGCCGCCGCGCAATCCCCGGGCGCTCGCGGACGCCTGTCTGGCACTGCTGCGCGACCCGGAGCGCCGTGCGCGCCTGGGCGCGGCGGCCCGTGCCCGCGCGCTCGAACTCTTCACGGTCGAACAGAACCTCGCGGCGTTTCGCGGTATTTACCTGGAGCTGATCGCCCAGGCGCCGGTGCGCCGGGAGGCGGCGACGGTGAACACGGACGGCGGACCGCGCCCCTTCGCCACCCCTCCGGAGGCCCACGTCCTCGGCCTGTGGCCGGAGCCCGACGAGGCCCTCGCCCCGGGGCCGGCCGAGCACACGCCCAGCTGGGCCGGGCGCGGAGTCTGCGCGGGAGCGCGCGGAGCGGGGGACCGCGATGCGTGACCAGGAAGCGGCCGGGCCGGGCCGCCGTAGCGACCGGTCCGGGCCGTCCGGCGCCCCCGGTGAAGAACACGGAGGAACCACGATGGGCCGCCCGACCGAGGTGCCCGGCACACCGACGACCGGCAGCGGCTGGGACCCCCGCTCGCGGGCGCTGGTCTCCGATTCGCCGGCCGTCGACGTCTCCGAACCGTCCTGGGGGCCGGCTGCCCCCCAGGACGCGTCGGCGGACGGCGAGGCCGTGGCCGGGCCGGTGGCCGCAGCGGCACAGAGCGCCCCGGCGGAGACGGCACCACAAGGCGTCCCGGAGCGCGGAACACACCCCTGCGCCCGCGCACCCGAGATCGCGCACGCCGCCCCGGCGCGCAAGCTCAGCACCGGGCGGCGCGGTCCGGCCGACCCCGTGAAGTCGCTCATGCACCGGCACCGCGAACTCTGCGAGCGGGCCGTCGATCCGCTGGAGATCGCCGCCGGGCTCGAAGCCCACGGTGTCACCGACCGCACCGCCGCCCGCTACCGGCACCGTGATGTGTTCTCGCTCGCCGAGGAGCTGTTCGCACGGGTACCGGGCAGCGTGGGGGAGCCCGTCGGAGCGCTCTTCGCTCCGGCGCATGACATCCGCACGCGCGCCGCATGGTCGCTCCGGGCGCTGCTGCCGGGCGCCGCCTGCCTGGCCACCCTCGTCTCACTGCGGCTCACCGACGGGGTGCTCAGCGGCGAGGCACGGCTCGCCATCGGCAGCGGCGGCGCGCTCCTGGCGTTCATCGGGCTCGCCCTCGCCCTGCGCACCGGCCCGCTCTCCACCGGCGGCCGCTCCGCGGGCGCCGCCAACCTGTACGGCTGCTGGCTCATCGGCTACGCCCTGTACGGCGAGGCCCTGCTCCAGCAGGTCATCAGCGGCGGCCCCGAAGGCCCTTGGGCGCTCACCCCGGCGCCGCTGCTCGGGCTCGCGATGGCGGTCGCGCCGGCGGCCTGGTGCGCACACTTCTTCTCGCTGCACGCACACCGCAAACTCAACGGCAGCCATGCGCTGGAGGAGTTCGCGGCAGGCGTGCGTCCCCTGCTCTTCGGTGCCGTCGCGTTCTTCCTCTGCGTCGTCACCGGGCTGCTCTGCCTGGCCGGGCTCGGGACCGGGGGCGGCGTCCCCGTCGGGGCCGCCGGCCTCGGGGTACTGCTCCTGCTGGCCCGGCTCCTCACCGTCCACGGCTTCCCCGAACCGGCCGCCACCGGACTCGCCGCCGCCTGCGCCGTCGAGGCCGCCGCCCCCGCCCTGGTCCTGGCCGGGCGGCTGCCCGGTCTCCACGCCCTCGCCCGGCCCGTCGACGCCCTCGTTGAGGCGTCGGGCACCGGCGCCGTACCCGCCCTGGCCTGCGGCGCGGCCGCACTCGGCCTGCTGACCACCGCCACCGTCGCTCTCTCCCGAGCATCCGCCCACACCGCCGCCTGACGCACGTCAACAGCCCCCGCGGAGCCGACGCCGCGGGTCCCTTCCCGCACGTACGCAACTGCCTCAAGGAGACACCGGACATGACCCCCCAATACCTCGCACCGGCAGCCCGCCGTCGGCACCCAGGGGGCGCGCGATGAGGGTGCTGCTGCTCGGAGCCAACGGATTCCTCGGCCGGTTCGTCGCCGACCGGCTGCTCGCCGACCCCGCCGTACACCTCACGGCGCTCGGCCGCGGCGACGACGCCGACGTACGGTTCGACCTCGCCGGCGGCAGCCCGGGAGCGCTCACCCGCTTCCTGGACGCCGTCCACCCCGGAGTCGTCGTCAACTGCGCGGGCGCCACCCGTGGCGGGGCGCGCGACCTGACCCGCCACAACACCGTCGCCGTCGCTACCGTCTGCGAGGCGATGCGGCGCAGCGGCTGCACCGCCCGCCTCGTCCAGGTCGGCTGCTCCTCGGAGTACGGACCCTCGCAGCCCGGCTCGTCCACCGCGGAGGACGCCATCCCCCGCCCCGGCGGCCCGTACGGCGTCAGCAAGCTCGCCGCCACCGAACTCGTCCTCGGCTCCGGCCTCGACGCGGTCGTGCTGCGGGTCTTCTCACCGGTCGGCCCCGGCACCCCGGCCGGTTCCCCGCTCGGCCGGCTCGCCGAGGCGATGCGCCGCGCCATGCAGTCCGGTGACGGCGAGCTGAAGCTCAGCGGCCTCGGTGTGCAGCGCGACTTCGTCGATGTGCGCGATGTCGCGCGCGCCGTGCACGCCGCCTCGCTCTCCGCCGCCCAGGGGGTCGTCAACATCGGCACCGGCCGGGCCGTACGGCTCCGCGACGCCGCCGCCGTGCTCGCCAAGGTCGCCGGATACGGCGGCGCGCTCCACGAGCTGGACGCACCCCCCGCCCGGCTGCCCATCGGCGCACCCCGTACCTCCACCGAATCGGTCATCGAGCACCTCTCGGCCACCCCGTCGCCCTACCCGGACGGCTGCGGCGCCTGGCAGCAGGCCGATGTGCGCACCGCCAGGGACCGGCTCGGCTGGCGCCCCCGGATCAATCTGGAGGAGTCGCTCGCCGACATCTGGATGGAGGCGGCGTGCCGTATCTGACCGGTACCGGCACGGCCCGCAGGACCAGCGGCGCCGCACAGCTCGGCTTCGGCGTCCCCGGCTACGCCCACCCGCTGCTCGCGCCCGTCGAATGGGCCGAGCTCAGCCGCCCCGGCACCCCGCTGCACTGGGCCGTCCTCGATATCGACAACGGCCCCGGCACCCGTCCCGACCCGCACTGCCTGGAGGCCGCGGGCCGGCTCCGTAACGCCCGCGAACGGGCCGTGCACGGCGAGGAGGCGCCGGACTCCGTACGGGCCTCGGCCGGCCGGCTGCTCGGCCGGCTCGATCTGGCCTTCGGCGACCGGCCCTTCGACGCGCTGATCACCGACGCCCGGTCGTTCCTGGACTGGTACCGCGTCGACGGCTTCTACCTCGACCGGTGCCCGGCCGGGCGCCCCGGCCTCCCGGCGGTCCGCCGGCTCACCAGCACGCTCGCCGCGCTCCTGGCGGACAGCGACAGCACGCGGGACGGCGGACACCTGGTGCTGGGGCACGACACCCACCCGTATCCCGGCTACGCCGAGGCCGCCGACCAGCTCGTCACCTTCCGCGGCGCGTGGACGGACTACCGCTGGTCGCAGGTGGCGGAGTGGACCGCCGCCTACCCGCCCGGCCGGTTCGCGCACTTCGTGCACGGCGTCCCGCGCAGCCATCTGGAGGAGGCGATGCGCATCGCACGCTGGCAGGGTGCCGGGACGATCTTCTTCACGGACCGCACCGGAGAGGCGGATCGGGCGAACAGGCGCGGACAAACCGATCCATTCGCGACGCTGCCCAGGTACTGGGACGAAATTGTCTCGCGGATCGGACCTGGTATCTCGGAATGAGAGGGGGCGTGGCAGTGTTACCGCAAGAACAACCGTACGTAGCCGAAGTACGTAGAAACCGACCACCTGCATTGTTGAGGTTCCTGTGTCGCTGCCACCCCTGGTCGAGCCAGCTGCTGAGCTCACCGTCGACGAGGTCCGCAGGTACTCCCGCCACCTGATCATCCCGGATGTCGGGATGGACGGGCAGAAGCGGCTGAAGAACGCGAAGGTGCTCTGTGTGGGCGCCGGCGGTCTCGGCTCGCCGGCCCTGATGTACCTGGCCGCCGCCGGTGTCGGAACGCTCGGCATCGTGGAGTTCGACGAGGTCGACGAGTCGAACCTGCAGCGCCAGATCATCCACAGCCAGGCCGACATCGGCCGCTCCAAGGCCCAGTCCGCCAAGGACTCGGTGCTGGGCATCAACCCGCTGGTGAACGTGGTCCTTCACGAGGAACGGCTCGAAGCCGAGAACGTGATGGAGATCTTCGCCCAGTACGACCTGATCGTGGACGGCACGGACAACTTCGCCACCCGCTATCTCGTCAACGACGCCGCGGTGCTGCTGAACAAGCCGTACGTCTGGGGCTCCATCTACCGGTTCGACGGTCAGGCTTCCGTCTTCTGGTCCGAGCACGGTCCCTGCTACCGCTGCCTCTACCCGGAGCCGCCGCCCCCCGGCATGGTTCCGTCCTGCGCCGAGGGCGGCGTGCTGGGCGTGCTCTGCGCGTCCATCGGCTCCATCCAGGTCAACGAGGCCATCAAGCTGCTCGCCGGAATCGGCGACCCGCTCGTCGGCCGGCTGATGATCTACGACGCCCTGGAGATGCAGTACCGCCAGGTCAAGGTCCGCAAGGACCCCGACTGCGCGGTCTGCGGCGAGAACCCGACCGTCACCGAGCTCATCGACTACGAGGCCTTCTGCGGCGTCGTGTCCGAGGAGGCCCAGGAGGCGGCGCTCGGCTCCACGATCACTCCCAAGCAGCTCAAGGAGTGGATCGACGCGGACGAGAAGATCGAGATCATCGACGTCCGCGAGCCGAACGAGTACGAGATCGTCTCGATCCCCGGCGCGAAGCTGATCCCGAAGAACGAGTTCCTGATGGGCAACGCCCTCCAGGACCTCCCGCAGGACAAGCGCATCGTGCTGCACTGCAAGACCGGTGTCCGCAGCGCCGAGGTCCTCGCGGTCCTCAAGTCGGCGGGCTTCGCCGACGCGGTGCACGTCGGCGGCGGCGTGATCGGCTGGGTCAACCAGATCGAGCCCGAGAAGCCGGTGTACTAGAGCCCGACCGTCTGTTCCGGAGGGGCCGGTCCGCGTCGCGCGGGCCGGCCCCTCCGGCGTGTCCGCGTGCTGCCCTACGAGCAGGTCTTGCCGTCCGCCGGGACCTTCCCGTCCAGGAAGTACGTGTCGACCGTCGACGTGACGCAGGTGTTCCCGCCGTAGGCGCCGTGCCCCTCGCCCTTGTTGGTCAGCAGGACGCCGACGCCCTTGCCCAGCTCGTCCGCCATCTTGCGCGCACCCTCGTACGGCGTCGCGGGGTCGCCCGTCGTCCCCACGACCAGGATCGGACCGGCGCCCGGAGCGCTCGCCTCCGGGGTGTCGTGCTCACCCTTCACCGGCCAGTCGGAGCACCAGCCCGCGGTGTCCCAGGCCAGGAACGCGCCGAAGACCGGGGACAGCTTCTCGAACTCGGGCAGCAGCGCCTTCGCCTCGGCCGCCGTCGGCCGGGCCCTGCTGTCCGCGCAGGAGATGGCCCGCTGCGAGTGGCTCTCGGTGTCGTAGTGGCCCTTCCCGTCGCGGCCGTTGTACGAGTCGGCCAGCTGCAGCAGCATGCTGCCCCGGCCGCCCTCCGCCTCGTCCAGCGCCTGGGTCAGGAACGGCCAGTTGCCCTTGGAGTAGAGCGGCATCACTATGCCCGTGAGGGCCAGTGACTCGTTGAGCTCACGGGACGTACCGGTCGGCAGCGGCTTCCTGTCGATCCGCGCCAGCAGCCGGGCGATGCGCCGGGTGCCCGCCTTTGGGTCCTGGCCGCGGTCCTTGAGGTAGTTGTCCAGCGCCCGCTGGAAGCCGGTCGTCTGGTTGCGGGCGTGCCCGACGGCGTCCGCCGTGGGGTCGACGACGGCGTCCAGGACGGTGCGCCCGACGTTCGCCGGGAAGAGGTGCGCGTAGGTGCCGCCCAGCTCGGTGCCGTACGACATGCCGAAGTACGTCAGCTTCCGGTCACCGAGCACCTCGCGGATCAGGTCCATGTCCCGGGCGGCGTTCGTCGTGCCGACGAACGGCAGGACCTTGCCCGAACGGCGCTCGCAGCCGGCGCCGAAGTCCGCGCCGTCCTTCATGAACGCCGCCTCCTCCGCCGCCGTGTCCGGAGTCATGTCCACCTCGCGGTTGGCGGCCTCCTGCTCCCGGTCGGAGCGGCACCGCACCCCGGCGCTCCCGGCCACCCCGCGCGGATCGAAGCCCACCAGGTCGTAACGGGTGTTGAGCTTCCCGTACGAACCGGCGGCGCGCGGCAGGATGGAGACCCCCGAACCGCCGGGGCCGCCGAAGTTGAACAGCATCGAGCCCAGGCGCCGGCCCTTGTCCCGGGCCTCCTTGCGGATCAGCGCGATCCCGATCGTGGCGCCGTCCGGCTCGGTGTAGTCCAGCGGAACGCGGACCTTCGCACACCGCCAGTCCGAACCCGGAGCGGTCCCGCCCCCGGGGGCCTCGCAGCGGTTCCAGTCCAGGCGCTGCGAGGTGAGCGAACCGGGCAGTGCCGGGAGCCGTACCGGCTTCCCGCTCGCGGTGGACGAGGCCGCGGCGGACGGTGAGGCGGCCGTGCTGCCGTCAGCCCGTTTGCCGGGCTTGTCGTCCGCGGTGTCCTCACAGCCCGCGAGCACCCCCGTCAGCAGCAGCGCGGCGGCGGCCAGCGCCCCGGCCCGTGCGTATGAGACCACGTGTGTGTCCCTCCCCGTTGTGCCTGCCCGGTCGACAGTCCGCTCATCGTAGGACGGCGTCCGGACAGCCCTGGGGCCTCTCGTTTGGATCATGCCGGGCTCGCGGGGTCCGGTGCGCACATCTGCGGCGTTGTCGTCGGTCGCCCATGCTCCGCATTGACTCCCTCCTCCGTCTTGCAGCTGCACGCGCCGGACCCCGCTCCCTGATCCGGCCTGATCCAAACGAAAGGCCCTAGCCGCAGACCGTCCCGGCGGCCGGTACCTTGCCGTCCAGCAGATAGCCGCCCACCGCCTTCTGCACACAGGCGTTGCCGCTGTTGTACGCGCCGTGCCCCTCGCCCTTGTACGTCATCTCCACGCCGACGCCCTTGCCCAGCTCGTCGGCCATCGCCCGCGCGCCCTTGTACGGGGTCGCCGGGTCGCCGGTGTTGCCGATGACCAGCTGGGGGGCCGAGCCCGGGGCGCTGACGTCGGGGTGGTCCCAGGCGCCCGCCACCGGCCAGCCGGTGCAGGCCATCAGGCCCCAGCCCAGGTAGTCGCCGAAGACTGGTGAGGCTTCGCGGAACCCGGGGAGCTTCGCCCTGGTCTGCTCCAGGGTGAACCGTTCCTTGGAGTCCGCGCAGCTGATGGCCGTGTTGGCCGCGGCGGAATTGTCGTAGTGGCCGTTGTCCGAGCGGCCGTTGAGGGAGTCGGCGAGGGCCAGCAGCAGCCCGCCGTCGCCGCCGTCGGCCTCGTCCAGGCCCTGCTCCAGCAGCGGCCAGGTCTCCTTGGAGTACAGGGCCGAGGCGATGCCGGTGGTGGCCTGCGTCTGCGTCAGCTTCCGTGCACCGAGCCCGGGCACGGGCTTCTTCTCCAGCCGGCTCAGGAGATCGGACACCCCCTGCTCGACCTCACCGGCGTTGGAACCCGGCAGTTTGCAGGCGTCGCCCCGGTCCGCGCAGTCCTTGGCGAAGTTGTCCAGCGCGAGCTGGAACCCCTTGGCCTGGCCCAGGGAGGACTGCTCGGCGTCCTCGGTCGGGTCCACCACCGCGTCCAGCACCGACCTGCCGACGTTCTTCGGGAACAGGTGCGCGTAGACACCGCCCAGTTCGGTGCCGTACGAGATGCCGAAGTAGTACAGCCGGTCGTCGCCCAGCACCTGACGCATCAGGTCCATGTCGCGGGCGGCGTTCGTCGTCCCGACGAAGGGGAGCTCCCTGCCCGAGTTCTTCTCGCACGCCGCCGCGTACGTCTTCGTGTCATCGGTGAACGCCTTCTCCTCGGAGGCGTCGTCCGGCGTCCCGTCGGCCTGGTAGCGCACGTCCAGCTGCTTGTCGTTCTCGCACGTCACCCCGTCGCTGCGGCCGACCCCGCGCGGGTCGAAGCTCACCAGGTCGTAGCGGGTGCGCAGCTTGTCGTACTCGGTGCCGAAGGCGGGCAGGGTGGCGACGCCGGAGGAGCCGGGGCCGCCGAAGTTGAAGATGAGCGAACCGATCCGGTTCTTCCGGTCCATGGCCTTCGCGCGGACGAGCGCCAGCTCGATGGTGTCGCCGTCGGGCTCGGCGTGGTCGAGCGGGACCTTCATCACGGAGCACTCCCAGACGGCCCCGCCGGGCAGCGGGGACGGTGCGGCGCCGCCGCCCTCCGCCTGGGACGGGGCGGGGCAGTGCTTCCACGTCAGTTTCTGGGTGGCGAGGGCGGACGGCCCGGAGCTCCCGGCGGCGGCCGCCGGGAGCTCCGGGCCG
>NZ_JAFMPZ010000074.1 GCF_017353455.1 Streptomyces laculatispora
ACCGGCGCGCCGGTGCTGCGGGACTACCTCTGCGACGCCTGCAAGGCGTACCACGAGGAGGTGCGGGACCTGCTCAACACGGCGGGAGTGGTGTACGAGGACGACGAGAAGCTCGTCCGCGGGCTCGACTACTACACCCGCACCACCTTCGAGTTCGTCCACGACGGACTGGGCTCGCAGTCGGCGGTGGGCGGCGGCGGCCGGTACGACGGCCTGTCCGAGATGATCGGCGGCCCGGCGCTCCCGTCGGTGGGCTGGGCGCTCGGCGTGGACCGCACGGTGCTCGCCCTGGAGGCGGAGGGCATCGAGCTCGAACTGCCCTCCACCACCAGTGTCTTCGCCGTACCGCTCGGCGAGGAGGCGCGGCGGAAGCTGTTCGCCGTCGTCACGCAGCTGCGCCGCGAGGGTGTGGCCGCGGACTTCGCGTTCGGGGGGCGCGGTCTCAAGGGCGCGATGAAGAGCGCCAACCGGTCGGGCGCGCGGTTCACCATCGTGGCCGGCGAGCGCGACCTGGCCGAGGGCGTCGTGCAGCTCAAGGACATGGAGTCCGGCGAGCAGACGGCTGTCGCCCTGGCCGAGGTGACCGAGGCGATCCGGACGCGCCTCGCGTAGTTTCCCCTCCCCGGTCGTGGGCGGGCGGTGCTCCGGCCGCCTGCGACCGGGCGGGCACCTCGGCCCCGGCCGGCCCGGCGAAGAGCGTCCCGGCCGCCCGTACCGTCAACCCGGCGGGAGCGGATTCATCCTGCCGGACGATTCCGGCCGAACAGCGCTGACGACGGCCGGATTCTGGCAGCGGGCGGAGACAGCGTCCCCGTCACGCCGGGACGGCCGTGACGGAAGCCCCACGGCCCTGCTCTTCCGCCCCGTTCGGCCCGAGCACTCCGCATACGCGCGCCGGCCGGATCCCCAGGCCCGGGCCGTCGACCGCGTCCCGGCCCGCGGCAACGCCCGTGCGGACAGCGTGCGCACACCGTGAGTTCGGCCAGGGAGCCAGAGCGTTTCGCGGACCCTCACGCTCCGTGCCCTCAGGGCCGTCCGTGCACGGGTCCTTGCGTGCCTCTTTATGTTCATCGAACGGAAGACCGGCGCAACGGTACGGCACAATGACCGTGCCCAGCAGGCTACTCAGTGACGGAACGGCGATATGACGACTGCAGCGGTTGACCATCCCTCCTCCGACCAGGACGAGGACGGCGGGAAGAGGACCATCGGCGGCAGTCGTGCGCTGGCACTGCTGCTGGTGATCACGGGCGCTGCCGGACTCCTTGCCGCGTGGGTCATCACGATCGACAAGCTCAAGCTGGCGGAAGACCCCAATTTCGTTCCGGGCTGCAGTCTCAACCCGGTGGTGGCCTGCGGCAACATCATGAAGAGCGACCAGGCGGCGGCCTTCGGCTTCCCCAACCCGATGCTCGGCCTGGCCACCTACTCCGTGATCATCGGCATCGGCCTGGCGCTGCTCGCCGGGGCGCGGTTTCGCAACTGGTACTGGCTGGGGATGAACGCGGGCACCCTGTTCGGTGTCGGCTTCTGCACCTGGCTCCAGTACCAGTCGCTCTACAACATCAACTCCCTGTGCCTGTGGTGCTGCCTGGCCTGGGTCGCCACGATCTTCATGTTCTGCTACATCACCACGCACAACATCAAGCACCGGATCATTCCCGCGCCCCACTGGCTGCGCAACGGGCTGGCCGAGTTCCACTGGGTGCCGCCGGTCCTGTGGGTCGGCATCATCGGCATGCTGATCCTGACCCGCTGGTGGGACTTCTGGACCAGCTGACCGGCGATCCCGCCGGCGCCGGGCCGCACCGGGGCCCGGCAGGGCTGTCAGTGCGGTGACATAGGCTTCGAAGCGTGGAGCCCGACCTCTTTACCGCAGCAGCCGAAGACCGCCAGGAGAAGGACCCGTCCAGCAGCCCCCTCGCTGTCCGGATGCGTCCGCGCACCCTCGACGAGGTCGTCGGCCAGCAGCATCTGCTCAAGCCGGGCTCGCCGCTGCGCCGCCTCGTCGGCGAGGGGAGCGGGGGGCCGGCGGGCCCCTCGTCGGTCATCCTCTGGGGTCCGCCCGGCATCGGGAAGACGACCCTGGCGTACGTGGTCAGCAAGGCCACCAACAAGCGCTTCGTCGAACTCTCCGCGATCACCGCGGGCGTCAAGGAAGTGCGGGCGGTCATCGAGGGCGCCCGCCGCGCCACCGGTGGCTACGGCAAGGAGACCGTCCTCTTCCTGGACGAGATCCACCGCTTCTCCAAGGCGCAGCAGGATTCGCTGCTCCCGGCCGTGGAGAACCGCTGGGTGACGCTGATCGCGGCCACCACCGAGAATCCGTACTTCTCGATCATCTCCCCGCTGCTCTCGCGCTCACTGCTGCTGACGCTGGAGTCGTTGACCGACGACGACCTGCGCGCTCTGCTGCACCGGGCCCTGACCGACGAGCGCGGACTCGGCGGCGCGGTGACGCTGCCCGAGGACGCCGAGGAGCATCTGCTGCGCATCGCGGGCGGCGACGCACGCCGCGCCCTGACGGCGCTGGAGGCGGCGGCCGGTGCGGCGCTGTCCAAGCAGGAGAAGGAGATCACCCTCCTGACCCTGGAGGAGACCGTCGACCGCGCGGCGGTGAAGTACGACCGGGACGGCGACCAGCACTACGACGTGGCGAGTGCGCTGATCAAGTCGATCCGCGGCTCGGACGTCGATGCCGCGCTGCACTATCTGGCCCGGATGATCGAGGCGGGGGAGGACCCCCGGTTCATCGCCCGGCGGCTGATGATCTCGGCCAGCGAGGACATCGGTCTCGCCGACCCCACGGCGCTGCCCATCGCGGTCGCGGCGGCCCAGGCCGTCGCGATGATCGGCTTCCCGGAGGCGGCGCTCACCCTCAGCCACGCCACGATCGCCCTGGCCCTCGCCCCCAAGTCCAATGCGGCGACGATGGCGATCTCCGCCGCCCAGGACGATGTGCGCAAGGGCCTGGCCGGCCCCGTCCCGGCCCATCTGCGCGACGGCCACTACAAGGGAGCCGCCAAGCTGGGTCACGCGCAGGGCTATGTCTATCCGCATGACGTCCCCGGCGGCATCGCAGCCCAGCAGTACGCGCCGGACGCCGTGCGCGACAAGCGCTACTACCAGCCCACCCGGTACGGCGCCGAGGCGCGGTACGCGGATGTGGCGGACCGGGTCCGCGAGCGGCTCGGCCGCACGGACGCCGACGGCGACCCGAGCCCGTCCGGGACTTAGGGCCTCTCGTTTGGATCATGCCGGGCTCGCGGGGTCCGGCACGCGCACCTGCCGTGTTGTCGTCGGTCGCCAATGCTCCGCATTGACTCCCTCCTCCGCCTTGCATCTGCACGCACCGGACCCCGCTCCCTGATCCAGCCTGATCCAAACGAAAGACC
>NZ_JAFMPZ010000075.1 GCF_017353455.1 Streptomyces laculatispora
AGGCGCTGGCCGAGGCGGTCGGCGCCCACTACCAGACCATCGGCTACATCGAGCGCGGGCAGTACAACCCGAGCCTCGATCTCGCGCTGCGCGTCGCCGAGTTCTTCGAACTGCCGGTGGAGGCCCTGTTCTCCCTCCGGCCGTTCCGCCCGCTCACGGACGAGGTCTACGGGAGGAAGCGATGACCACCACGGGCGCGACCCGGCACACCCGCTACGACCGGCGCATGTTCGCCGTCATGAACAACCCCCGGACGAACGCGCTGCACGCGACGGCCGCGCGACGCCGCACCGTCGTCGGCGCCCATGTGGTGCTCACGGCGGCCGGCGTGGCCGCGGGCATCGGCGCGTACGCGGCCGACCGGCCCTGGCTCGCCGTCGCCGTGCTCGTCCTGCTCCTCCCCTGGTGCCTGGCGACCGGCGTGATCAACGGCGCAACCCGCGGGCTGCTCGAACTGCGCACGCACGTCCTGGACGAACGCCAGCTGGCGGAGCGGGACAGGGTACGGGCGCGGGCGCACCGTCTGACGACGTATCTGCTGGCGTGCGCGGTCGCCGGTGTCGCCGCGGCCGACTGGGGCGGTCAGGTGCGGACCGGGGCCCTGCTCGTACCCGTCCTGGCCGCGGTCTTCGTCACGCACTGGCTGATGCCGCTGTGGGTGGCCGGACTCGCCGCGCAGGACGAGCCTCTGGGAGAAGCGGAGCAGGGACCCGAGTCGCTGTAGGACGTGTCACGGAAGGCCGTGGGGCGTGTTCCGGAAGTCCCGTCCGGCCGGGCAGCTCTTCCCTGAAGGCCGATCGGCGACCGCACACGTGTGCCGGCTCCGACATCCTCCTCGCCGGCTGACAGCTGGCTGATACGGGCGTCGGGCCTTGTCCGGAAATCCCGTTGACGGTCCGGTGCCGTGGCGAATGATGTGAACGGGAGGCGTGTGAGCACATGGCCGTTCACCATCGCCCCCGTACACCACCGCTTCGGGGGAGTGCTCCATGGAGATTCGGCTGCGCGTGGAGTCGGCAGTGCGCGACGAGGCGGAAGAGCTGACGTCGGCCCTTCACGACTGGCTGAGGGAGGATCGCGACGTGGGCCGGCACGCCCGCATCGGCCGCCTGGCCGACTCGGGCGGGGCCCCGAGCGGTGCGATGAGCGCGGACTGGTTCGGCTGGGTGCAGCTCATCGCGGGCTCGGGCTTCTCGACCGCCGGCCTGGTCTACGCGCACAACTCCTTCCGCGCGTCCCTGCCTCGTCGTCAGCAGACCGTCTCGGTGGTCATCGAGCACAACGGCACCCGGATCGTCCTGGAGGACGCCTCGCCCGAATCGGCCGCGCGTATCGCCGAGATCCTGAGCGGCTCCGGCGACGACGAGGAAGCGCCCGGTGGCTCTTCCTGACCCCGGTGCCAGCCGGGCGGTTCTCGTCGGCGTCGACAAGTACCGGCATCTGCCCTCACTGCGCCCGGTGGGCCGGGGCCGCGACCGGCTGGCCGAGCTGCTGAGGGACCCGACCGTGTGGGGGCTGGATCAGCGCCATGTCACTGTGCTGGGAGCGCAGGCCTCTCGCGATGACATCCTCACGGCCGTCAAGCGGGCGGCACGGGAGACGACGGACACGTTCCTGCTCTACTTCGCGGGGCATGGTCTGCGCAGCAGGGGCGGGAGCGCCCGGCAGCTGCACCTGGCGCTGACCGGTGCCGACGACGAGCATCCGCAGATCGGCAGCATCGCGTACCACGACATCCGGGATATCCTCACCGCCGGACACCAGGCGCGACGCAAAATCGTTCTGCTCGACTGCTGCTACAGCGGGCTGGCGGGCGGCATGGGGCAGCAGGCAGCGCCCCGTGAGGAGCTGCAGAAGGCGGCGATCGAGGGGAGTTATCTCCTCACCTCCGCCTCCAGCACCCAGCGGGCCTTCGCCCACGACGGCCGGCCCTACCCGGAGTTCACCGGCGCGCTGATCGGGGTGCTGGAACAGGGCATCCCCTCGGCGGGTCCCGAGCTCACCCTGGACCAGACCTGGCGAGCCGCCCGTGCCACCCTCCTGCGGCGCGGAGATCCGGAGCCCCAGCAGTTCGGCCAGAACGCCGCGGGCCAGCTTCCCTGGGTGCGGAACCGGGCGCACGGCGCGCCGGCCGGAGGCGGATTCCGGGCTCGTGGCCCGCAGGTGTCAACCGCGCGCCGGCGAAAGGCCGCACGGGTCCTGAGGGTGCTCGGCGTGCCCCTCGTGACGCTGGCCCTCGCCACTCCGGTCATCCCGCAGGGCCCGCCCCCCGCCCAGGGTACGGACGACCGGGCATCCGGAGGCCGCTCGGCGGCGCCTCGGGTACGGCCGTCATCGGCGGTCGTACCGAGCACGTCCCCCACACCGAGTGCGTCCCCCACCCCGTCCAGCGGCAAGACCCCCAAGCAGCCCGGCCCGGACCCGACACCCCGGACGCACTCCGGGGACAAGGGGGTTCGGGTCTCACTCGCGCGCTCGTACGTCGGGCAGAGCGGGTTCCTCTCGGCTGTCGCCTACGCACCCGACGGCCGTCTCATCGCCGGCGGGAGCGAGGACGGGAGCATCTACCTGTGGAACGCCGATACCGCCAAGAGGGTGCGAATCCTGTCCGGGCACAGCGACAGGATCACGAGCCTGGCCTTCGATCCGGGCAGTTCCACTCTGGCCAGTGCCAGCAGCGACAGGACCGTCCGCCTGTGGGACGTGTCCAGCGGCACGTCGCGCCACACCCTGAGCCACCCCGGCGAGGTCTACTCCGTGGCCTTCAGCCCGGACGGGGGAACGCTCGTGAGCGGCGGCCAGGGCGACGCCGTCCGCCTGTGGAGCGTCAGTGACGGCAGTGCGCTCGAAACGTTCGAGGACCAGAAGGAGGACGTGCTCGCCGTGGCCTTCAGCCCCGACGGGGAGAGCGTCCTCAGCGGCAGCTACGACAGATCGGCCGCGGAGTACGACGTGGGCGGCAGCTGGACCTGGCGCGACGAGAAGCTGTCGTCCGACGCCATCACCGCGGTGGCGTACGGCCCCAAGGACTACGTCAGGGCTGCCGGAGGGTACGACAAGGTGATCCGGACCTGGACCGGCCCTGACTCCGGCACGAAGACGTTCAAGGGACACACCGAATCGATCACCGCGTTGGCCTTCAGTCCCGACGGGAAGATCCTCGCGAGCGCCGGTCTGGACGCCATCCGGCTGTGGGACGCGCAGAAGGCCACGCCCCTCAGAACGATCCCGGGCGCCGGCAGCACCACGGACATCGCCTTCAGCCCCGACGGCACGCACCTCGCCGGCGTCAGCGGCAGAGCGGTACAGCTGTGGAGCATCACCCGGTAGCCGCTCGGAACACCGGCGTGGCCGGACCCGGCGACACACCGGGGTTCGAGTCCTGTCGGGTGACGTCGCCTGGTCCGGCGCCCGGGTCCTGCCAAGGCCGGGGCTGCCGCTAGGGTCTTTCGTTTGGATCAGGCTGGATCAGGGAGCGGGGTCCGGTGCGTGCAGATGCAAGGCGGAGGAGGGAGTCAATGCGGAGCATGGGCGACCGACGACAACACGGCAGGTGCGCGTGCCGGACCCCGCGAGCCCGGCATGATCCAAACGAGAGGCCCTAGGGCTTCAGCACTCGCGAAGGCCGGGCGCCGGGTCCTGGCCGGTCTTCAGGGAGACGGCGGGGACGTTGCCCCACTGGCCGTTGTCGAGCTGGGTCCAGTACCAGATGTCGTTCTGGCCCTCGTGGGGGTCCCCGTGGCCCCAGCAGGCGAACCAGTTGAACCCGGTGGTGAGCGTGCCGCGGGTCGCCGAGCGGTAGGACCGGTCCGCGTACCCCTTCGCACCGACGGTGTTGCCGCAGTACAGCCGGCCGTCGGAGCGGACCCCGCACTCGGCGGCGTGGGCGGTCGTGGCCGGCACGGAGAGTGCGAGCAGGGCGGTGACGGCGAAGGCGCCCACCGCGGTGGTCAAGCGTCGAGTATTCATGATCGACTCAACGGCCGGCCGGGAGCGGGGTCACGGTCTCGGCTCCGGCCTCACCGCATCGGCCCTGCCGCCCTGTTGACCGCTCCGGGCCGGGCCGGGTCAGCCCATGCTCTTGGCGCCGTCCAGCGATTCCCGGATGATGTCGGCGTGCCCGGCGTGCTGGGCGGTCTCCGCGATGACGTGCATCAGCACCCGGCGGGCCGACCACCGCGCGTCTCCGTCGTACCAGGGAGCCTTCGGCAGTGCGTGGGTGGCGCCCAGGTCCGGCAGGCCGGCGAGCAGTTCGTCGGTCCGGCGGGCCGCTTCGGCGTAGTCGGCCAGCACACCCTCCAGCGTCTCACCGGGCAGCAGCCGGAATCCGTCGGTCCGCCGGGCCCAGTCGGCCTCGGTCATGGCGGTGAAGTCCGGCATCGCCGAAGACCCGTGCACGATGAAGTCCGCCCAGCTCCGTTCGACCTGGGCGACGTGCTTGATGAGACCGCCCAGGCACAGCTCGCTCGCGGTGGGCCGCAGCCCGGCCTGCTCGTCGGTGAGGTCACGGGTGGTGAAGCGCAGGAAGTGCCGCTGCTTGGTCAGCGCCTCCAGCAGGTCGGCACGCTCGCCGGTGAGGCCCGGGGCGGCGGCCACGTCGCGGGTGTCCAGCTCATGGGCGTCGGCGTTGCCGTTGGCATTCATGGTCTCTACCTTCGATCGTTCGTGTTCCGCCGGTCAAGGACCACGTTAGGAGCCGTATAGGTCAGTCCCTGACCTGAATGACGGACGGATGTCGGCGTGCCGGCCACCATGGCGGCCGGCACGCACACCCGGGCCCCCGCGCCCGCGGACCGCCGTCAGCGGCGGCGGACCTTCAGCGCGTTGTCGGTACGGGTGGTGGGGTTCCCGTCCGGGTCGTTCTGTACGCGCTCGTGCTCCTCGCTGACCAGCACGTCCCATTCGCCCGGGGGGAGTTCGAGGGAGGCGAGCACCTCGTCGGTCGTGGGGAGCTCCATGTCCGCGTGGGCGTGCTCCCACGCCGGGAAGCCCGCGTGACCGACGATCAGGAGCACTCCGCCGGGTGCGACGGCCGAGGCCGCCCGCCGCAGGATCTCCTCGCGCGGCAGGTCGCCCATCGAGTGCAGGAACGAGGCGGAGACGAGGTCGTACTCCTCCTCGGGGAAGGAGACCCCGAGGTCGTGGAACTGCCAGTCGATCCGCTCGGCGACCCCTGCCTCGGCGGCGTGTTCGGCGGCCCGGTCGAGAGCGACGCGCGAGATGTCCGTGGCGGTGACCTGCCAGCCCCACCGCGCGAGCCAGACCGCGTCGGCCCCCTCGCCGCACCCGAGGTCGAGGGCGCGTCCCGGTGTCAGTCCCTCCACTTCACGGACGAGCGCGGTGTTGGGATTCCCGCTCCAGATCCGGCGGCTCTCGCGGTAGCGCTCGTCCCAGAGTTCCGCGTCGGACGGAGTGCTGTCGGTTGTCATCGTGTCTCCTGCAGTCCGTGACGGCGGCTTCCGAGCGTCTGCTCGCAGACCTGGCGCTCGGCCTCCGCCGAGAAGGGTGCGCGTCGGGCCTCGACCGCGCGGCGGGTGTCGTCGCCCACCAGGTCGGCGTTGATGGCGGAGGCCGCCTTCAGCCCCGCCCCGGCGGCGCCGATGACCTGCTCCATCAGGTTGGCGACGTTACCGGCGGCCCAGACACCGGGCACCTCGGTCGCACCGGACGGATCGGCCGCGATGTACGTACCGATGGTGTGGCCGCCCGCCTCCAGCTCGGTGGCGTGCAGTCCGAGGCCGTCCAGGACCCCGGACCGCGCGGTGAAGCGCGGCTGGACCACCACGGCCTCGCGCGGCACGACCCGGCCGCCGGCCAGCCGCACCCCGGTGAGGCGGTCCCCGCTCACCTCAAGTCCGGTCACCTCCCCGTCCACCACGGCGATGCCGCGCGCGGCGAGCTGCTCGTACTCCTCGTCGCCCGGCTCGGGCGCGTTGTGCAGGAAGAGGGTGACGTCGTCGCTCCACTGCCGCCAGAGCAGCGCCTGGTGCACGGCCATCGGACTCAGGGCCAGGATGCCGATCGGCGCGTCCCGCACCTCCCAGCCGTGGCAGTACGGGCAGTGCAGCACGTCCTGCCCCCACCGCTCGGCCAGGCCGGGGATCGGCGGCAGTTCGTCGACGAGCCCGGTGGTGACGAGGAGACGGCGCGCGGTGACGGCGGTGCCGTCCGCCCGTACGACCCGGAACCCTGCGCCACCCGGCAGCTTCTCGGCCGCCACGGCCTCACCCTCGACGATCTCGGCCCCGTACCCGGACGCCTCTTCCCGGCCTGTGGCCAGCAGCTCGGTGGGCGGGATGCCCTCGCGGCCCAGGTAGTTGTGCGCGTGGGACGCGGGTGCGTTGCGCGGGCTGCCCGCGTCGATCACCAGCACCGATCGCCGCGCCCTGGACAGCGCCAGGGCCCCGCTCAGACCGGCGGCCCCGCCACCGATCACCACTACGTCGTACATCTGCGTCGTCATCTCGCTCATGCGAAACACCTCCATCTACGGGAGATGGTGCGCGCCCTCGTCCTGCACGGCAAACATCCTTGCCGAAGCGGCAAACTCGCACCAGACGACCTTCCCCGGGTTCCGCTCCCCCACCCCCCACGCGGCGGCGAGCGCCGAGACCAGCAGCAGCCCGCGCCCGCCCTCCGCGTCGGGTTCGGGGCACGGCGCACCCCGGACCTCACCGTCGCCACTGTCATGCGTCTCGACACGGAGCCTGCCGTCGGCCCGCTCCCAGGAGAGCCGGATACGGAACCCGCGTCCCGGCGGCACACCGTGGACGAGCGCGTTGGTCGCCAGCTCGCTCACACGCAGCAACACGTCCTGGCACCTGATCGGCGCCCAGCTCGCCACCTTCCGCAGAGCGGCCGGGCTGACACAGGCGGCGCTCGCCGAGCGGTTCTGCGTGGGTGAGGACACGATCGCGTCGATCGAGCAGGGGCGGCGGCCCCTTCAGCTGGACTTCGCCATCCAGCTCGATGAACTGCTGGACACGAAGGGGGCGTTGCAGGTCGCGGTGGCGAAGGTGCCGCAGAAGGAGCGGTTTCCGGCCTTCGTCCAGGACTTCGTGGAGTACGAGCAGGAGGCGGTAAGCCTTTTTGGGTACGAAACCCAGGTGGTGCCGGGCCTGCTCCAGACCGAGGCCTACGCGCGGTTCGTCTTCTCGTGCCTCTTCCCGCCGATCGACGAGGGAGAGCTGGAGGAGTGGGTGACCGCAAGGCTCGACCGGCAGAAGCTCCTCGCTCGCAAACCGCGACCCATGCTGCATTTCCTGTTGGAGGAAAGCATCTTGCGCAGCGAGATCGGGGACCCTGTTGTCCTGCGCGAGCAGATCCGGCACCTGCGACAGTGCGTAGAACTGCCGTTCCTGGATCTCCAGATCATGCCGATGAGACTCCCCAAGCACGCTGGGCTCGCAGGACCGATGGTTCTGCTGGAGACGGCCGACCACGACCATCTCGCCTACGTCGAGGGGCAGCTCACCAGCTTCCTGCACGATGACCCCGATGACGTCAGCGTGCTCCAATTGAAGTGTGGGATGCTGCGTTCGCAGGCGCTTTCCATTGAGAAGAGCACGCGCCTACTGGACGAACTGCTTGGAGAGAGATGACCCGCGCAGCACACCGCACAGGCCTCAACTGGTTCAAGTCCAGCCACAGCAGCGACCAGGGCGGCGCCTGCCTCGAAGTCGCCTACGACTGGCGCAAGTCCAGCCACAGCAGCGACCAGGGCGGCAACTGCGTAGAGGTCTCGGCCCACCCCGCCGCCGTGCACATCCGCGACTCCAAGGTCACCGACGGTCCCGTCCTCACCGTCCCCCCGCACGCCTGGTCCGCGTTCCTCGGCGCCACCGTCTGACGCGCTGCCCGCTGTCCCTGACCGAGCGGCCCGGAAGGACCTGCCGACGCGGGGCGCTGCAGTTCGCCTGTCGGTGCGGTCGGTGGGCTGTCGGTGGCATGTCGGCGCGGGCCCGGAGGCTTGCCGGAGATCCTGCCGGGGCCCGTCCGGCAGGCATGGCACCGGCAGGAGTCAGCATGACCACTGACGTCACGATCATCGGCGCAGGACTCGGCGGCCTCACGCTCGCCCGCGTCCTGCACGTCCACGGCATCCCGGTCACCGTCTACGAGGCGGAGGCCTCACCGACGGCTCGTACGCAGGGCGGGATGCTCGACATCCACGACTACAACGGCCAACTGGCCGTGCGGGCGGCCGGCCTGATGGACGAGTTCCGCAGCATCGTCCTGGAGGGCCGTCAGGCGATGCGGGCCCTCGACCGGGAGGGAAACGTCCTGCTCGACCAGCCCGACGACGGCACGGGCGGACGCCCCGAGGTGCAGCGCGGCGAGCTGCGGCAGATGCTGCTCGACGCGCTCCCGGAGGGCACCGTCCGGTGGGGCCACAAGGTCAGCGGTGTGCGTGGCCTCGGCGAGGGCCGCCACGAGGTGGCCCTCGCCGACGGCGGCACCGTCGTCACGAGCCTGCTGGTCGGCGCGGACGGCGCCTGGTCACGGGTGCGGCCGCTGCTCTCCGACGCCGTGCCCGAGTACACGGGCATGTCGTTCGTCGAGACCTACCTGTTCGACGCCGACACCCGGCACGCCGCCGCCGCGAAGGCGGTCGGTGGCGGGTGATGTTCGCACTTGAGCCGGGCAAGAAGCAGATCGCGGCTCACCGGGAGAGCGGCGGAACCCTCCATACGTACGTGATGCTGACCAAGCCGCAGGACTGGTTCGCCCGCATCGACTTCACCGACCCCGCCGCGGCCATCACCCGGATCGCGCAGGAGTTCGACGGCTGAGCCCCGGAACTCACCGCCCTGATCACCGACAGCGACACCGCACCGATCGTGCGCCCCCACTACACGCTGCCGGTCGGACACCGGTGGGACCGGGTGACGGGAGTGACCCTGGTCGGCGACGCCGCCCACCTCATCCCCCCGAACGGCGAGGGCGCCAACCTGGCCATGCTGGACGGCGCCGAACTCGGTGAGGCCCTCGCCGCGCACCCCGGGGACGTCGAGGCCGCCCTCGCCGCGTACGAGCAGGTGATGTTCCCTCGCAGCACCGCGGTCGGCGAAGCCGAGGCCGACGCCCCCGACAACCCCACGATCGAGGAAGTGATCAACTTCTTCGCCCGCGCCGACCAGATCGCGTGAGCGGCCGGCCGGGGCCATCGCGGTGACGGTGGCTCCAGCGCGGGTGCCGCGCCCCCGGCCTCAGACGCGGTCGACGGCTTCCTCGGCGCCGGCGGGCTCCGGCCCGGGGGCGCTCTCGCGGCGCGGCAGCAGCAGCGGGGTGGCCAGGAGGAGGACTCCTGCCGCGGCGATCGCGGTGCGGGGGCTGGTGACGGCGGCCAGCAGACCCCACAGGGCCGTCATGGCCGCGATGGCGGCGCTGCTGCTGATCGACCAGGCGGACAGGGTGCGGGCGACCCGGTCGGGCTCGGTGTGGTCGAGCCGGTAGGTGGCCAGCAGCGGGTTGAACAGGCCGCAGCAGGTCACCAGGCCGAGCTGGACGAAGATGATGAGCGCCATCCCCGGGACACCGGGCCCGACGAACGCCAGCCCGATGGGCCAGACCGCACGCAGCACCCCGGTCAGGAGCATCATCCGGCGCTGCCCGAACCGCGCCGCGAGCGGGTGCGCGAGGCGTGAGCCGACGAGGCCGCCGATGCAGGGGGCCGCGAACACGAGACCGTACTGCCAGGGTGTGAACCCGAGAGGGCCCAGCAGGAGTACGGCGAGCAGCGGCCCGGAGGCCATGATCAGGCCGTTGACGACGATCGAGTTGAGGAGCAGCGGGCGCAGCGTCCGGTGTCCGAGGATGTAGCGCCAGCCGTCGAGCAGATCGCCCGCTCGCAGCCGCGGTGCACCCGTTCGCGAGGGGCCGGGTTCCGTGCCGCCGATGGCGCGGATGCCCAGCGCCGAGAGCAGGTAGCTGACCGCGTCGGCGATCACGGTCGTCACCGGGCCGAACAGCCCGATCGCGGCCCCACCGAGCGGTGGTCCGACCATGGTCGAGGTCCACGTGGTGGATTCGAACCGGCCGTTCGCGACGAGCAGGTCCTGCGACGGTACGAGCGCCTTCAGATACGCCCCGCTCGCCGCCTTGAACGCGATGTCGGCCGCGGCGACCACGACGGAGACGAGGAGGAGCTGGGCGAAGGTGAGCCGGCCGAGCGCGAACATCGCGGGGATGCTCATCAGCGCCGCGAACCGGATCAGGTCCATCGACACCATGACCGGTCGCTTGTGCCGGAACTCCACCCAGGGACCGAGCGGCACGGCGAGCAGGGCCCCCACCGCCCGCCCGGCGGCGGCCAGTGCCGCCACCTGGGTCGGCCCGCTGTGCAGTACGAGGACCGCGATCAGGGGCAACGCGCCGAATCCGAGCCCTGTGCCGTACGAGCTGACCGCGAACGCAGCCCACAGCCAACCGAATTCCCGCCCCAACGACCGTCTGCCCGCCATGCCCCGCACCCGTACGCCTCTCGCCGATCCGGACGGCCGCACGCCGGCCACCGGCATCAAAGCGAGGAGGAGTGGGCAAGAGCAAACAACGCCTCGACCGGCTGACACAACCACCGGTGGTGCCGGTACCGTGCTCGGCGTGGGCCCGCCATGGAGTCCGGGACATTCGTCAGTCGCGGGCGTGCGGCGGCATCCGTGTTCTCACCTGCCCGGCCCTGGATTCCAGGTATCGCTGCTCGGCGATGCTCGCGGTCGACTTCGCGGCGAGCCGGTAGTGCTCGTACGCCCCGGCCGGGTCGCCGTTCCGCTCCAGCAGATGCGCCCGTACGGACAACAGCCGGTGGTGCCCGGCCATCCGCTCGTCGCTGTCCAGGGTGGACAGCAGGGCGAGCCCGGCCGCCGGGCCCTCGGTCTCGGCGAGCGCGATCGCCCGGTTGAGGGTGACCATCGGGTTGGGCGCGATCCGTTCCAGGATCAGGTAGAGGGCGTGCACCTGCGGCCAGTCGGTCTCCTCGGCCGTGTCCGCTGCGGCGTGCGTGGCGGCGATGGCCGCCTGCAGCCGGTAGGGCCCGAGGGTCGGGGGCGCCAGCGAGGCCTTCACCAGGCGCATGCCCTCGTCGATCAGCCCGCGGTCCCACGTCGTACGGTCCTGCTCGTCCAGCGGCACCAGGTCGCCGGCGGCCGTCGTCCGCGCCTCCCGGCGGGCGTGGGTCAGCAGCATCAGCGCGAGCAGCCCGGCCACCTCGCCGTCCCGGGGCAGCCGCGCGTGCACCATTCTGACCAGCCGGATCGCCTCGCGCGCGAGGTCGGCGCGGTACAGCTCGCTGCCCGAGGAGGCGCTGTAGCCCTCGTTGAAGATCAGGTAGAGCACGTGCAGGACGACCCTTAGCCGCTCCTCGCGCTCCCCGCCGTCCGGCAGGTCGAACGAGCTCCCGGCGGCCCTGATCCGCTGTCTGGCCCGGCTGATCCTGGCCGCCATCGTGGCCTCCGGCACCAGGAACGCGCGGGCGATCTCGGCCGTGGTCAGGCCGCCGACCGCCCGCAGCGTCAGGGCGGTCCGGGACGCCGCGGTCAGCGTCGGGTGGCAGCACAGGAACAGCAGGTCGAGTGTGTCGTCGGTGCCGGGTACGTCCTCGGGCAGCACCTCGGCGGCGGTGGCCGCCTCCCGCTCGCGGCGCGCGTGCTCGCTGCGCAGCTGGTCGATGAGCCGCCGGGACGCAACGGTCATCAGCCACCCGCGCGGGTTGTCCGGTACTCCCCCGGCCGGCCACTGCACGGCGGCGGCGAGGACGGCCTCCTGCACGGCGTCCTCGCACCCTTCGAACCGGCCGTGCCTTCGTACCAACGTGCCGAGGACCTGCGGCGTGAGTTCACGCAGCAGGTCCTCGATGGAGGGCTCTGTCATGCCTCCAAGTGTCCGTCGGCGAACATCACCTGGCGCACCTCGACACCCATGCCCTCGATCGCGGTGTCCGGGATCTGCGCTGCCAGCTCGATCGCCCGGTCCTTGTTCTCGCAGTCGATCAGGTAGAAGCCGCCGAGGAACTCCTTGGACTCCAGGAAGGGCCCGTCGGTCACCACGGGCTGGCCGTTGTGCACGGACACCACCACGGCCTGGGACGGGTCGACCAGCGCCTGGGTGCTGATCAGCTCGCCGGACTTCTTCAGCGACTCGGTGAACGTGCCGTGGCCGGCGCCGATCGCCGCCTTCTCCTCGTCCGTCAGCGCGTCCATGACGGCCGGGTTGATGTGCAGGCCGATCAGGAACTTCATCTGGTACTCCTCGTGGTTCACGGGCCCCCGCGGGGCCCTTGCACCCTTTGGTCGGAGTCGTCGCCGCCGTCTTGACATCCCCACCGGAAGAATTCGGCCGGGCCGCAGGAGAGCCTCCCCTCCGGGGCCCGACGGCGGCGGCCGGGGGCCGCTACCGCCCCTTCGCCGCCGGCCGGTAGGTGCACACCTGCACGCCCGCGCCGCTGGTGACGGCCGAGACCAGTTCGAGCGTGCGCAGTCCGCCGTCCTCCGGAAAGATCGACTTTCCGCCGCCCAGCAGCACCGGCATGATCACGAGCCGGAGCTCGTCGACCAGGCCCTCGCTCAGCAGGCCGCGCACGAGCGTGGGGCTTCCCATGACCAGGAGGTCGCCGCCGCCCTGCTCGCGCAGCTCCTGGACGCGGGCGGTGAACTTCTCGCCGGGGATGCGCTCGGTGTTGTTCCACGTCAGGTCGGCGTCGCCCAGGGTGCCGGTCACGACGTACTTCGGGAGGGAGTTCATCCGGTCGGCGAAGGGGTCGCCGGCGCGCTCGGGCCATGCTGCGGCCATCGTCTGCCAGGTGCGGCGGCCGAACAGCAGGGCCCCGGCCCCGTCCACCGATTCGCTGAAGGAGGCGCCCACCACTTCCGCGTCGAAGAACGGGTGCGACCAACCGCCGTGCGCGAAGCCGCCGTCCCTGTCCTCCTCGGCACCGCCCGGCGCCTGCACGACGCCGTCCAGGCTGATGAACTCGCTGATGACCACGCGCATATCACTCACTCCTCGGTACTTCGGATCAGGTGTACGGCAACAGAGACTGCCACGCCGTCCGAAACTCATCGCTGTACCTCCGGTCCGCCGGCGACCGCGCGTCGGCCGCGTTCGATGAGCGGTGCCGCCCGTCCACATTGCGCCACAATTATCAGAATTCGGAATGAGGTCAACCCGAGAGGTGGCCGCGCCCGGCGTTTCGCGCCTCAGGCGGCGGGCGCGGCGGCGCGTCCGTACACCGCGGACTCCCCCAGCTCCTCCTCGATCCGGATCAGCTGGTTGTACTTGGCCGTGCGGTCCGAACGGGACAGGGACCCGGTCTTGATCTGCCCGCACCCCGTGGCGACGGCCAGATCCGCGATGGTCGTGTCCTCCGTCTCGCCGGAACGGTGCGACATGACCACCGCCCATCCGGCCCGCCTCGCGGCGCCCACCGTCCCGAGCGCCTCGGTCAGCGTCCCGATCTGGTTGACCTTGACCAGGACCGCGTTCCCCACCCCCGTACGAATGCCTTCCCGCACCAGCGCCTCGTTGGTGCAGAACACGTCGTCCCCGGTCAGCTGACACCTGCTCCCGACCCGCGCCGTCAGCTCGCGCCACCCGTCGAGGTCGTCCTCGGCCATCGGGTCCTCCACCGAGACGATCGGGTACGCGTCGATCAACCCGGCGAGGTAGTCGACCTGTTCGGCGGACGTACGCCGGACGCCCTCCCCCGTGTACGCGTACACACCGCCCCGGTAGAACTCCGACGACGCCGGGTCCATGACGAGGCCGATGTCCGCACCGGGCCGGTACCCGGCCCGCTCGATCGCCGCCATGACGAAGTCGAGCGCCTCCTCGGCCGTGCGCAGCGCGGGAGCGAAGCCACCCTCGTCGCCGACGCCCGTGGAGTGACCCGCGGCCAGCAGGTCGCGGCGGAGCGTGTGGAAGACCTCGGAGCCCATCCGGACGGCCCGGGCGAAGGACCCCGCGCCCACCGGCGAGATCATGAACTCCTGGAAGTCCAGCGGATTGTCGGCGTGGGCACCGCCGTTGACGATGTTCATCATCGGCACCGGAAGTACGCCGGCGTCGGCCCCGCCGAGGTAGCGGTACAGCGGCTGCCGGTGCGAGACGGCGGCGGCCTTCGCGGTGGCGAGGGAGACCCCGAGCAGGGCGTTGGCGCCGAGCCGCGCCTTCGTGGGCGTGCCGTCGAGCGCGACGAGCGCGGCATCGAGGCCGGTCTGGTCGTCGGCGTCGCGCCCGGTGACGGCTTCCGCGATCTCGCCCTTCACATGGGCGACGGCCCGGTCGACGCCCTTGCCGTGCCAGCGCCGGGGGTCGCCGTCCCGCAGCTCCACCGCTTCGCGGGCGCCGGTGGAGGCGCCGGAGGGGACAGCGGCGCGACCCAGGGAACCGTCGGCGAGGACGACGTCGACCTCGACGGTGGGGTTGCCGCGGCTGTCGAGGACGGCGCGGGCGGTGACGCCACGGACGGCGGTCGGCTCAACTGTTTTTGCGGGCATGGGAGTTCCTCCCCGTTGTCGCCTGCCGGGCCCTGGCTGCGACGACGCTGGCGCTCGGCCCGACGTATCGAAACTGTACAGCATTGCTGTTCAGTCATGCTGTTCAGTTCCGCTGTTCAGTTATGCTGCACGACGGCGTTTCCGGGTTAAAGTTCCCTATGCCCACCCCGGAAGCCGCCACCGTCGCCGCCGAACTGCGTACCGCGATGGGCAAGCTCAGCCGACGCGTGAAGAGCGAGGACCGCATCCCGGTCGGGCAGGTCGCCGTGCTCGGCGTTCTGGACCGCGACGGCGCCATGACCACCAGCGATCTCGCGACCGATCAGCGCGTACGCCCGCAGTCGATGGCCCGCGCGGTCGGCCTCCTCCTCGATCAGGGCCTGGTCACCCGCAGGGCCCACCCCACGGACGGCCGCAAGTCCCTGCTTGAACTCTCGGCGGCCGGCAGGGACGCACTGGAAGCGGAGCGCGGCCGCAGGGCCGGGTGGCTGGCGCTGGCCATCGAGGCCGAACTCACCGAGGAGGAGCGGGAGTCGCTCGCACGCAGCGCAACCCTGATGGAGCGGCTGGCCGCGCGCCATGGCCTGTCCGGGCGATCATGAGCGCCACCGGATGACCTGAACGGGTCCTCCCGGCGAATACCTCGTCCACCACCTGATCGCGAAGGCCCTGCGGGACCGCCCGGACGGGGCCCAGGGCCTCTCGTTCGGATCATGCCGGGCTCGCGGGGTCCGGCCTGATCCAAACGAAAGACCCCAGGCCACGGTCGCACCGGTCGCCGGTGCAACGGCTTCAGGGGCACCCGGCTGGTTGCGGGTGCCCCTGAAGGCCGTCTGCGAGAGGGATACGGCGGACACGTCGGACGCGGCGCGTGCTCGTCGCTTCTCTCAGAGCTTGGTCAGCTTGGAGTACGGGCTCAGGATCCTCCCCTGTCGCCCCGAGAAGTCGATGAGCACTGCGTCGTTGTCGCCCTCGACAGCAAGGACTCGGCCGAGTCCGAACTGGTCGTGCGACACCCTGTCGCCCACATCGAACAATTCGACCGGTGGGGCCGCCTGGGCCGGGCGGTTGAAGGGACTGGAAGGCAGGTGACGCCGGGATCCGGCTGACTGTTTCATTACCTTGAGTATGCGCCCTGGAAACGCCCGACGCCATGCCCGACCGCTCCTGGGGCCCCACTGATGCCGGATTCGTAATCAGGGATTCCGCCGCCGGCCGCTCTCCCACCCCGCTTCCGGCAAGGGCACCGCCCGAAGCCCGGCGCCCGAAAGGCCCCGGCGGTGTGGCGGTTATCGCTTTTCGCGGGGCGTGCCCGCCGCGGCGCACCGGCCCGTGGCGACGGACCGCACCGGGCCGCCCCCGCAGGCCGGTGCCACGCCGCCACGTCCCGCTTCCGGGTGACACCGGCGCGACCCGACCCGGACCACTCTTACGAATTACTTCTCGTGCCGCGGCTGACGCTTCCAGGGGCCGGTGATGGCCAGCATGATCCCCGGCGTCTGGATGTTGGCGAACAGCGTCTTCCCGTCGGGCGAGAACGTGACTCCGGTGAACTCGCTGTACTCCGGGTCCTCCTCGGTCCCGGCGTTCAGCTCGTTGCGCGCGATGGGGTAGGTGCGACCGCTCTCGGTGGCCCCGAACAGGTGCTGGACGCCTTCGCCGTCCTCGGCGATCACGAGGCCGCCGTACGGCGAGACGGTGATGTTGTCCGGGCCGTCGAAGGCACCGTCCACGGAGGGGTCGGCGTTGACGCCGAGAAGCACCTTCAGCGTCAGCGTGCGGCGCTTCGGGTCGTAGAACCAGACCTGGCCGTCGTGCTGGACCGGGCTCTCGCCGCGGGCGAACGAGGAGACGATGTAGGCACCGCCGTCGCCCCACCACATGCCTTCGAGCTTGCGGGCCCGGGTGACGTCCTTGTCGCCGAACTGCTTGCGCACCGAGACGGTCCTGGCGTCACGGTCGGGGACGTCGACCCAGTCCACGCCGTAGACCGTGCCGATCTTCGTGGCGCGCGAGAGGTCGTCGACGAACTTGCCGCTCCGGTCGAAGCACTTGGTGGCCTGGAGGACACCGGCGTCGGCGGCGAGCGTGCGCAGCTTGCCGCGGCCGTGCCTGAAGCCGTGCGGCGGAACCCAGCGGTAGAGCAGTCCGTTGGGGCCGGACGCGTCCTCGGTGAGGTAGGCGTGGCCCTGCTTGGGGTCGATGACGACGGCCTCGTGGGCGTACCGGCCGAACGCCTTGATCGGGCGCGGGTCGCGGTTGGCGCGCTTGTCGTACGGGTCGACCTCGAAGACGTAGCCGTGGTCCTTGAGCAGACCGTTCTTGCCGGCCTTGTCCTCGGTCTCCTCGCAGGTGAGCCAGGTGCCCCACGGGGTGGCGCCACCGGCGCAGTTGGTGGAGGTGCCGGCGATGCCGACCCATTCGGCGGTGCGGCCGTCGCGGCGGGTCTCCACGACGGTGCAGCCGCCGCCCGCGACCGCGTCGTAGACGAGACCGTCGGTGAGCGGGACCGGGTGCTCCCAGTCGGTGCGGACGCCGGCCAGCTCGTGGTTGTTCACCAGCAGGGTGACGCCGCGCGCGCCCTCGAAGGCGGCCGTGCCGTCGTGGTTGGAGGGGGTGTACTCGCCGGTCTCCAGCTTGGTGACACCGCTGTGGGTGATGATCTTGTACGAGAATCCGGCGGGCAGCGCGAGTATGCCCTTCGGGTCGGGGAGCAGTGCCCCGTAGCCGGGCTCGTGGCTGTGACCGTGTCCGTCGTGGCCATGGCCGTGGTCGTCGTGGCCGTGCTTCGAGTCCCCGGCGGCGAGGGCGCCGGGCGCGGTGGCCAGCGCGGCGACGGTTCCGGTGAGGGCGATGCCGGCACCGGTGAGGGCGGACTGTCTGGTGAATTCCCTGCGCGTGAAGGCCATCACGTACTCCTGGTGCAGCTGGGGCGATTGTTGGCGGGATCACCGTCCCGCGCCGGCGCCAACACCAGTTGAACTGAGGACGACTTCCAGGGAATGCGTTCCGTGAACATCACCGGCGGCGGGGCGGCCCCGCCCCGCCGCCCGTCCCCGCCCGTCTCAGCCGGCCGAGCCGCTCCGCGACCGGGCCTTGAAGGCGGCCTTGCGGGCGTCCTTCGCCAGCTTCTTGTCGCTGTGCAGCCGGCCCATCGCCTCGAGGACATCCGCCGTCGCCGGGTGGTCCACCCGCCACACCTCGTCGAAGAAGCCGCTGTGCTGGCCGGACAGCCCCTCGACCAGGCCCTGGAGCTCGTCCAGATCGCCGTCCGCCTCCAGCTGCGCCGCGATCGTGTCGACGGCGAGCCAGAAGATCATCGGCTCCGGGGGCGCGGGCACGTCGGCGGCGCCCAGCTCCGCGAGCCAGACCCGGGCGAGGCCGCCCAGCTCCGCGTCGTCGAGCACGGCGCGCACGGCGGGCTCCGCCTCCGCGCCGACCAGGGCGAGCGCCTGCTGGCAGTGCAGGCGGCGCAGCGGTGCCTGCGGGTCCTCGCCGCGTGCCGCGTCCAGGAGCTCGGCGGCGGCCCCGCCGGCGCCGCGCCGGGCGAGCCACAGCTCGACCTCGCTGCGGGCCCCGTCCTCGGGGTAGTACGCGATGCCGCCGAGGAGCGCGTCGGCGCTCTTGCCGACGAGGTCCCCGATCGCCGGGGCCTCCACACCCGCGTCCAGCATCCTGGCCCGGATGCCGTACAGGCCCAGCGGAGTCAGCTTCACCATCCCGTACCGGGTGACGTCGTCGTCGGCGGGCGGGGTGGCGTCCTCGCCCTCCTCGGCCAGCAGCGCCTCGTCCACCGGCTGGTACTCGACGATGCCGATGGGTTCCAGCACCCGGAACTGGTCGTCGAGGCGCATCATCGCGTCCGACACCTGCTCCAGGATGTCGTCGGTGGGCTCGCCCATGTCGTCGGGCACGATCATCGACGCGGCGAGTGCGGGCAGCGGTACGGGCGCGTCGCCCGCGGCGCTGTCGGAGACGGTGAGCAGGTAGAGGTTGCCGAGCACGCCGTCGAGGAATTCGGCCTCGGTCTCCGGGTCCCAGTCCAGGGCGTCGAAGTCGATCGACCCGTCCTCGCCGACGAGGTCGGCGAAGTCGTCGAAGAAGGGGGCGGTGGCGTCGGCGTGGGCGGCCTCCAGACCGTCGAGCCAGATCGCCAGGACGTCCTGCGGTGATCCGCCGGTCAGCAGCGCCAGGTTCTCGCCCGCGGTGACGGTGCCCTCCGCCTCCTCGCCGGGGCCGTCCTCCGCCCCCGGCTCCGCCTCCTCGTCCGCCGGGTCCTCGACCTCGACGAGCCCGGTGTCGACGGCGAGCCGCCAGGCCTCGCTGGCCTCCGCCGCACCGTCCTCGTCCGCGGTGAGGCCGAGGTGCTCGGCCGCCGCGGGCAGCTGCGCTTCGACGAGCTCGCCACCGGCGCCCACCCTGGTGCCGGGCCCGGCCCAGCGGGCGAGCCGGACGGCGCGGGCGAGCAGCGGCGCGGCAAGCGCGTCCCGTGCCAGCTCGGCCTCGGTGTGCAGCCGTACCGGCGGCAGGGTGGGGCGCTCTGCGGACATCAGGGGGTTCTCCTAGCAACGTACGGGGCGTACGCGTCGCCGGGGCCATGGCTCCGGGCGCGTACGGGGACAGGCGGCCCAAGCGTAGACGTATTTCGTCCCACGCCGCCCGGTACCCGGGCAGGTCCGCCGCGGCCCGCCCGCGGAGCCCCGGCAACCGGCGCACGCACCCGCACGATTACCGCCCCTGGCCCCCCGGCCGCAGACTGAGCGCGGGGGTGTAGCGGTGCACCCCGCCGCCGGTCACCCCGGGGTAGGTCTGCACCCGCTCCCACTGCGGTGTCCGCGACCCGACCCCGTCCCCGGGTCCGGCCAGCGCGTCGGCGTGGGCCTGTGTGCTCACCCATTCCGCGTAATTGAGCACCCGGGTTCCGTCGGTGCTCACATGGAAGTGCGCGCCGATACCGCCCGGTGCCGGCGCCGGGTCCGTCCCCAGCGCCTCGAACACACCGTCGACCCAGTCGCGTTGGCGGGCCTTGTCCGCTCCCTCGAACTCGACGTCGACGATCACGACGCACCCGGGCTCCCGCGCGTCCGGCCCGCCGAGCCGCGAGGACCGGTAGAGCTCGTACGTATGAATCCCGATTCGCTCGATCCCCGGCACGGCCGCGTCGATATCGTCGTTGCGCGCGTCCCGGCCGTCGCGGAAGAAGGCCAGGTAGCTCTCCTCGTCCTTCCACTGCGAGTAGTGGAGGAGCGTCTTCCCGTCCTCCCCCGCATGGACGGTGCAGGAGAGCGGCCCCGGCTGCGGCCACGGGCGGCCTGCCCACGCGTCCCGGATGGCCTCGACGGCCTGCCGCTGCCGCTCCGGTGTGCCGACGTCCCAGGTGCTGACCTTGACGATCCCCGCGTCCGCTCGGGTGAAATCGGGCCGGGACACGAATTCGATGCTCATGGCTGTTCCCCTCACCGGCGCTCCCCTGCGGTGCGCCTGTGACGGCCACCCTGTTACGTCAAGTGCGCTTGAGGTCAACTGCGGCCCGCGCTTTCGTCGTTAGGCTGACGAATCGGACAACGAACGGAGTACCTCATGTCGCTGCGGGTCGAGGTCATCACGCGCGAACAGCACCTGGCGTTTGTCGCGGGACGGGGTTCCGCGAGCCATATGCAGGTCCCCTCGTGGGGCGAGGTGAAGCCCGACTGGCGCGCGGAGAGCATCGGCTGGTCCGAGGCCGGGGAGATCGTCGGCGCCGCGCTGGTCCTCTACCGGCCGATCCCCCGGGTGAAGCGGTATCTGGCCTATCTGCCGGAGGGTCCGGTCATCCCGTGGCACGAGGGCGATCTGCGCCCCTGGCTGGATCCGCTGGTGGCCCACGTCAAGGCGCGGGGCGCGTTCACACTGCGGATGGGCCCGCCCGTGATCGCCCGCCGCTGGGAGGCGCAGACCGTCAAGGACGCCATCCCGGATCCGGCCGCGCGCAGGCTGCGCGACGTCGAGCCGGACGTGAGCGAGCCGGGGGCCGCCGAGCTGGTGGCCCAGCTGCGCCGGCTGGGCTGGCAGCAGGGCGAGGACGGGGGCACGGACGGCTTCAGCGCCGGACAGCCCCGGTACGTCTTCCAGGTGCCGTTCGCCGGGCGGTCGCTGGAAGAGATCCGCGGCGGGCTGAACCAGCAGTGGCGGCGCAACATCAAGAAGGCGGAGAAGGCGGGCGTCAAGGTGGTCGAGGGCGGCCACGACGACCTTCCGGCCTTCTACGAGCTGTACCGCGAGACGGCCGAGCGCGACCGCTTCATCCCCCGCCCGCTCGGCTACTTCCAGCGCATGTGGACGGCGCTGCGCGCCGAGGATCCCGAGCGGATGCGGCTGTACCTCGCGCACCACGACGGGGAGGTCCTCTCCGCGGCGACGATGCTGACGGTCGGGACGCACGTCTGGTACTCCTACGGTG
Organism: Streptomyces laculatispora; assembly: GCF_017353455.1. Classification (GTDB taxonomy): domain Bacteria; phylum Actinomycetota; class Actinomycetes; order Streptomycetales; family Streptomycetaceae; genus Streptomyces; species Streptomyces laculatispora. Next base: position 20,932 of record NZ_JAFMPZ010000075.1, read on the forward strand.
CCTCCACCAGCCGCAGGCGCGAGGTGCAGCCCAACAACGCGATCCAGTGGCGGATGATGAGCGACGCGCACGCGCGGGGCGCGGCCGTCTACGACCTGCGCGGCATCACCGACACCCTCGACGAGAGCAACCACCTGATGGGCCTGCTGCGCTTCAAGGCGGGCACCGGTGGCCTGGCCGCCGAGTACGTCGGTGAGTGGGACTACCCGGTCAGCAAGCTGCTGCACAAGGCCTTCGGCCTGTACATGTCCCGCCGCTGACGTCCGGGGCCACCGTGCCGGGCCGGGCTTCGGCCGCAGCCCGTCACTCGGGCGGCGAGGTCCGCCAGCCCGTCATGTTGAACTCGTCGAGCAGTCGTACGTCGCTGCCCTCCAGCGGGAAGGTGCGCGCCTCCAGACCGGGCGCCGGGGCGATCTCC
>NZ_JAFMPZ010000076.1 GCF_017353455.1 Streptomyces laculatispora
GGCCCGGACCGTCCGCCTCCGGACGCCCGCCCCGCCCCTGAACGGCCCTTGGAGGCAGGCTCGTTCGTCCAGGAACCGGAGACCGCAGTCTCCCTCGGCCCGGCCCCGGTCCGGGGCGACCGGCCGGGTCCCTTCTCCCCGTACCCGGAGGACACCGCGGGTCCGGGGCCCGGCGGGGCCACGCTGCGGATACCCGCACGCCGGGCCGGGGGCGCCCGTGCCTCCCGAGGCGCCGTCGTCGGGGTGCGGCGGGCCCGCGACCTGTGGGACCTCGCCCCGGTCCGTACCGCGATGGAGGCCGCGAAGTACCGGGCGATACGCGGCGGCCGGGGCCGGCTCGTGATCGTCCCGCAGGACCTGCGCGGCTACGTCCGGGCACCCGAACCCGTCCGGACGCTCACCCTCGTACTCGACCACACCTGCCGCGGGGACTGGGACTGGAACCCGGCGCTCGAACCCTTCCTGCAGTGGGCCTATGTCACCCGGGCCGCCGTCCATGTCGTCGAGGTGGGTGCCCGGGGAGCGGCGAACGAGCTGCGGGCCGGGTCGTTCTCCGCCCGGTCCACCAGGGACCCGAGGATCGCCGCCGCACTCGCCAGGCCGGCCGGCCGCGCCACCCCGCTCGCCCACGGCCTCGACCAGGCCGGCAGCGCCCTGCGCCGGGCCTTCCGGCACCACCGCGCCGGACTCGTCGAGGCCCTGCTCGTCGTCGTGACCGACGGGCGGGGCAATGTGCCGCTGGCCGCGGGCCGTACCGGACGCCTTGGCCCCGGTCCGGCGGGACGGACCGGGACGACGGACGCGGTGCGGGCCGCGGAACGGATCGGCGCCCTGAGCCCTGCCCGGCTGCACAGCGTGGTGATCGACCCGGGGCGGCGGCCGTACACCGCGCTGCCCGCCGAACTCGCGGAGGCACTCGGCGGCAGCGTGATCGCGGCGGAGGCCGACGACGAGGGGGCGAGCCGTGCGCGATGACGCCCTCGACGTGATCCGGCGCCTCGGGCGACGGGCCGGACAGGTGCTGCCCGCCCCACGGACCGCCGTGCCGGCCGGCGCGAGTACCGGCACTCCGCTGGGACTCGGCGCGGTCGCCGTCGACGCCAAACAGGCGCCCGACACGATGTACGCCCGCATCAGGGTGCGGCGACGGCGCCCCTCACCGGGCCTGCCGGAGGCGTTCGGCTTCGAGGCCTGGTGCCGCGGCGTCCCGCCGCTCCCGTACACCTCGGGCGGCGGCCAGCGGCGCCCGGCGGCGATCAGCCTCGGCAACGCCCGGCCGGGCGGCGAGCCGCCGTCGGAGCTGCTCCGCTCGATCCGCCGCTGGTCGCTGAACCAGGGCCCGTTGACCGGCTGGATCAACCGGTGCCGGCAGGTCCACGGCGACGCCCTTCAGCTGGTGATACTCGACCAGACCGGCTTCGATCTGCCCTGGGAGGCACTCACCCTGCCACCGGTTCCGGAGGCGGGACTTCCCGGCGGAATGCTCGGGATGCTCGTCGACCTGGCGCGCTGGTTCGACGCGGTCCGCGGCGGCGACGACTTCCCGACCGATGTCGCGGCCCCGGCCGGTGCGGTGCTCGGCTACTTCCACCCGGACATGGGCGCCGACCGGGACGTCTTCCGCGGCTACCGACACCGGCCGCACTCCGGCATCGTGTCCTTCCTGAGAAGCCTCGACGAGACCGCCGCCGACCCGACCGGCCTGGTCTACATGGGCTGCCACGGAACCTTCGACCAGGAGCTCAGCAACCTCACCCTGGCGGACGTGACCTGGGCGGAGTACCACGACCACGGCATGCGCCTGCTCGGCCGGGACGGTTCGCTGGTCTGTCTCAACGCCTGCCACTCCGGCCGCTTCCTCGACCACGACGGGGACGGCCGGCAGTATCTGCGGGGCTTCACGGAGGTCTTCCTCGGTAACGGGGCGGGCGGCTGCATCGTCACCGCGGGGAAGGTCGGCGACGCCGAGGCCCGCGAGCTGATCCGCCGGCTCGTCGAGACGGTGACCGCCGACCCGGACCGGCCGGTGGCCCGCGCGCTGCGGGCCTTCCGGGCAGCGGCCCACGAGACCTTTCTCGCCGAGGGCGGGATTCCGCTGATGGTCCGGGACGACGGCACGTTCGACGAGCGGGGGCAGCGCAACGCCCTGCGGCTGCTCTACAGCCTGATGTTCCAGTACTACGGGCACCCGCTCAGCACGCTTCACCTCACCGGCCGGTACGCGGACGGCCCGCGCGCACGGGAGGAGGCCGAGCATGAACGGTGACGAGCGGCCACTGCTGATCGAACCCGTCGTGGGCTGGCTGCGCGAGGTCGGCCCCGGGGCCGTCCAGTGTGTCGGCGTCGACCTGCGCGGCCCGCTGAACGCCCGCAACGAGGAGGACAGCGAGGCCTGGCCGTACGAGGAGGAGGAGCTCGCCTTCAGCGTCTCCCTGGACGGCGCCCCGCACTTCGTCTGTGAGGTGCTCGACGACCCGGGACTCGTACTGCACCGCTTCGGCGGTACGTACGGCCCGGCGAGGTTCCTCGTCACCGCGGGCACCGCGACCGGGCCCGCCGTGCTGCGGCTGACCATCTCCAACCAGTGGGGCGCACCGGTCCGCAGGGACGAACTGCACTGCCGCATCCAGGAGTCCGCAGACCCGGACGGCAGCCGGGTCCGCCCGCCCGGCCGGTGGCTGCCGGGGCCCGGCGCGGACCCCGACGGGTCCGGGAACACCGCACCGCCGGCCGGGACCGACACCGCGGTCACCCTCAGTTTCGCCGACACCGACCGGGCCTGGGCGGCGTGGACCGCGGACCGCCTGGAGCGGCGCGGGGTGACGGTCCGCCAGCAGCGCTGGGACCCCCCGGCGGGCGTCTCGCCGACGGACGGGCTGCGCGAGCTGGCACGCTCCCGAGGCCGGATCCTGCTGCTGCTCAGCCGCCGCTACGTCCAGCTCGGTGGCCACGGCCCCGACGCGTGGGACCGGGCCCTGCACGAGGTCGTCGGCCCCGACCGGGACCGGTTCGCGGCGATCTGGTTCACGCACTCCACCCCGCTGGGAGGCGCGGTCTCCCTGCTGGACCCGCTGGAGCTGTACGGCGCCGATGCCGACGACGCCGAGCACCGGCTGCTCGTCCGCCTGGGGCTGCCCACCGGTCCGCTGCCCGAGGACGTCGCCGCCAGGCCAGGTCCCCACCACCCGGCCCACACCCCTGAGGTGTGGGGCGGGGTGCCGCGCCGCAACACCCGCTTCACCGGCCGCGAGGAGTTGCTGGGCGGCCTCTGCGAGGCGTTCCACACGGGCGGGCCCGGCGCCGTCGTCACCCTGTCCGGGATGCCGGGGGTGGGCAAGACGCAGCTGGCCGCCGAGTATGTCCACCGGTTCGGCTTCGAGTACGACGTGGTGTGGTGGGTGCCCGCCGACCGGCGTGCCCTCTACCGTCAGAAGCTCGCCGAACTCGCCCCGGAGCTGGGCCTGTCCACCGGCGCCGAGTACGGCGAACGGCTGCGCGCGGTGCGTGACTCGCTGCGCCGCGGCGATCCGCACTCCCACTGGCTGCTGGTTCTGGACGGTGCGGACGAGCCGGAGCAGATCTGGGACCTGGTGCCGACGGGCCCCGGTCATGTCCTGATCACGTCCCGCAACCCCGAGTGGGGTGACCACAACAGCGACCTGGTCGAGGTGCCGGTCTACGACCGTGACGAATCGGTCGCCTTCATCCTCCGCCGGGCCCCGCGCCTCACCCGTACCGAGGCCGACCGGCTCGCCGAGGGGCTGGAGGACCTGCCGCTGCTGCTCGACCAGACCGCGGGCTGGCTGAACGACTCCGACATGTCGGTCGAGGAGTACATCGAGCTTCTCGGTGGCGGCATCGACCAGGACGTCGTCAAGGTCTCCGCCGACTTCCCGCTAACCTTCCGGACCGCCTGGTCGATACTGCTGAACAAGCTCAGGGACACCGTCCCCGAGTCCGTCGACCTGCTGCGCCTGTGCGGCTTCTTCGCACCCGGCTCCATCCCCGTACGGCTGCTGAGGGACATGCCTCCGGGCGGGCTGCCCGAGCGGCTCTCCGGCCTGATGAACGACCCGCTGCTGTGGAACAGGGCGATCAGGCAGCTGCGCCAGTACTCGGTGGTGTGGCTGGAGTTCCAGGACTCCGACGGCGGCCTGTCCGTGGCGTCGATCCACCTGCACCGCATGGTCCACCAGATCGTCCGCAAGGACATGCCGGAACGCGACCGCCGCGCCTACGCCGACGTCGCCCGCCGCGCCCTCGCCGCCGCGGACCCGGGCGACCCCGCAGACCCGGGCCGCTGGCCGGAGTACGCGGCACTCACCCCCCACCTCAAATGGGCCGAGGTCCTGGACAGCGAGGACCCGAACGTACAACAGCTCGTCCTCAACTGCCTCCGCTACATGTACCTTTCGGGCGAGTACGGCAGCGGCGTCCGGTTCGCCGCCCCCGCGATGGAATCCTGGCAGACGCTGCTCGGCCCGGCCCACCCCCGGATCTGGGACCTGCGCCATCACTACGCCAACCTGCTGCGCGCCCTCGGCGACTACCGCACCAGCGAGGCCGTGGAGCGCACCACCGCCGAGTTCCTGGCTGCCGAGCGCGGCGAACTGGACCCGGACCACCTGCGGGCCGCCGGCGGGCTCGCCGCGGATCTGCGGGGCCTGGGCCGCTACCAGGAGGCCTTGGAACTCTCCGTCTCGATCCGGGACCGCGACCGCCGGCTGCTGGGGCGGGACGACCCCCGGACCCTCAACGCGGAGAACAACCTCGCCGTGTCGCTGCGCCTGCTCGGCCGGTACGAGCAGGCACTGGAGCAGGACGAACTCACCCTGGAACGGCGGCGGTCCGTCCTGCCGCCGCAGGCACCCGCCACGCTGTACTCGGAGATCAACCTCGCCATGGACCTGCGGCTGCTCGGCCGGCACCGGGAGGCGGAGGTCGCCCTGCGGGAGACGGCCGGACGCCATCTGCGCCGGATGGGCGGCAACAACCCGCAGACGCTGCGCGCCCAGTACCACCTGACGCTCTGCCAGTACGCCCTGGAGGGCGCTGATTCCGCCCTTCCGGCGCTCACCGCGACGAGGGACGGCTCACTGCGGCTCCTGGGCGAGCACGATCCGCTGACCCTGCTGATCACCGCGGCCGCGGCCGGCGCGGAACGGGAGGCGGGCGACCCCCGGCAGGCGCTGCGGCTGCACGAACAGGTGGTGGACGGCTACCGGCGGATGCTGGGCGACCGGCACCCGTACACGATCGGCGTCGAGGGCAACCTCGGGCTGATGCGCTGGACCCTGGGCGATCCGGAGGCCGCGGGCTACGAGACCGAACGGGCCCGCGTCCTGATGGCCGAGGCGGTCGGGACCGGGCACCCGTGGGCGATCGGGTGCGCGCTGAACGCGACGATCCTCAGGATGAGGACGGGGCGGACCGAGGAGGCCCACGCGCTGGGCGGGGCGAACGGTCCACGGGCCACCGAGGCGCTGGGCCCCGGCCACCCGCTCAGCATCGCCTGCCGGGAGGCGGATGATCCGGTGCGGGCCGGGTCCCTGGCCTTCTGGCCGTTCGAGCCGCTCATCATCTGAGGACCCGCGCCAACGCCGGGGGCCCGGCACCGCGATCGTCTCGCGGTACCGGGCCCCCGGTTCATGAGGTGCCGGTCAGGCCTCGAAGACCTCGTCGGCCAGCTGGGCCTGCTCGGCCTGGTGACGCTTGGCCGAGCCGACCGCGGGGGACGAGCCGCGCGGCCGCGAGATGCGGCGCAGGCGCTCACCGTGCGGGACGTCGGCGCCGACGGCCAGATCCAGGTGGTCGATCAGGTTCAGGGCGATGAACGGCCAGGCACCCTGGTTGGCCGGCTCCTCCTGGGCCCACAGGTACTTCTCGGCGTTCGGGTACTTGGCGATCTCCGCCTGGAGCTCGGCACCCGGCAGCGGGTACAGGCGCTCAAGACGGATGATCGCGGTGTCCGTGACGCCGCGCTTCTCGCGCTCGGCCTCCAGGTCGTAGTAGACCTTGCCGGCGCAGAAGACGACCTTGCGGACCGCGTTCGGGTCGACCGACTCGTCGCCGATCACCGGACGGAAGCCGCCGGTGGTGAACTCCTCCACCTTCGACGCGGCCGCCTTCAGCCGGAGCATCGACTTCGGGGTGAAGACGATGAGCGGCTTGTGGTGCGGGTTGTGCACCTGCCACCGCAGGAGGTGGAAGTAGTTCGACGGCAGCGTCGGCATGGCGACCGTCATGTTGTCCTGCGCGCACATCTGGAGGAAGCGCTCCGGGCGGGCGGACGAGTGGTCCGGGCCCTGGCCCTCGTAGCCGTGCGGCAGCAGCAGCGTGACGCCGGAGGTCTGGCCCCACTTCTGCTCGGCCGAGGAGATGAACTCGTCCACGACGGTCTGCGCGCCGTTGACGAAGTCACCGAACTGGGCCTCCCAGATGACCAGCGACTCCGGGCGGGCCAGCGAGTAGCCGTACTCGAAGCCCATCGCCGCGTACTCGCTGAGCAGCGAGTCGTAGACGTTGTACCGGGCCTGGTCCTCGGAGAGGTAGAGCAGCGGGGTGTAGTCCTCGCCGGTCTTCTGGTCGACGAGCACCGCGTGCCGCTGGCCGAACGTGCCGCGGCGGGTGTCCTGGCCGGCGAGCCGGACCGGGGTGCCCTCCATCAGCAGCGATCCGATGGCCAGCGTCTCGCCCATGCCCCAGTCGATGGTGCCGTTGTCCACCGAGGCGGCGCGGCGCTGCATCTGCGGCATCAGGCGCGGATGGACGGTGATTCCGTCGGGGATGTTGACCTGCGACTCGGCGATCAGCTTCACGACCTCCGAGGACACTGCGGTGGTCACGGCCACCGGGAACTCGGCCTGGACGTCCGGGACATGCGGCTGGGACGGCGCGGAGGTGGCTTCGCGGACCTCCGCGAAGACCTTCTCCAGCTGGCCCTGGAAGTCCTGGAGCGCCTGCTCGGCCTCCTCCAGCGTGATGTCGCCGCGACCGATGAGGGACTCGGTGTAGAGCTTGCGCACCGAGCGCTTCTTGTCGATCAGCGTGTACATCTGCGGGTTGGTGAACTCCGGGTTGTCGCCCTCGTTGTGACCGCGGCGGCGGTAGCAGATGAGGTCGATGACGACGTCCTTGTTGAACGTCTGCCGGTACTCGAAGGCGAGCCGCGCGACGCGGACCACGGCCTCCGGGTCGTCACCGTTGACATGGATGATCGGCGCCTCGATCATGCGCGCGACGTCCGTCGCGTACATCGAGGAGCGTGAAGCCTCCGGGGCGGCGGTGAAGCCGACCTGGTTGTTGATCACCACGTGCACCGTGCCGCCGGTGCGGTAACCGCGCAGCTGCGACATGTTCAGCGTCTCGGCGACGACGCCCTGGCCCGCGAAGGCCGCGTCGCCGTGGAGTGCGACCGGCAGGACCGTGAAGTCCGTGCCCGCCTTGTTGATGATGTCCTGCTTGGCGCGGGCGATGCCCTCCAGGACCGGGTCGACCGCCTCCAGGTGCGAGGGGTTGGCGGCCAGCGAGACCTTGATCTGCTCGCCGTCCAGACCGGTGAAGGTGCCCTCGGCGCCCAGGTGGTACTTGACGTCGCCGGAGCCGTGCATCGAGCGGGGGTCGAGGTTGCCCTCGAACTCCCGGAAGATCTGCGCGTACGACTTGCCGACGATGTTCGCCAGCACGTTCAGCCGGCCGCGGTGGGCCATGCCGATGACGACCTCGTCGAGGCGCGCCTCGGCCGCGGAGTCGATGACCGCGTCGAGCAGCGGGATGACGGACTCGCCGCCCTCCAGCGAGAACCGCTTCTGGCCGACGTACTTGGTCTGCAGGAACGTCTCGAACGCCTCGGCGGCGTTGAGCCGGCGCAGGATCCGCAGCTGCTCCTCGCGCTCCGGTGCGGGGCGCGGACGCTCCACCCGGTCCTGGAGCCACTTGCGCTCCTTCGGGTCCTGGATGTGCATGAACTCGATGCCGGTGGTGCGGCAGTACGACTCACGCAGCACACCGAGGATGTCGCGGAGCTTCATCAGGGTCTGCCCGGCGAAGCCGCCGACCGCGAAGTCCCGCTCCAGGTCCCACAGGGTGAGGCCGTGCTCGGTGATGTCCAGGTCGGGGTGCTTGCGCTGGCGGTACTCCAGCGGGTCGGTGTCGGCCATGACGTGGCCGCGGACCCGGTAGGAGTGGATCAGCTCGAAGACCCGCGCGGCCTTGGTGACGTCGTCGTCGTGCGAGGCGTCGATGTCCTTGAGCCAGCGGACCGGCTCGTAGGGGATGCGGAGCGCCTTGAAGATCTCGTCGTAGAAGTCGTTCTCGCCGAGCAGCAGCTGGCTGAGGATCCGAAGGAACTCGCCGGAGGCGGCGCCCTGGATGACCCGGTGGTCGTACGTCGAGGTCAGGGTCATGACCTTCGAGATACCGAGCTTGTTCAGGGTGTCCTGCGACGTGCCCTGGAACTCCGCCGGGTAGTCCATCGCGCCGACACCCATGATGAGGCCCTGTCCGGGCATCAGGCGGGGCACCGAGTGAACGGTGCCGATGCCGCCGGGGTTGGTCAGCGAGGCGGTGACACCGGTGAAGTCGTCCATCCCGAGCTTGCCGTTGCGGGCCCGGCGGACGATGTCCTCGTAGGCCTGCCAGAACTCGAAGAAGTTGAGCGTCTCGGCCTGCTTGATGGCCGCGACGACCAGCTGGCGGTCACCGTTCGGCTTCACCAGGTCGATGGCCAGGCCGAGGTTGACGTGCTCCGGCTTGACCAGGGTCGGCTTGCCGTCCTTCTGGGCGAAGGAGTAGTTCATCGCCGGCATGGCCTTGAGGGCCTGCACCATCGCGTACCCGATGAGGTGCGTGAAGGAGATCTTCCCGCCCCGGGCGCGCTTGAGGTGGTTGTTGATGACGATGCGGTTGTCGAAGAGCAGCTTCACCGGGACGGCACGGACGGACGTGGCCGTCGGCAGCTCCAGCGAGGCGTTCATGTTCTTCGCGACCGCGGCCGAGGGGCCGCGCAGCGTCACGTACTCCGGCCCGGCCGGGGCCTCGGTGGCCGGAGCGGCGGCGGCCTT